>CAIRCS010000122.1 GCA_903877115.1 uncultured Legionella sp.
CCAGCATAATATATAGTCTCAGCAGTGGTAAAAATAATGGACGAAGTATAGCCTAAAATCTCTTGAAATCACACTGTGCAAGTCAAGATCGACTCGCTTTGAAAGCATCCAGATTTTACATTACACTCATTTTTTGATATAATTGCTTGTTATTTAAAAGAAAAATGGAGCATTATGCGAACTTATATCACGTTATTTGTACTCGTTTTCCTAATAGGAAATTTCATAACGAACTCTACTAGTTTTGCGACTTCGTTCAATCTTAATACCAAAACCAATTCTTTGAGCCGTGCAGCACCCAAATTGAATCGTTCTGTGTTAAAACTTGCTTTATCAGCGTACAAAAAAGCTCAGATAAGCGGTGTCGCTAAAAAACCTCTTTTAGCAGTTATTGACTATTCACTGCCCTCTTCTAAACAAAGACTGTGGATTTTCGATTTGCATCGTAATCGCTTGTTATATAACACCTATGTAGCGCATGGCGTCAATTCAGGCGATACCACGCCACATCATTTTTCTAATCAAGCTTCCAGCAAAGCCAGTAGCCTTGGGGCCTATGTGACTCAAAGTACTTATTCAGGCTCGAACGGTCTCTCTTTGAATTTAAAAGGGCTAGAAAAAGGCTTTAATGACAATGCTTATGATCGACGCGTAGTCATGCATGGTGCTTGGTATGTGGATCCCAATTTTATCCGCAAATCCGGACGTGCTGGCCGTAGCTGGGGATGTCCTTCTATTAGTCAAAAATTGGCTAAACCCGTGATTAATTTATTAAAAGGTGGTTCAGTGCTTTTTGCCTATTACCCAGATAGGAATTACCTCAAACACTCGCGTTATGCGCATATCGCGTAAACGTCCATTATTTTCCGAGCCGTGACCTAGCGGTGACAGCTCGGCATATACCAATCTACTCACAATTTCCTGACATAACACAATTCTTTAACGATTTGGCAAAGTAGTAATTATTGCTTTGGTCGTAGGTGACTTGCCATTCAAATACCCCCCCAATATCAGGGTAAGCTCTTGGAGCGGTATATTCATTACAACCAGCACTACTGACTGTGGCAGTCCGCAAACAATTCATACTGCGTTTTACAGCAGGCATATCAGCCACTGGCACAGCGTTATCGGTTACGCCATTTTTATCAATCGCGGGAAACCCTAAAACAATTTGAGATGATTTCAAATAACTCACGTAGGGTTGAAAACCTGTTGCCCGATCTGCACTGTCTTTTGCAGGCCAATCCTCGAGTAAATTGGTAGCCATCGCCACATAGGTATCCACATATTTTTCAGGATGACGTGGATCAAAGCCATAACAAATATTATTAATCCCAAGACAACACCCAGAATTGTATAGTTGAATGCCCACCCAAGATAAAATCGGTGCCGTTTGCATAACCAAAGAAGCATAATTTCCCCACGTGTCACCAAAACCTTGTGTTGCAGAAATATTGCTCATTTGTGGTGCTAGACTCAGTATAATATCAGGGTGTTTGTTATGCAGGGTTTGCAAAATGTTGGCCAAAACTGCAATATCTCCAGTAGGATTGATAAAACTCCCTGCACCAATCAAGCCATGCTCAATATCAATATCTACACCATCAAAACCATATTGCGTCAGCATATCCTCAACTGAACTGACAAATTCCTCGGTAAAACATTGTGGATCGGAAACTTTAGCCAGTACGGAATGAAAATCTACCGTCGTATTCACAATGTTTGTCGACGCGCCGCCTAATGATAGCAATACTTTGATCCCTGCCGTTTGTAACGATTGGATATAAGCTGGCGATACAGAATCGAATGCAGAAATAATTTGTCCAGGTGTCACCGTGCTAAATACGCCAAACGCTACAATCACATGCGTATATCCCGCTGCGGCCAAATCAACTGCCGCAGGAGGCGTACTCCAGCCAGGTAAATAAGCGATGATCTTGCCAGCCTTTTGCTCAGCAGAAGAAACCATATCTTTTTGTAGACGACTCGACTCCTGGTAGAAATCTTCTAACGGAACACCTTCAGAAAAACTTATTGCAGTCATCACCGACAAACTGATACCCAGCACGATTTTTTTCATCATTTCATCCTGTAGGTTGGACTACCTAATACCTATAAATTTAGGACAAAATTGCTCTAACTGCAAATTTAAAAATCAATTAACCGGTGATCACACGTCAAGTCAAACATAACGAGCGGTGCTTTATATTGGAGATCCCATAACATAAGCGGTAAACAATTACCAAAGTTTGCGCTAAAAGTTGTTGTTACAAATGACGCCTTATGATAATTTTGGGAGATAAATTTTTAAATACTTGAGACTATGGCTATAAAAACCGAAAAACAGATGGTCGTGAGCTGGCTTATTGAGCAGTTTCCCAAAGCTTTTTTTCAAAAGCCACATTTGGTTCAACCTCTCAAACTTGGTATCTTAGAAGATATCATCGATGTGTATGAACGCCTTGACTCGCCTCCTTGCAGTAAAAAACTCCTACGTGAAGCACTTAATTATTACACAGTATCCAAAGCTTATTTATCCGCGCAAAAACCAGATGCTGAACGGATTGATTTATATGGTCAGCCGAATGGCACAGTCACTGCCGAACAAGCAATATATGCACAAAAACGCTATCAAGAGCGTTATTGTGCGGAACGAGCCACCAGCAAATAATTATCGGTTAACGACGTCACTATGGAAGCGGTTCTGGTCATAGGAGAATATGCCAGACCCGCCAGATCCAAAACCTCCAAATCTGCAGCTCTTGCCATCGACGCCAATTCACTAGGTTTGATAAATCTTTGATAGTCGTGCGTTCGCCTAGGTAGCAATCCTAAGACATACTCTGCAGCCAACACCACTTTGGCATAAGCGATAGTACTTCGATTGATAGTCGAGAGAAATAAATATCCCCCTGGGGCCAATAATCTCGCAGCTTCGTTCAAAATCATTTGTGGATCAGCGACATGTTCTAACATTTCTAAACAGGTAATAATTGGAAAAGGCGTAGCAACCCAAGTTTCTAAAGGTTGACAGACATAGTCGATATTCAAATGCCCAGCTTTCGAATGCGCCTTAGCCGCAGCAATCGCATCCGGCTCCACATCCAAACCCGTCACGCGGCCCCCTCGCTTGGCCATTCCTTCGCATAATATGCCCCCGCCGCATCCAATATCTAGAATACGTTGATCGCGCAAGCCAACATGCTGCTCAATATAATCCAAACGTACCGGATTGATATCATGTAATGTGCGAAACGCCCCATCAGACTGCCACCATTCTGCTGCGTGACGCGCAAATTTTGCTACTTCTTCTGCATCTACGGTTGTTTGTGTCATTTGTGCTTGACCAATAAATTGAAAGGTTGAAAAAAAGACACCACATCGGGATTGCGAATAAAACTAATCACGTAAGGGTGCTCCGCTAAAAAACAAGGAAACAAATCAGTGGGCGCTATTTGCTGCGCAATATTACCTAATAAAATCAAGTTGATATTCGGATCAGCTTGATGCAGATATTGGAAAATACTGGCCATAAATGGGCGCCAATGCTTCGCATGATACGTCACACGTTTTGGTTCGTAGACCAAAGAAGCATTTAATAACAAAAACCCATTTCCTAACAAAGCTTGAAATAGCTCAGCCAGAGTCCGCACATAATTGGTTTTATCTACTCTAGCGATAGCCGATTGCGAGAAGTCTTCTTGTAAATCTTTACGCGCATACATAAGCATTTTCAATAAATTGCGTAAGGATGTTGCACGATTAACTGTTTTATTTAACCCGCTATCAGACCACAGTTCCCCCACTGCCGCATCCCAAAAAGCATAGCCATTGGCAGATTGTTTTCTGGGATAGGGAGACTCGCCTAACAATACGTATCGCACCGAATTAAACGGCTGAGAAAATGCAGCGAACAAATGCGGCAAGCCGGGCAACCATTGTTTAGACTCCGCTATACTCTGCAAATAATCTGGATCCATAGTCGTCAAGGCTTGCTCTATGCCTGGTCGCCATTCAGGATGCGCCACGGATAATGCTGTTTGGAATGCTGGTGATTTCAAATTTAGCTCTCTCTGATTTGCATCAATATTACCATACATTTTCTATGAATAAACTGCTATGCTTGGCCTATGAGTACTTTTTTCCAAACCCTTGCGGGCTATGATCTCTATCGTTCTGAATGCGCTGTTATTCAGCAAAACTTAAGCTACCGCTGGCTTGTTTTTCAAGACGATGCATGTATCCAGACTTTAGTCCATCGCCGCCATCCGCATAAAGCGGTTATGCCTTATCTTGTGCCTTTTACATTAGCTGTGCGTGCTCAGCCAGGTCCGGTTTGTTTACTAGGGTTGGGAGGCGGCGCAGTGATTCATCTAACTGCCTCTCATATCCCCCCCGCTCTATTGACTGCAGTGGAGGCCAGTGCAGAAGTCATTGCCCTTGCTAAGCAGTATTTCTGGCTTGACACCATCCAAGCCCTGACTATTGTGCAACAAGAAGCTCAAACATTCATCGCCCAAACCCAGACGAATTATCAGCATATATTAATCGATCTTTATTCTGACACAGGGTTTCCTAAAACCTGCGCTGCGCCAGATTTTTTCTATCAATGTAAACAGCGTTTAGAACCGCATGGGTTTTTAGCCTTAAATTTGGTGGGGATCCAGCAAGAATTTCACGTCTTACAACAGTTAAAATCCGTATTTCACCAAGCAAGTCTCTGCATCCCAGTCCTCAACTCCGCCAATATGATTGTGTTAGCCACCCATTCTAAATCCACACTGTTGGATTTGGTTGAATCCTGCTCGACCCTCAAAACATTGATCTGGGATCCTGTATTTGGCTATATGGCTAAATTCAAATAACGCTCGATTTATAGGTAATGGTATGGCTACGCGTTACCAACTCGTAATTTCGAGAACCTTATTAATCTGTTCTTTTTTTTATCATATTGTGGTATAATTTCAATAGTTGAACATTTGCTAAGGAAATAGTGATGTCAAACAATAAAATGTCGATAAGCATTGACGAGCAGGTTCAAGGCGCTCCAACAGCAGTTCAAGCCCATTATCAAGGGTATATTGCTGCAATGCAACAATCTCATGAATATCGGAAAAAATTGGCTCATTTAGCTCGAAACATCAGGGAGGAGGATGAATTATTGGAAGCGGTAGGCAGCATACTAAATATGGCTTCAAGCACCTTTTCTTCATTGACTAATTATTTATATTATGGAGAAACCGTCGCGGCAGCACCATCGACGCCCGTGCCTGAAAAAAAAATAGCTGTGAAGCCTGTGGTATCACAAGATATTCCAACCCAAGAAGAACTATCACGCCTATGTCGAGAACGCGATACTGCGTTTTTTAAATATATGCATTCATTAGAGCTAGATATTCCAACTGAAAATCAGGTGTTTGAACAGGATAACCGCAAATTGGTAGCCGCAGATGAGCTGACCAAGCCTTATCTGACGCATTCGCTCAACTTCCTCCGAAATGTTGCTTCAGTCACAGATGAAATAAAAACAACGTTGAAAAGTCAAAGAACCTGGATGGACTTTATCATTGAAAACGTATTCCCAGCATTTTTATTAAAACTGATGGACTACATGACTTTTCAAGATCTGATTAAGGAAAAAACTGCAGAATTAATGAAAAAACAAGCGAAATTTGAGCAACTTCACTCTGAACTTAAAGTTTCCTTTGAGCGAAAATGGTTTGAAAATTATGCGACTAAGCCACCTCAGGACTTAAAAGCGGCAAATTCAAACAATTTGTTTAAATGTGTTTACAATCTAGAAAATCCTTCATTAATTACTGCCTACAGTAACTATGATAAAACCAAAACAGTTAGCAATCTAGTAGACCTCTATCGTCTTACTTGTCAGCTTCAACACGAAGCAACTCAAAGAGATCTGCCGATGCAAACGCAGGCCTTAGACGGTATTCTGTCTCAACTTGAAAATTTGCACCCCGATATGGTCGAACGCTTGGAAAATGAAAAAAACACCTCTAAGCGAGAAATGAAGTTATTGGATACTTATATATCAGTACAGGCACGACAAGATGATGCCGATAAAAAAGCAATCTTCTTGAAAGCACTTGCTGATAAATATAGTACCTTTCTCAAAACCAGAAATTTAGATAATTTCGGTGAATTATATCAGCATATCCATGCCCACCCTCAATTCAGACGGGAAAGCATGGTTAAAGAGACTCGTGCACTGATGCGAGAAGAGTATTCTGGCGCTTATCAAGCGGTGCGGGAACATTATATTCCACATATTACTGAGCAGGCTTGCGAAGAATTTTTAAATAAATATGAGAAACTCAAGTATGATCATTTTATTTATACCAAAATAATCGAGTTTATACGCGAGCCGACTTTGTCCGCATTATTGACATTAGAGCAACTAATGTGCGGCGTCCATGATGCTGACTATGATCAAGATCAAGGATTCGCTAATTTGGTATCAGATTTTATGCAAATCTGTAGTACTATCTCAGGGACTTCCGCTGCAGATATGCGCTCAGAACAGTATTCAGTAAGCTCATTTGACGATACTGATTCTACACCTAGTGGCTCACCAAGTGCACGCTCAAAGAGGTCTAACTCACTTGACGATAATGTTACTGCAACGCTTAGTGAGCAAGCAATTCAGCGACATAATGCCGAAAAGCCTGAATATGACCCTAGAATGTTCAGTCAAAACAAGACTACACTGAGAATATCAAAAGAAAATGACTACTCTTGTGTGCCCTCTGCAATATTTGAATAATCTCACATTACATTCATCCAACAGCCCTACTTAACTAGGGCTGTATCTCTATTTAATGGTAGGTTTGGCATTGGCCCAACGAAGCAGAGCAACACTATTTTTTTTGTCCAAGACCAAAACGACTCTTTATAGTTATTTAATGGGCTTGCATACAGCACTTAGGCAAAATCCCAAACTCCGCATTATATTTAGTTGTAACTCACAAGGTACGTCCGGAACGCAGTGAAGGATCTCCTGAAGTCGGTACAGTGCTTAATTCGAAGATCCTTCGCGCAAAAAGATGCGCTCTAGATGACGTACATGGGGAGCTACATTTAGCCGCAAATGATTAAAACATGTTTGATTTAATCAAATATTATACTACAATAAAGGTATATCACTAAATAATATGCGGTGCTTCATGAGTGCAGACAGACGTTTAGAACATGAACTCTCTAGAAATCTACGCGATGAAGAAGCGCTTATCGAACATCTAGAGGCTGACAGAGCACTACAGCTACAGCTTTTTCAAAATGCTCAAAGTCAAATTGAATTACAATCCCAATCACAAAACAGAGCTGATTTGTCTAAACATTATTTAGCACGCGATGATGCTTTTTTTAAGCAGCTTCATATTTTGCAACAACTCAGATCCGATGTGAAATATGTAACCGATTATCACCAACCCGTTGCAATGCCTAAGATAAAACAGAGTGATGTACGTATTTATTCATTACTAGAAAAACATAATGCAAAAGACAGCGAGTATTTAGCAGATTTTGAAGAGTTTCTCCGCGATAAAAAAGCCCATGAAAAAGAGATTGAACGACTCAACAAATTGATCATTGATATCCATGCCGACATTCGGGCCATCATCATTCCACAAATTTTATATTACTTGCTAAAATGGCTGCCCCTTATTATTCAAATATATCGGTATTTTGCACCAGTGAATTCATTGGACGCTGCCATCAAACAAGGACAAATACTTGAGAGAGAGCTGGCTGGCCTCGAACAAGACATTAAAAATGAAGACCATCGTTTCCATGAAAAATGGAAAGAAAAAGATATAGAATATAGTGCTTTAAGTATGAATGAAAAAAAATTAGTTCAGCTTCGTACAGAAAAAACCCAGTTTGAGAAAAGTTCAGAAACTCATAATAGATTAGAAGTATACATAAACAGCTGTCAACATGCTGGAATACAACAAGCCTATGAACTATTCAAAACCCAGCCCAGTTACGTTAATTTATTTCACGTATGCTCGGCTCTCTGTGAGCAAAAATTTATTGCCGGCAAACAAGCGTCTGAAATTAATCAAGTTCTGGATGCCATCAATGAATTATACCCTGAAGCACAGGCGGAATTGCAACAATTTGCACACACCACTCTGTTCAATCTCAATGCAGGGGCTATTTTTGATTTGTTAAAAGATAAATACCGTCGGCTTATAGAAAGTAGTAAAAACATCCTAAAAAAAGTAAGACTAGCTATAGAAAAGACGGAGGAAATCGCAGACCGTATATCAAAGCTTAATCCAATCCTAGATGCAGTAACAATATATTCCTATCAACGAACAATGCAGGTACTGAATACTAATATAGAAAATGCGCACAGAAAATTAATCAAGCACCGCAAACTCATTGAACCTTTTAAGAATTTTTTAAAAAACAGAACCGGAGCAAACTTAAACGCACTCTACCTATTCATGTCTGATCCAGCTAATCAAAGAGAAAATGCTTCTTTTGCGGAATTATTAAAAAAACTATACCCGGCTGCATTAGAAACCATGGAAGCAGAGCAACACGGCTTCATTTCAATCCGAACAAACGACATTTTCAGTTTACTAGAAAAATATTTTAGACAAATCCTATTAATTGAGAAATCTGAAGATCGTGAGATGGCACCATTGAAAGAAGTAGCAAGGGCTCTGCACCGATTATTAAATACACCCAATTGGACATGGGAGCATTTTAATACCATAGAGCAAGCTATTCGAAGAAATCCTCAGTACGCACTTAACCCAACGTTAGCAGGACTTTTTAATCGGGCAACACAGATGGTTGCAGAGTCGAGACAATTCCAAGCCGCCATCAGAACCCAACGCCCCGCACCTAGCACGCAACCGCTTGAAATTATTCTAAATCAAAGTAATCCACTGCCTACTTTTTTTCAACCTCCGAGTAGCGTATCTTCGGTAGCAAATGCGCTGATAAAAAATATCATGGAAAATATTAACGCACATAATATTCGTACTATAGACCGAACCCTTACAAGTGAAGAAAAACAAGAGACCATTGATTTCATTAGCGACAACATGTTGCAATACATTGAAATGCTGTCCACTGACGATGCGATACAAACCATTAGTCCTCAGCATTTGGCTTTGTTACGTGAACTATCAACCTTTATTCATCTAATGCAATCGCAAGCATTACCACATCATTTAAACGAAGAAAATATAGCACATATTGACACACAGCTGCAGCAATTAGCTCCTGAGCACCCCATTCGTAAAGGCGTAGAATTTTTGATTCATCTATTCCAAACTAAAAATGAATATATGGCAATTGATACTCGTTATGCACAAATCCAGCTCCATAAAGATATTCGTACAGAGTTACGCGCACTAGAGTCAGAAATGGCGCATAGAGAAGAAAGAACGAGCAAACACAGGCATGCTAGTTCTGGTGGACTTTCCTCCAAAGATCAGATGAGTATACATCAATGGAAAATTGCGCTGACTTTTCAAAATCTTATAAAAGATTATGTTGCCAACCTAGACCGGTTCCCCTCACCACAAAATGCCCATGAATGTAGCGAGGTAAAAGCAGTAGCGTCTCTAGCTAAGCGCCTGTATCAGACGTTACGCTATGAACCTAGAAATTATGGAGAAATACCACAAATTTTGAAGCAATTGGAACACCAAAGCGAAGCATTAGGAACACATCCCTCGCGTGAAGCCGTAACACACATAATACACGCATTAAAACAAACAAAAGACTTCGCCAAAGTCCCTGTAGGGGCGGCAGGAGAACTTGGTGTTAAAAAATAA
>CAIRCS010000123.1 GCA_903877115.1 uncultured Legionella sp.
ATCGAGCCTGGATAATCTAAGAGCTCATTAACGGTGCGAACACTATGCGATAAAACAGTTTGTGCTTGAGTTGCCAGAACAGTGGAACCAGTTCTGGGCCTGCGCATAATGAGACCCTCTTGGGACAGGGTCGTTAGAGCCTGACGCAAGGTGGGACGACTAGCTTTATAGCTAATACAAAGCTCTTCCTCGGTGGGTAGTCTTGTTCCTAGTGGATAAATTCCATCAAGAATTTTTTGCCGAATTTCAGTCGAGATTTGCAGATGTAAGGGGATTGACTTCATACCATCAGCAACCAAACGTTATTAATATAGTTGCCAATAAATAGTTACCAATCAGCTTTAAAATCAGCATTAATTATCTCGCCCAAAACTAGCATCCATTTTTGCATCTTTTGCTTGGGTTGCGAGCAGGGCTTCTTCACCGCTAAAGATTAATTCAATTTCGGTACCGTCCGGATCTTTAAAAAACAATTGATACTGAAAGGTTTCAGGCACGCCAAATTCAGCAAATTTGATATTGTGAGTTTTTAATAAGTTTCGGTAATAATCGATATCCTTAGTCCATAACGCTACATGATCAAAAGCATCGGTTTTGCCATTGGGTGGCAACGGACTTCTAGACGTAGAAATATGTACAATCGGTTGGTCACCTAAATACATCCAAGCCCCATTTCTGCCAAACTGCGGTCGATACCCATCCTCTAAGCCCAAAATTTCTGCATAAAAACGCCTTGATCGCTCGAGATCGGAGGTACTAACATTAATGTGAGCAAAACCTTGGATGGGCATGATATCTCCTTCGTTATAGTCTTTGTTGGGATGGCTAAATGAATCAATTTCTTTTGAAATTAGACTATATCATTATGATGATTAATGCAATAAGGAAAGTACTTAGATAAATTGTTTGCATTTAATTTTTCAACTAAAACAATTACTTAACTATTTTTTATGAAAAGTTCTCATGCTTCTTGATTTTTAATGAGTTGAATTGTATTGACAATTAAAAAGATAAAAAATAATATGAAAGTACTTCCAAATCTATTTAAGTGAGTCAGCATGAATGCTCCAGTGCAGTTGAATCATCCAGACCAAGCAAGCCATCCCTTCAAGAAAGAATCATTTGCCGACGTTTCCTATGAGGAAATGATTGCGCGCACTAAGGATTTGATACCATTTTTAGCCTCAGAGGCAGCTGCCAACGAAAAGCAAACGCATTTAACGGACGCTGTGGTGAATAAATTACATGAGAGTGGACTCTTTCGTTATCAGCAGCCCAAGATGTGGGGTGGGATGGAAGTTGATTTTAGAGCGTTCATGGAAGTTCCTTATTTGTTAGGTCTGGGTTGCCCATCTACTGGCTGGGTTTTTGCGAATGTGGCGTCACATAATCGTCAACTAGCCCAATGGCCAATGCAAGCGCAAGAAGATATTTGGGGAGAAAACCCGAATGCGCTAATTGCATCCGGGGTGGCATATATTCAGGGTAAGGGCGAAAAAGTAGACGGTGGTTTGTTACTGTCCGGCTATTGGGGCTTTTCTTCTGGGGTCGATATTTGCGAATGGAATATGCTTTCTTGTCTCGTGAAAGAAGACGATAAAGTCGTTGATTGGTGTGTTTGTCTCGTACCGCGCGAAGAGTATGAAATTATTAATGATTGGCAAACGATGGGCATGTGTGGCACAGGTAGTCGCAGTGTGAAATGTGAAAATGTTTTTGTACCAGCGCACCGCGTACTCTCCATGAATTTACGTAATCCAAATCATGAGTTTCCTGGTTTTAGAGTGCACCAAAACTCCATGTTTAAAGTACCGACGAGTTCCGTTGGTGGCAACGGTATCGCTGGCGCAATGATCGCCAATGCGCGCATGATGCTCGCAGAGACGACTGATTGGATTAAATCGAAGAGTACTAGTTATACTGGGGCGAAGATGTCCGATATTCCGACCTTGCAAATGAAAATTGCGATTGCTGATGGCAAGATTGATGCAGCTTATCAATGGTTAACTGGTAACACGATTGAAGCAGAACTCGCTTACAAGAATAACGTCGTATTTGATATTCCAACCAAGTTGAAATACAAGCGTAATACCGCAATGGCAATGAAAATGGCCAATGAAGCAGTCGACCTATTACATGAATTATTAGGGGCGAACGGCATTTACGAGAAATATCAATTTGAGCGTCGTTTTAGAGATGCCCATGCTTCTGCAGGTCATATGGTATTTAGTCTCGATGCGCAATTAATACCGTTTGGACTCGTGAGCTTAGGCGGCGAATTTAAAAGCCCAACGATGTAATGGTTGAGGCTTTATAGAACTAAAAAACTAGAAAAACTTGAATAAAAGGGTTCACAGTGGACGTTAAAGAGCAAACATTACAGCATGCTTGGAAAGATGAAATATTCGATATTTTTAAACGCGGTGGCGTCGAGCAATTGGTCTATGTGCCAGATGCTGGTCACTCGCAAGTAATTAAAAAAGCTTGGGCTGATGATGTCATGAAGCCAGTCCCTGTAACAACGGAAGAAGACGGTGTTGCGGTCGTATGCGGCTCTTGGCTTGGTGGTAAAAGAGCAGTGCTCTTAATGCAAAGTAGTGGTGTTGGTAACTGCGTCAATATGTTTTCGCTGATTAAAAATTGTCAATTTCCCTTCTTTTGTTTAGTGACGATGCGGGGCGAATGGGCCGAGTTTAATCAATGGCAAACGCCTATGGGTAGTGCAACCCAACAAGCATTCGAAATGATGGGAATTAATGTCTTGCGAGCAGATACGCCGCAAAGTGTACCGGATGTAGTAAGTGCTGGGTTTGACGCAGCATTTGTAGGGGGAGACGCAGTTGCAGTATTGTTATCACAAAGTCTAATTGGACGCAAAAAGTGGGATGCCAAATGAGTCAAAATAACTATCAACACGGCACCATTAATCGTAGGGAATTTGTTAAAGAGTTGGTCGACTTGTGCCCAGAGGCATTAATAGTTACGGGTTTAGGTTCACCGTCCTATGATGTCTTTGCGGCAGGAGATCGCCCTGAGAATTTTTATCTTTGGGGAGCCATGGGCGCAGCTGCTGCCATGGGACTAGGGATTGCGATTGCGCAACCAGAAAAGTCAGTGCTAGTAATTACTGGCGACGGCGAAATGCTGATGGGTCTGGGCAGTCTCGCTGCCATTGGTGCACAAAAACCAAAAAACTTAACCATTGTGGTTCTTGATAATGGCCACTACGCTGAAACTGGGATGCAAAGAAGTCATACGTCCTTAGGCGTTGAGTTAACTGGCGTAGCCAGTGCCTGTGGTTTTGATTGGACTTTAGCTGTTAGAAATCCAGTCGATGTTAGTCAAATCGCTAAGCAGGTCAATGCGAGAAATAGTGTTGGTTTAGCCAATATTTTTATTGAGGCAATCGAATATCCCAAAGCACTACCACCTAGAGATGGCAGCTTTATTAAAAATCGTTTTCGTGGACATTTAGGCTTTGAGCCGTTTTAACAATCTCTGATTTCTATCAATTTCGTATTACCTAAAATTCTTGCACAGTGGCTAGTGCTTCACGACGGCTTAAAGCCATTCATTTTGCCAAGTAGTAACTCCTAATGCAGTAATATATTGTTAATTACTATAAATAAATTATTCAATAATTAGGAGACAGAATTGACAACCAAGATGAATGGTGCAACTTACTTTGCACGCCTTTTAGAAGCCTACGACGTTACGCATGTGTTTTTTATGGATGCAGTACTGCGCCGCGCCCTAGCAGAGATGGAAGATACCAAAATCAAAAGAATTTTAGGTCATTCTGAAAAAGGTGTTGGTTATATGGCGGACGGTTACGCCAGAATCTCCGGTAAGCCCGGTTTATGTTTTGCGCAGTCCGTTGGTGCCGCAAATTTAGCGGCTTCTTTGCAAGACCCATATTTAGGCTATTCACCGGTGATTGCGATGACTGGTCGGCATGTGGCGGCAATGCAATATCGTAACTCCTATCAGGAAGTAGAGCACGGCCCACTCTTTACACCGGTGACAAAATTTCATGCGCAGATGGAAGTGATTGAACAAATGCCACATTTGATTCGTCAAGCATTTAGAGAAGCCACGACTGGCTCACCACGTCCAGTGCATCTGGATATCGCTGGCTTTACGG
>CAIRCS010000124.1 GCA_903877115.1 uncultured Legionella sp.
CGTCTCATACATACAGTTTATGGAATGATCAAGGCGAACGCTTTTGGGTAAAATGGCATTTAAAAACCAAACAAGGCATTCAATGCCTGACCGATAGCGAAGCTATGCAGATTGCAGGAACTGATCCTGACTATCATCGTAGGGATTTATTTGAAGCCATTGTAAACAAAGATTATCCCGCTTGGCAGGTGCAGATCCAAATCATGCCAGAAAAAGCAGCACTGACCTACCCTATACCAGCCTTTGATCTTACCAAAGTGTGGCCACATAAAGACTATCCCTTGATAGATGTCGGGGTAATAGAGTTACATCGCAACCCGGAAAATTATTTTGCGGAAGTAGAGCAGGCTGCCTTTGAGCCAGGTAATTTACCTCTGGGTATGGGCGCTTCACCCGACAGAGTGTTACAAGCACGTCTACTTTCCTATGCGGATGCGCATCGTTATCGCATTGGCGTGAACTATGCCGCATTGCCTATCAACAAACCTCAGTGCCCAATGCATACCTACCATCGGGATGGGCATATGCGTTTTGACGGCAACGGTGGTGCACAAGTCAACTATCAACCCAATAGCTTTAACGGCCCTATCGATAATCTTCTCTTTCAAGAACCGCCACTGAAAGTGACAGGAGATATCGATCGCTATGATCATCAAAAAGGCAATGACAATTACACTCAAGCTGGCAATCTTTACCGCTTAATGAATGATTCACAGAAAACGCAATTAATTGATAATATTGTAAGTTCTATGAAAAACATCCCTAAAACCATTCAGATCAGACAGATTGCACATTTCTCTATGGCCGATAAAGATTACGGAGATCGCGTAGCAAAAGCTTTGGGGTAATGCTAGGGCAATGATATGGACTCCTTGCTATATGTGCTGAGTAAGCCTTGCATAACCAAGCCTACTAAATTTTATTGCATTTGCTGTGAAAACCAAGTTTTACACTATACTTAATGTATTCTATTTTTATTTATTGGATAAAAAATGATCGGAATAAAGACTGAAATTGAATTATTGCGGGACGGTGACCTTTCTGGTTTTTTGCACTTTTATTCTAGATTGACCAGCAATTATCCAGAATCCAAAAGTAGTAAAGGCGACCTGATTTTATATGCAGCTTGTGAACTAGCTGCTACCGATTATAGTGATCAAGATATCAGCCTTATTTATCTATTAGAAAATAAAATTTTTGAAGATTCTGAGTTTAGTGGTTATTTTCTTTCAGATTTCTCAGCACTCCTTAGAGACGGCGCCGCAATACTAAAAGATGCCCTTGGTGTTGCACAGTATTTAAAGCAACACCATATTGATATTCCTGTAAATTCAGAAAAAAGACCTGATTTGAACGCTTTAAGTCTCTTGTTAGCAGACAAAAAAAACGACATGCTAACGCTACAAATAAGTATTGATCAGCAAGCTCGAACACCACAATTCGAAAGCCAAGCACAACTAGCTGAAACTAGTTTAACTAACTATATAGATGTTCCTGAATGGAAAACTGAATTATTCTTTCATTTACGCGAATGCCGCATTTATTTAGAATCCAAACTAAATACAGAGCCTGAAAATCAAAAAAAAATTACATTTATTAATCAAATTCTAGATACGAAAAATGAAGTTTCTTCAAGGGATATACAGAGATTTATTAAACTGCAGCAGCCAACGGATACTGTGGGCCAAACTCTTAAGCAAAAAATAATAAAAATACTGACTTATATTTTAAACCAAGATTTATATAAACAACATGACGCATTTATGATACATAGAGCTGCCTGGCAATCAAAAGGCGCGGCTAAACCATCCGCAGATGCCGCCTTTGAAAACAAAGAGAATACACAACCGAATATACAAAAAAAAGGTTGATTTGGAACTGCAACTTACAAGCCACGGACAACTCCTGCCGGAATGGTAATCCCCCCATTTTTAACCGAAGCTAAAAGTAGAGACTTAGGCAACTAGTGCCAATTTTTGCCTTGGAGGAACTCCTCCAATAGCAGTATTTGGACGTTCATTATTGTACGACCAAAGCCATTGTGTCGCATGTAGCTGTACTTCAGCAATAGTTTCAAATAAAAATTGATTCAACCAATCGTACCGAACAGTTCGATTATATCGTTCAATATAAGCATTTTGCTGTGGATTTCCTGGTTGAATAAAAACCAACTGTATCTGATTTTTATCA
>CAIRCS010000125.1 GCA_903877115.1 uncultured Legionella sp.
GCTTGAAATGCTAAAAATTAAAACAAAACTGAACCACTTTGCCATCAAATATAAACTTTTGCTCAGGGCAAATCAGGTGGCTATGCAGGAACTAAAAAATATGACTTCCTAAGCGGCCAGTGCGTAAGGTGAGTCATTAAATCTGTTTCAATTAGACTAACTCCTAGCTATAACTTCGAGCTCAAATAAGGAATATTATGAATCAAAAAACACAAAAAGGACTTTGGTCGCGAGAAATGGCGCAAATTGAAGCAATTAAACTAAAAATAAAGACTTTTAAAGCAGATTTGTGCTCAAATCAATTCGGGACAGCCCGCGAATATTTTCAGTATATAGGCAATCAATTAAGCGCAATAGAAAAACAAATTGCGGTTCCCAGCAAAAATCATTCTTATTTTGATTATAGACGAGCCTCTGTCAAACAAGACCTGTACAATTCAAATCAAGAAGTTGCCATCATGAACCGCTACATTGATGAATCTGAAGATATAGCAACGGATGTCGCAACAAAATGTGCGACTATCACTGAACATTTAGCCCTGCTTCATGCTAGCCCAGACATACAACATTCTATTTTCACAAGAGCATTTCGGTTCCCAAAAGCGTCCGCTTTTGAAAACATACAGAATCCTGGCTTTAGAGTATGGTATTTGGTCAGAAATAAATTAGCTTATTTCCAATCAATTCTGAGTCTAGAGAATAGAAAGCATAATTCATTAGCAAATTTATTACTCACTAAAAATGAAGACTTTCTTGAAATTATTGCATCAGATCATTTGGTTCTTGAAGGTGAAATTGGATTTTTAGTGATTAATCGCCTACAGAATCTCTATTATAATCCAGAATCCAACCTACGAACAAGAAAAATTACTGGCAAAAAATTACGCGAAATCATGACGCCAGGCGCACGCGAAAGCCTAATACACTATGACGAAGCTACGCTAATGCAAGAAATCATAAAACTAGCCTTACATGCAAAATGTCATCCAAAAAACAAAACGCTTTGGTTGGGTACAGCGCGCGCAGTCGATGCAGTGATTGCGCATTCAAAACCCCGCTGCGCGTATTTCAATCCCCCCCCCACAACATCTTACTTGGATGTTAAATCGAATATGGTTACAAGCTGCCGTGAATTTAGGCTATCGATTTCGACTGGTTGAGCAACATTTTCATAATATTGAATCGGCCATATTATCGCATAATCCGCTCAAATTTTTAGAGCAATTACTTTTAGAAACGCGTGCTGATAATGAACAAAATACGTCGCAATACAATGGTAATTACGCACCCACTGCCACAACTCAAGAAGTCCTAGCCTTGATGGATATGGGTTGTATAGGACATAAAGACCCGTATAATCACAGTATATCATTCACCCCATCGCAGATGAGTTATCAAGAATCTCGGTTTTATTCCCAAACTGATACTAATCTATTTTTTACGCAACCAAATAGTACCCAAGGTGTTCGCATACAACGTTCTCATAGTTTAGACGATTTAAATGCGGCATCATCACCGCCGCCTTATCGTACTTTACGAGAGCATTTTATTACGCCAAGTACCGGTGAACTGGTAACGTTTTCCAAGTAGAACATGGATCGATTCATAAAAATATTGGTCAACAGTTTTTGTTTCAAATTTTGAAGCGCTGTACTAGGGTTTGTTGGCAATTCATCTTCAGAAAATCTACGTCCCGCGAGACGTAGGCATCTGAATTGTCAACAGACCCTAGTCCTTTTCTGCAATAGCCACTACTTTCCGTCGTAGAAAATACAATAAAGCACCGCCAAATCCACTCATCACCAAAACCAGAGGCTCAAGAATACACCCCATAAACGTACCGAAAATAGCAAGAAAAGGCATTTTTATGATAGAAATAAAAATTTTCAAATAATCAGCAGCATGCACCATGCTTAAAAAGCCTGTTTGTGCGTAAGAAATGATTAGCATAATGAAAACAATTGCATAGAGTGTTATTAGGCCAATCAACATCCCATATCCCATCGCTCTAACGATTTCACGGGTCTTCTTTGCACCGAGCTCAATAATCACTACGCCCCATACTCGGCCACAATAAGTCCCTACAATCATTCCTACGCTTAAAGAAACAGCAATACCCAGTATATCCGAACGATTCAAGGGTACATGTAAGTGGAGGAGCACCAAAACAACCGTTAGCGCAACTCCGAAGCCAAACCAACAACCGGTTAATGTTTTTTTGAGTATTTTCATAATAATAGAGAGGACATACTGATGTCACTGAAGTGGATGAGGGATATAATGCTCAGTATATATCAAAATACTTGGCCTGGCATGTCTACCCTTCAATGTAATGATTTTGAGGTTACCCTCACAAGAAAACGGATTAAAAATATTAATTTACGGATTAGCAGAGATGGCAGCGTACATATCAGTGCCCCGTTACGTGCTTCCATCCATAACATTCAGCAATTTATCGAGCAGAAACAAAATTGGATCCGAACCCATCGAGATCAAATTTTAGCCCGAGCAATCCCCAAAAATCATGCTTTCAATACCGGTGATTTATATCCCTTTTTAGGACAAGACTATTCTGTGATCATCCATGAACACTCGCAACAGGAGGGTATCACCTTTGAAAAACCGTATATTTCTTGCTACGTCAAAGCCCAAGCCACATTAGAGCTAAAACAAAGTTTATTCCAAAATTGGCAGCGCGCTCAAATGAAGCTGTTATTACCAGATTTGATTCGCAAATGGGAGCCAGTCATGGGCGTGCAAGTTGGGGAATGGGGCGTAAAACGAATGAAAACCCGATGGGGCTCATGCAATCCTAGCAGCAAAAAAATTTGGATGAACCTACAATTAATCCACGAACCACTTCGTTGTTTAGAATATGTATTGGTTCATGAAATGGTGCATTTATTAGAAGCCAGTCATAACAAAAGATTTCATGCGCTAATGAGCAAATTTCTTCCAGAATGGCGTGACTGTAAAAACCAATTACGCCACGCTCCAATTTTTATATAATGTACGAATATTTGAGATTATAGCCCTTATGAGATTTAATTAAAGAACTTTTTTTGCAATAAAAACACAAGAAAAACAATTAATCATAAATCCCTAGTTAGGGTGAAAGCCTACTACGAAAGACCTTAAGATGACCATTGCGAGCTATCGTTTATACAACTCTTCTTCAAAACCAAAATATCGCAGATCTTTTATTCGCATGGGATACAAAATCCCATCCAAATGATCGTATTCGTGTTGCAGGACTCGCGCATGAAATCCCTCGGCAAAACGTGCAATGCGCTGGCCATTGATATCGTAGCCACTATAGTTGATTTTGGTATAGCGCGGTACCAAGCCCCTTAACCCTGGGACACTTAGGCACCCTTCCCAACCATCAACCATCTCATCTGTCAGCACCTCTATCTCTGGGTTTATCAACACGGTAAAAGGAATAGATTTTTCATCTGGGTAGCGAGGATTTGCCTCAAACCCGAAGATAATAATGCGTAGTTGATAACCAATTTGCGGCGCAGCAATCCCCACCCCGTCCTCTTCCTTCATAGTATCCAGCATATCACTTATAATACTTTGCAGCTGAGGATCAGCAAAATCACGCACCGGCAATGAAGGTTCAGCTAATCTAGCATTTCCCATTTTTACCACGTCTTTAATCGCCATCGTTATACCCTTTTACGTTATAAAAATTACTTTTAAGAATATTATGACACAGGAAACCAAAAGCATCTCATCCTGAGTAAAACGAAAGATCTCCTCAGCATAAAATCTCGCTTCTCTTTGGGAGATCCTTCGCTAAACACTCAGGATGACGTGTACTAGTACTAGGTACCGAATTTTTTGGATGCCTCAGGAACAACCGGCTCCTGATCAGCCTTGGGGGCACCCGGCTTAAACACACTCACTGTGCTCACATTAGGAAGGACCGCCGGTTGTCCCATTTCTTTGGAACGTGCTGCTGCGGCATCAATGCCGGTCATAAGTAAATTGAGTAAACCTGATTTCTCAAAGCTCGTCACTGCCGCATGCGTCGTACCATTGGGCGAAGTAACTTGACGACGGGCTGCCTCAAATGCCAATTCACTATTTTCTAATAATACCGACGAGCCCTTCATCAGTTGAATAAGGCATTTTCGTCTCAATAATTTATCATTAGCCATCAACCCGTAGAAATGCTTCCATCATATTGCCGCAACCAACAATACCCACTTTTGAGAAAACATCATGAATCTTCAATACCTTTTTGGCTCCGTGCATTTTGATACTCCTGTCATAAATCCAATTATTTTGATGCCCCAAATAGAGGCACGAAAAAAATGCGCAATTCCTCAAATTACGATCACAGTGTCGTGAAAAACGCAGGAAAATAAATGGGTATACAAATTAGTGATAGCTATAATCACATCATTGCGATTACTTAAATGGTCACTTAGATTGAAAGCAACATCCGCAAACATTCAGCATCCGGATGTTGATTCAAAATTTGCGCAGCTGTTTTCCCTTCTGTATTAGGCTGATCCCAAATACTAAATGCCGCTAATAATTGTGCTTTGGCAGATTGGATTGGCTTGGAATTTAAATTATGATCTTTTAATAACACCATCAAAGGGGTATCCCCCATGTCATTCACGGTATTCAAGCGTTGACTGTCTGACAATAATTTACTAATCGAAGAAAAAGCTACTTGATCAGAAGCCTCTTCTGAGATTGCATTAAACAATTCTAAAGTCAAAGGAGTAGTTGCTCTACGAATTTCCGTATTTAGCAAGGTTGTATAATCCTGGAGAGTGCTACAACTGTCCGAAGTCCCTGCGACAATTGAAACAGTTACCTCTTCTGCCAACCGTTGTAATTCTTTTCGTTGGGCTCCTCTTGCAGTTTTTTCTTGAGCCATTAATGTCTCTTTCTTTTTAGCCCACCCTTGGCTTTTTAATAAATCCTTTCCCAAAGCTTGACCACTAATGTGTTCAATATGCACAGGCACCTTTACTTCAGCAAATACAGAAGAGGCAGACTTCTGCGTTCCAGCTACTTTTACGCCTTTCCCAGTGTTATCTTGAAGCTGCAAAACCCAATACTGGCCATTCGTACCAGGCTTCCCATCTAAACGCCAATACTTGCTATATATGAGGGTGGTCTCACGTGTAACCTTAATACCAATATTTTTTGCTTGACTAATAAAGCTTACGAAATTTGCAAAAGTTTCTTTTATCTCATTAAGCGTTAATTCTGCCGTTTCATGTAAATAGGATTGCTCTAAACTCACAAAAGTATTTTTCGCTAGCTTTTCTAATCCTTCGGGCAGATCTATCTCTAATATAGAGTGTCCTGCTTCAAAGGCTTGGATACCCTGACGAGCCAAAGCAGCTTCTTGTTCAGACATATTATGTGCTATAAGGGTTTGTCGCTTATCACCAACCAGAGCACTATATTTTGCACGCTGTTGGTAGGATTCAGAAGACTCCAAAGCCAGTAAAATAGATCTGATTTGTTCAAATTCTTCAACGATGGGTACCGCACACACTAAAAAAGACATGGCTTCAAACGCGCTCGATGAACTAGCGCAGCGCGCATACAGTGCTCCGACGGTATCAAACCTCCAATTAGGCGATTTACCCAGCGTCAGTTGGGCCGAAAAAATCGGTGTACCGGAGCAACCTTCTTGCGGTATATGGCCATCCAAATTCTGAAAACGTATTGGAAGCTCGTGTGCTGCAGAAACAGGCGCTAGATAATGGATATGAAAATTGAGATCCACATAAAAATAATAAACAGACGGATAAACGCTATCTAAAGACAATGGGTTAGAAGGTATCACTGCGTGGATCCCGCACGTGTTCACTACTACGATATCTGGCGAGACCACACTATCCCATGGTCGATGATAAGCCTGTTCGGCATCGAGCAAGCAGTCTGTACCATCAGATTTTTTTAATACAATGCCCTGTTCTATTTCAGATCTATGCTTGATCACATGCGCATTGGATACCAACCAGCGCTCATGCTGAAAAAAACCCATGCCCACTCTACCGCAGGCAGTTTCTATCCAAACCAAAGCAGGAAAAATATCCCGCTCTATTTGGGTGATAAGATTAGTTTTATTGTCAAATACCGCTTTGCTGTGCCGTATCTGGCCAGCATCTCGTGCTCTTTGTTCCGCTGCAAACATAGAAAACTGTTGCCGTCTCTCTTTTTCGTACTTCGAATTCATAAACATTTTATCAGGCAATCGGTATTATACATATAACCGCTTTTCACCTGCTCCATGCAAATTTTCAACGCAGCGTGGGCAAATCTCAGGATGTTCTGAGTGTGCACCAACATCCTCAACATGATGCCAACATCGAGTACATTTTTTCGCAGCAGTTTTATGCACAGTAATCGCGTATTGTCCTGTTTCACTACACAACGCATCTGTAGGCCAATTATCTGTTTGAGTGACCGCTACTTTTGAGGTCAGAAATACAAACCGCAATTCATCGTTTAAACGCGCCAGATAAGCCACCGCTTCAGGTTTAGCATAAATGCTCACTTCCACTTCCAAAGACTGAGCAAATAGTTTCTGATTGCGACCATTTTCGATAGCCTTATTCACATCATTGCGCATTTGCTGGATGTATTGCCAAAAATCAGCATTGAGCGTTGTATCAGTATCTATCGGAAACAAATGCTCATACCAACTATCTGTAAATACATACTTTCCATGCTCGCCTGGCATATATTGCCAAATTTCATCTGCGGTGAAAGACAGGATTGGCGCAATCCAGCGCACAAACGCTTGTAAAATATGATAAATCGCCGTTTGACTGCTACGCCGTGCACGCGAATCGCTTTGCAGAGTGTATTGACGATCTTTGATAATTTCAAAATAAAATGCGCCCATCTGAATAGAGCAAAAATGCATGATATTTTTTAAGATTTTATGAAACTGAAACTGTTCATAATCTTCTAGTATTTTTTGCTGCATTTGATAAGCAGCATCAACCGCCCATCTATCCAAAGCCAGCATATCTTGGGATGCAACCATGTCCGTTTTAGGATCAAAATCATGCAAACTCGACAGCATATAACGGCCCGTGTTGCGGATTCTGCGATACATATCCGAAATAGATTGTAAGATCTGTTTCGAGAGCGTCATTTCCTTAGTGTATTCTGTCGAAGCGACCCATAAACGTAAAATATCGGCACCATATTCATTAATGATGTCATTCGGCTCAATACCATTCCCCAAAGACTTCGACATTTTGCGACCGGTACTGTCCACCGTAAAGCCATGACTCAGTACTTGTTTGTAAGGCGCCTGATGCGTAATAGCAGTGGCCAATACCATCGAAGACATCAACCAACCTCGATATTGATCAACCCCCTCCACATACAAATCAGCCCGTTGTTGATGAAACTCAGGGCGTTTTTTTACCACAGTTAAATTCGTACACCCTGATTCAAACCATACGTCTAATACATCAGATACTTTCTCATATTGCTCAGCATCGGCGCCTAATAAAGTCTTAGGATCCAGCGACCACCAAGCTTCAATGCCGGATTTTTGAATTTCGGCTGCTACAGTTTGCATAATTTCAACCATCTTGGGATGCAATGCTTGGGTATGCTTATGGATGAACAAACACATGGGAATACCCCACGTTCTTTGTCTCGATATACACCAATCAGGCCTATTTTCGGTCATGATTTTCAAAAGATTCCCGCCATGCGCAGGCATCCAATTCACTTGAGTGATTTGCTCTAAAATCGCATCACGTAATTGATGACGACTCAAATCAATAAACCATTGTGGCGTTGCTTTAAAAATAATTGGGGTTTTATGACGCCAGCAATGGGGATAACTATGTAAATACTCTTCGCTAAGAAACAAGGCATGATTAGATTTCAAAACGTTCAACAATGTTTCATTCGCTTCGGAAATGGTTTGATTTTCAACATATTGCGTTCCGGGAATAAATTTGCAATCCGTAGACAACAAATTGGTTATTTCAAGCTCGTAAGTTTGACCTACCAAATAATCGTCTTGGCCATGGGCAGGCGCGGTATGGACGGCTCCTGTGCCTGACTCATCGGTCACATGTTGGCCTAAAATAATAGGCACTTCCACGGCATAAAAAGGATGTTTGACCAACTCTAATTCAAGAAGTTGACCTTTACAAATTCCAAGAACTTGATACTGCGCAATGTTCTTTTTTTGCATCAGCTCTGCCACCAATTTGCTGGCAATAATTAACTTTTCCGCATTAGCACCGTATTCAACAATGGCATATTCTATATCGGGGTGCAGAGCCACCGCTTTATTAGCGGGTAGCGTCCAGATTGTCGTCGTCCAAATTAAAACAGCCAAAGGACCTTGGAGTTGAGGCAAGTGAAACTTTTTATAAACAGATTCAGGATTAGTCAGCGCAAATTTAACGAACACTGAGGTAGACGTCACATTTTCATATTCTACTTCTGCTTCAGCCAAGGATGAGCTGCAACTCGTACACCAATTGACCGGTTTGTTATTACGAACCAAATACCCTTTTTCTAGAAGCTGAGCCAAAATGCGTATATTCTCGGCTTCAATGTCATACGCCATAGTAAGATATGGCTTTTCCCAATCTCCCATAATCCCTAAACGCTTAAAATCTGCTTTTTGGAGTGCGACTTGTTCCGTTGCGTAAGCACGACAAGCTTGTTGGAATTGGTAAGGATTGGCTTTATCAGCGGCGATTCCTAGTTTTTTTTCTACTTTTAATTCAATCGGCAAACCGTGACAATCCCAACCCGGAATATAGGGGGTATGAAATCCAGACAAAGTTTTAGATTTGATAATAATATCTTTGATCACTTTATTTAAAGCATGCCCTAAATGAATATTACCATTGGCATAAGGAGGGCCATCATGCAAAACAAACAATTTATCAATCGGCTTACTGGCCAGCATTTGTTCGTATAATTTATCCAAAGCCCATTGTTGTAGACGCTTCGGCTCATTTTCAGCCAGATTGCCACGCATGGGAAAATCGGTTACAGGAAGATGGAGAGTTTGTTTATAGTCTTGCACAATTTAGCCTTTTATTGTCTATAGAAAATCCTCTGAAAACTAATCGAAAATTGATCAAAAGTCAATGACAACGCTGGAGTTCGCAACCCTGAAACAGCAAGTTTGTGATAACATCTGCTCTGTTTAAAATATTTGGAGAATAATGTGGAATTTTGTGCTGAATTAACACTCTCAGGACTTAGGGTTGGGAC
>CAIRCS010000126.1 GCA_903877115.1 uncultured Legionella sp.
CTGCGTTTTTTATCCCCTAAATGTATTAAAAAATGTTAATAATAGTGAATTTTGAACTCGTCATGCCATTGCATAACCCATTGATTTTTAAAACCATTTTCTGAAACGACCGTTTTTGGCATTTGTTCCACACGACCCCTAGATGGTGCGTATGAACATGATATCAATGCACAAACCATTCATATTACACGTGGGTATAGTCGTGATCACCGACCTGATTTAAATCAAGTTGTATTGAGTCTTATAACAGAGAACCAAGCTGGTATCCCATTATATATGCAGGCAGTTAGCGGTAATGTGAACGACACTGAAACATTTAAAAAAACGGTGAAATCGCACCTAAAAAGTTTGAAATCAGCCTATCATAATACCTATTTTATTGGTGACTCAGCGTTGTATACAGAAGAAACCATACAATCTCTGGCCGAACAAAACCAATTATTTATTACTCGAGTACCTCAAAAACTAAAAGAAGCTAAAGCCGTTTTAGCGCAAGCAGCTGCCGTTTCGTGGACAGAATTGAAAGATGGTTATACTGGCGCATGGTTTGAATCGAACTATGGCGGTATTCAACAGCGCTGGTTATTGATCAAAAGCGCTCAAGCAAAAACACGTGAAAAGCATATTTTAAATGCTGCAATTAGTAAAAAAACTGAGCGTTCTGTTATCGACTTTAAAAAACTGATGAGACAACGGTTTGCTTGTGATACCGATGCACATAAAGCACTACAGCAATGGCTTGATAAGCAGGAATTTATCCGTATCAATGAGCCCAAAATCATACAGCATGACAAACGAACCAAACGCGGTCGACCTGGATTGAATGATGAGGTCGTTACGACCTTTCAAATCATAGGGGCTATCTTAACTGATTTGAGTTTATGTGATGAAGCGCAACAAACCAAAGGTCTGTTTATATTAGGAACCAATGACCTTTCTGAACATCTTTCTATGCAGTTTTTACTCGATGAATACAAATCTCAACAAGCGGTAGAGCGCGGTTTTCGATTCTTAAAAAGTCCTGATTTCTTAACTTCCTCATTATTTTTAAAAAAACCTGAGCGCATAGAAGCATTACTAATGATTATGACTTGCAGTCTTATGGTTTATGCTGGGATCGAACATCTGATTAGAAAGCGTCTTGCTGAGCAAGACGCATCTTTCCCTGATATGAAGAAAAAACCAACTCAGCGGCCAACAGCAAGATGGGTATTTTTTTGCTTCCAAGGAATCAGTGTATTAATCATTGATAAAACAACGGAAGTGGTTACAAACATTATTGATAGGCATAAAATTATACTAAACTGCCTAGGCAAACCATACTGGGAATTTTATTCATGAGTTTACTGCGGAATATGGGATTAAAACAATGAGTGATGCATTATCCGCGAATCTTACCCATGATTTTAAAGTCATTCTTTGCCATTGTTTGTCGCATGGATTGAGAAAATTTAGCGAGCTTGAGAATGAGTTCCCAGAAGCATGCCAGTTTGTTCTGCAGATCTTACGTAAAGTCTATGATTTTGACGAACAAACGAAAAAAATGGCAGATGATGAACGTTTGCTTTATCACCAACAGCATAGCCTGCCATTGATGAACACCTTATATGCATGGCTCAATCAACAACGCGATGAACGACGAGTAGAGCCTAATTCTCCTTTAGGAAAAAGCATCAATTATATGTTAAACCATTGGCATGCGCTGACCCAATTTACCCGTGTACCGGGGGCATTGATTGATAACAATCATGTGGAGCGCGCCTTAAAAATGCCTATTCGCACACGTAAGATGGCCATGTTTCATAAAACAGAGCATGGGGCATATGTCGCAGGATTATTAATGAGTTTGATTCAAACAGCTATCGATAATAATGCTAATCCCGTGGATTATCTGACAGCTTTGCAAGAAAATAAATCTCATGTTTTTAAAGAGCCGCAACTATGGTTGCCATGGAACTATAAGCACCAACTACAATTAATCTCCGACCTTACAAACGCTGCTTGAGTGTAAACGACGCCAGTCCTCTGGAATGCTTGCAGCTTTTGGATTAGCTTGCGCCAAAATCAATAAAAGCTCTGGGGCTCTTATCTCTGTTGCTTCGTCTCGTGAGCTTGGCCACCAAGCCAAACGGCCTTTGGAGAAGCGTTTTTGGCATAACCAAAATCCTGAGCCATCGTAGACCAGTAGCTTGATAGAAGTTCCTGAGCGATTACGAAAAGCAAATATAGCGCCCGAAAATGGGTCGTTTTTTAATCTGATCCGACAAAGTGCCGCCAAACCATCCAGTCCTCGTCGAAAATCAACAGGAGATGTTGCTAACAACAATCGATGTTGTGGTGTAATTTGTAACATCGATTAACTCCTAAGAAACAAACGCAATGACTCGGATATCACATCTTCGCTCGCTTTAGAAATAGTCCAACTTGCTCCATCACATCGGGTAATAGTCAGCGACGTGCTTGATGTTAACTCATGTTTGATTATCGGCAGTTCCGGCATTGGCAGCTCAATAAACTCATTTGATGGTATGTCATTAGATTGAGCAGAAATATTTTGCTCTTCTTGGCTTTTGCTGACATATAATCTCAGCTGTTCGTCGGTGATAGCTAATGATGCCAAGATTTCTCTTCTTGAATAATAAGGCACAATTGCTGCCACTTGCTTGCGTAAATGCTTCGGCGTTTTTTCTGTTCGATGTAGTTTGCTTGTTCGCCATTCTAAAAATGCTTGTTTTACTTCGTTGAGCGCTACTCGACTCTGCATGATTGCTCCTGTTTTGATTGCACCGGAACAATATAACGAAAATTAATGGCTAATATTAAGCAGTCTTACTGGAAGGACACAATGAAGCAAGAAAATGCGATTTTTCTAACTCTGCCAAGTTTGGTGCTTATTCTGCCATTTATAATGGTAATAACCCAGTCGTTAAACAAGTCTTTATCTAGTATGACGGTGTAATATCGAGTCTTTTTTTCAAAGCGCGCGAAATGATATTTCTCATCGTTATTGTTTGTTTGATTCTTAATCATTTGCAGACAATGTGGTTGCGGGTTAAAATCAGTCAAATTATTCACCTATGCAATGCATGACTACTGATATAGTACCTTGTGAAACCGGTGTCAATACTACGCTAGCAAGTGTATGGCAACAACCAACACCACTGAGCGAGATTACATCTCCAGAAACCAAGTATCCCGTCGATGCATTGCCTTCCATTGTGCAAAAGGCGGTTATTTCTTACCACGAATACGGCCAACAGCCGATATCGCTGATCTCAAATAGCGCGCTAGCCAATATATCACTTGCGTGCCAAGCACAAGCGAATGTAGCGAGAGATAGATATTTAGTAAGTCCGATTTCTATGTATTTTCTAACCTGCGGTGGAAGTGGCGATCGAAAAAGTGCAGTGGACTCAGTATTTTCAAAAGCAGCTCGTAACTGGGAGCAAAGTATACGTAAAAAAATAGCACCAGTCTTTTCAAGGGCAAGTTTGTTACACGACACCTGGAAAATGGAACGCGACGCCGTATTATCCAGATTGAAGCGCGCTATGGTAAACAATGAATATACGGAAGATTTAAAAAATGAGCTGGCAGCTTTAATAGCAGACGAACCCGAAGTGCCATTGCAACCCATGCTCTATTTCGAGGATTCGACTGAAGAGGCATTATCTTTTGAGTTAGCACATGGTTGGCCAAGTGCAGCTTTATGGTCGGATGAGGCCGCTATTGTGCTGGGCAGTCATAGCATGCAAAATAATCCCACAAAATTTGTAGCACTTCTTAATAGAGCCTGGGATGGCAATCCACTGAGTATTAAACGAAAAAACCAAGATAATTTTGTATTAGAAAATCGACGTTTGACGATTAATCTGATGATGCAGCCTTTGTTGTTGCAAAAACTTGCCAATCAAGCAAAAGGCATATGCCGACAAAGTGGTTTTCTTGCCAGATGTTTACTGGCGTACCCCATGAGTACGATGGGCCAAAGATTTTACAGAGAAGCGCCAGATAAAATCGACGGACTGGATGACTACGAGACACATATTGTCAGTTGCCTCAATCAATCAGAAGACTTGACGATAGAAGGATGTATTAATACGCCTATTTTATCGTTCAGTCATTCTGCTAAAAAAATATGGGTTCAATTTTTTGACCACGTGGAAACTGGATTAAAACCACAGGGCATATGGTCTGACATCAAAGATTTTGCAAGCAAGGCTGCTGAGAACGTTGCAAGACTTGCAGCGCTTTTTCATACTTTTAATGGCAGGGATGGGGAAATTTTACCGGACACGGTAGAGCAGGCTATTGCGATTATTCGGTGGCATTTGGAAGAAACGAGAAGGCTGCTTGCCCCCTTTCCCAATGACACAGGATATGCAGACGCAGAAAAATTAATGCGCTGGCTCCTGTCTAAACAACTTCGCGAGACAACGCCCAGAGCCATTCAACAATTAGGGCCAATTCGCCAACGTATTAAACGTGACAATGCGCTATCGATATTAGCTGAGCATAAGTGGATACGTTTAGTAAGCCGAAATAATCAAGCCATCATTGAGATAAATCCCAATGTTTCTATGGAGCATTGAAATCAATTGGTGCGCAGATGCTCATAAATAACATGAACCCGATCCAAATTAACTATTTGCCTTGCTTTCCATAACTCGTAGTTTGTTTGCATTTGCATCCAGCTTTCAGGCGTTCTACCAAAAGCTTTACTAAGCTTTAACGCCATTTCTGGAGATAAATCTGAATCACCCTTGATAAGCCTTGAAAAAGTGGACGGAGCGACATCAAGGTCTATGGCAGCCTTTCTCAAACTGATATCTAGAGGTTTAATATAGGTTTCTTTTATAAATTCGCCAGGATGAGGCGGATTGTGTTGCATAGCCATTAGTGGTAATCCTCATAATTAACGATATAAACATCTCCATCAGTAAACTCAAAAGTAATACGCCAATTGCCATTTACTGTAATAGACCAGAGATCTTTTCGATCTCCTTTGAGTTTATGGAGTCGGTAACCTGGCAAATCCATATCCTCAATAACCTGAGCGGTATCAAGAGCGCTCAGCTGTAGTCGTAATCGTTTTTTGTGCTTTGCTTGAACCCCAGAGTGCTCGCCCTTTTCAAAAAACAGTTTAAGACCTTTGTGTTTGAAAGATTTTATCATTTTCACAGTATAGCATGGTGCGCATCACGAATCAATTTTGCTCTTTTTATGTAGAGATGTTTGCAACCGGTAGAAAATTTCGACCGTTATAGGGGGGGCACATTTTTGTCGGACAGATCAATGAAGTCGAAACTTTCGTCTTCTAAAAACCGGTGGAAATTTTTCACCAGTTCCGCGAGGGTAAAAGTTTAAATCGACGCAGTTATTTGTTTTGATGTAACTGCTCACCCCTATATGCCACTGCGTGTCAAACAGGGGTGAACGAATTTGGGTGCAGAGTTAGTTACAAAATATTTTTAAAAATGCTTGACATGTTTTTTGACGCTGAATTTTGGTTTTCTATATTTGCCCAAAAAATCGAGCTAAAAGTACCCTCGCAGATCGACCAAGATCATAAAAAGGATATCTGATTAGGAAAAACTGCTTCGGTCTCCGATCGCGCCTTGTTGGCGACCCCACGAGGTCAAAAAAACCTATAGTATACTAATGTCAATTTAATGATTGACCCCTGTATATATGGCTACCGTTGATAAACAATCTATTCGAGATGAGTTTGACAAGATAAAATCTAGCTTTCAAGAGCAGGTTACAGCTGGTAACGTGTCAAGTGAAGTCGCGATGCTATTTAACATGTTGATGATGTTATTTAACATCATTTTGAGCATCTTCATGGAAAAATCAACTAAGAAGACCTCAGCCAATTCGAGTATACCCCCGTCACAAACAACACCAGATGATTCATCTATAACGAATAAAAATAAAACAGGCCAAGATAAAGACAAGCCAAAAATTACGATGGCTGGCAATACGCGCACTGTCGAGACAGTTGTTCTGTTGTCTGTATCAAGCTGTGAAAAATGTGGCAAAGATCTTAGTGGTGTTGATTGTCAGTGCATTGAACGTCGTACAAAGATTGATATCATTTTCGAAAAAACAGAAGAACACGTGGATGTTGAAGTGAAGCAGTGTCCTGCTTGCAACACCACGGTTAAAGGCAAATTCCCCGATGACATGCCCGGTCCGTTACAATATGGGAACGGCATTAAAGCCTATGTTATCCAACTTATTGTTGCACAAATGATTTCATTAAATCGCGTGGCCGACATGGTAGCTGCCCTTATTGGTCGAACTATTTCTGATGCAACAATACTAGGCTTTATCATGCGTCTGTATTTTGCATTAGAGCACTGGGAGGCAAAAGCCAGGCTTGAATTAATGACGGCTCAATACATTCATGTCGATGAAACGTCATTACGCGTTGATAAAAAAAATCATTGGATCCACGTCTACTCATCGGGTGACATTACTTTAAAGTTTCTTCATCCGAAACGTGGCAAAGAGGCCATCGTTGCCATTGCAATTATTCCTCATTATGGTGGCATTATTATCCATGACTGTTGGGCTTCTTATTTATCTTATGGCCATTTAGAGCATGGCCTATGCGGCTCGCATTTATTGCGTGAGTTGACGTTCATCATTGACTCGAACGGGTATCGATGGGCAAAACAAATGAAACGCCTGTTGCAAAAAATCTGTAAAATAGTGTCCCGTCGCAAGGAAAAATGCCTGACTCAAGATGAGTATTTAAAGTTGGAGCGTTTATACAAAAAAATACTGGCGGCAGGAGAAATTGAATTACCGGTCGTTCCAGAAAAAACAACAAAACGTCGTGGCAAAGTAGCAAAATCAGATGCTCATAACTTGTGGGAGCGACTTGAGAAATATGAGGCGTCCGTTTTACTTTTTGCCAAGCTTCCTCATGTGCCTTTTACGAACAATCGCGCTGAACGCGATCTACGCATGACAAAGGTAAAGCAAAAAGTATCTGGATGCTTTCGTACTGAAAAATATGCCAAAGCCTATTGTCGAATTTCAAGCTACTTGCAAACGATGAAAAACAAGGATATTAACCCATTGGTCGCTGTTAGTATGGCGCTCAGTAGTAAAATTGAGTTATAAGGGGCGAGCAGTTACGTTTTGATTTGAGTTGTTTGCACTCCGAAGAGGAGCTCTCTTGAAAATAGCAGCAGAGTTGTCGCACTGAAACGCATTCCTTCTTTGGTAAAAGTTAGATGCTACTTTGCTACATACGATTCATGCGCCCGCACTCATTGTTATTCGTCCTTGTAAAATCAAGACTTAAGGCATGTTGTTGCATATTATTTAATCTATTAATATGTAGCAAATATTTCGCTACATCAGTGCTACATTTGCTACTACAAAAAACACTGCCTGAAATGTATAAAAGAGGATGTCTCCAGTAACAACATGGGGTTTTTAGATATAAAATTTAATACCCTGGATTTGTGTGCCTAATTTATATATTATTAAATTATATTAGGCAGTCTCGGAGAGGTTTATGTCAAAAGAAGGCAAAGCAAAGGTTTTGAGTGAGGCGGAATTTAAAAGATTGTTGATCGTAGCAAAATCTGGGCAGTTTGCGTTGCGTAATGTTGCGCTTTTATATTGTTCTTTCGGCTTGGGTCTGCGTGCTAAAGAAATTGCTTCTCTGACCATAGCGGATGTTACCGATCCTAGTTATAAACTTCTCGAAGAAGTATGTTTAAAGCGCGCGATGACAAAGGGTGAGAAACAGCGTTATGCTTATCTTACTCATAAAAAAGTATGTGATGCGTTAGAAGAGCACATTGAATCTATCCGGAATTTGGATAGGAAAAGACCTTTATTCCAAACACAACAGAAATCGCGATTTACTCCTAATGCAATGCAAAAATGGTTTAAGGCATTATACGACAAAGCCGGCATTGTAGGGGCGAGCTCGCATTCTGGGCGCCGTACTTTTATTACTAGATTAATCGAGCAGGGCGCTGATATTAAAGCTGTTTCAAAGCTTGCAGGGCACACAAGCATTGTGACCACTGCAATATACGTTGAGGATAATCCAGATAGATTAAAGAGATTAACGAATTTAGCATTATTGTAATGTAGCAAAGAGTAGCATTTATGTAGCAAAGTATTGCTACATACAAAATACCATACTGACATCATAATAATGCAGTGTTATTAAAGGATTCAGGCTTATAAATTCGGTAAATCAATCGAAAGTAGCAAAGTAGCGCAAGTTGGCCTTAACTGGGAGACTACATTAGTATGAATCAACATGAAAAAGCATCGCAGTGGGCAGAACAATATTTAATTAATAAGGAGAGGACACTCATTCTTGAGCGTCAAATCGTTGTAGAAACGCCGTGGTCAGTTGTTTATAGGATAAAGACATCGCAACATGTTGTTTACCTAAAGCAGGTGCCAGAAACTATGTTTTTTGAGCCAGATATGCTGACGTTTTTTCATCACCATGGTTGTAAAAATATCCCTGAAATCATTGCAGTGAATCCTGAATTGCATTGTTTTTTGACGCAAGCTTGTGGCGATACGACATTACGTGAACTTTGCAAAGGCCAAGTGGATTTTCCTCTACTGAAAGCAGGAGTTGGCATTTATACGACCATGCAGCGATCATTAGAAAATAAAGCTCAACAATTATTAGCGCTGAGTATTCCAGATTGGAGGCTCGATAGGTTCGCATCTCTTTATTATCAGCTCATAAGCCAGGATAAACTATTATTGGATGATGGGTTAACAGAAAAGGAAATTGAGCGTTTACAGCAATTGTACTTAACATGCCGACATTTGTGTGAAGAACTATCCAAACAAAGCATTCCTGAAACCATCAGTCACAGCGATTTTCAGGAAAATAACATATTACTGGACGAAAAAACTGATACTATCAGCATTATTGACTGGGGCGAAACTGTTATTGCGCACCCATTTTTTTCATTAAATGGATGTTTATGGAATCTCACTTATTTTAATGGGCTAAAATCAACCGATACCATCTATAAACAACTTCAATCGGCTTGTATTACACCTTGGTTGAATATGTATGATGAAAAAACGTTACTTGGGTTATTTGATATTGTCCGAGATTTGCTCGGTATTTATGCCGCACTGGAGTACGAACGTCTCTATGTTGCAACTCAGGACAATGCTACAAGAACAATACAACAAGAAAAACATGGATCAATTGCTGGTTGTTTGAGAACCTTTTTGAACAGTCAGACATGAAATTGTATGCGCTGTGTGTTAAAAATATGAAAGCATACTAGTGACCAGAATTAAATAGGAGTTAAACATGTTGCCTAAAAATGCTTCGTTGCGTCATGTGGCTCTTGCTGTACATAAGCTAGATGAGTGTGAAGAATTCTATAACTTGCTGGGTATGAGGACTGAACTTAAAACTCCTGAGTATGTTTATTTAGCAGGTCATGATGATCCTATTTCATTGCACCGAGTTGATGGTTTATTTTCAAAGACTCAACATTTAGAGCATATTGGATTCGCTTTAGATTCTGTTGCATCGGTTAATACGCTCTATGAGAAAATGCAATCTACAAAAATCAATATTCTTTATCCACCAAAAACATTTGGAAAAGGCACGCATGCATTTAGCGTGAGAGATCCAGATGGAAATGAAGTAGAATTTACATATCATCCACCAATGTGGGGAAAAAATGACTATTAACATCGGTAATTTTCAGGATAGTTGTCGCTTGAAGCAGAACAGAGTTGCTCTACTCGAAGCATGATATCTCAATAAAAAAA
>CAIRCS010000127.1 GCA_903877115.1 uncultured Legionella sp.
ATTCACCCACAGTGCATTTAATAACCAAGTGCAAGATATTGTCAACAGTGATTTATATCAGTCACGGGCATTTATTGAAAAATTAGTTGAGAACCCATCGTCCAAAAATGATACGGTTTTTCACATTGATGACAACAAATGCCGAACCAATATTATGCGCTTTGGGGAACACAACTATGCGCGTTTTAGTGTTATGGATCGCGTCGAGGTGTATGATGCTACCAAACACACAGGCACAGGTATTTATTTTATTGAATCCAAAAACTATTTACCTCTGCACGGCAACGGTTGGTACTTCAAGCCAATGGTTGACTTTTGCTTAGCCACATCTATTATCACACAAGACCAAATCAAATACACCGTTCAATCAGCGTATGAAATACCATCTTTTTACTTCAACGAATTTATCGACTACTGCTACGAAACATATGACGAACAACTAGCCAAATTCTCAGTCAACTCAATGATTGGTTCATTCAACCTGAACCCCGCCAAAAACTTACACACCATCACGGTTGGCATTGCCAAAAACAACTTATCATCCCACATCGACTTACTCAAAAATATGAACCACTTTGTCAATACTTTTGAAATCAACAACGAAACTTTTTTTCATATGTTTAAGAACAGCGAATCAACCAGTATGGAAAGCGAAAACCCAATCTACAACCAAATCGTCCAAATGGAACAAATCGAAATGTATAAGAAAAAGATGCTGGTGGAAAAGTATGGGGGCACAGTGCTGGATTTGAACACAGACTGCGTCAGCTGTACCTTCCCCGACAATAAATTCCCGTTCCTGATGATGGCCGATGGGGTCAACCTCAAGAAGCATCACTGGGACACTGGGAAACAAGTCAAAAAATATAAGCTTGAAACCAAAGACAGATTGCGATTTGAAAAAGGCAAGCAATCGAAAAGAACTAAACCATACACACACGTAGCCGAACAATGGAACACAATGGACGATGTCAAAGACAACGACTTTGCACCGCTCGTCACACAAATTTTGGCCAACAAATCCCAACTCATATTGGGGTCAGGTGGGTGCGGTAAATCCACACTCATCAAACAAATCCAAGCCGTTTTAACAAAAGATAATAAACAATATGTCACACTCTGCCCAACCAACAAATCCTGCCTCGTTGTACCCGGGGCAATGACACTCAACAAATTTAAAAACAAGATGTCAGACAAGAAGTATATGAAGAACACGGTTCTTGATTACATTTTTGTTGATGAAGTCTCGATGATGCACGAGTATTTTTATAAATTTCTTTTGGTCATCAAAAAATTCAAACCGAATGCATCGTTTATTATCACCGGTGATTTTAAACAACTAGCCCCCGTCAAAGACATATATGAACGCAATGACTATGAGACCAGCCCTGCATTATACGAACTATGCGCAGGCAACAAGCTTACCTTATCCAAATGTAGACGAACAGATGATGTGGAATTTTTCGAGATGTGCCAACGGCCCATGTCCAAAGTGCCCGTCGCTGAATTTGGAAAAGAACAAACGGATATCAATCTCGTCTTCACGAACAAAAAACGGATGGCTATCAATAAACAATTGATGGACGCCCAAATCGACGCCCACGAAGAGACCAACAAAGAAATCGAACGAATCAATGTTCAGAAAAAGAAATGCAAAGACAAGGGCAAGGTGGGATTGTTTTTAGAAAAAAGACCCTATGATCCAAACTCACAAGATGTCACCCTATTCGTGGGGATGCCTGTCATATCGCGCAAGACCGCCACCAAGAATGATGATGGATTTTTGGAGGCCTCCACACTGGAGCCATTCCACTCCGTGATTACTGAAGGAGATATTTTTACTACCGTGAACAACGACAACAAATCCTATGTTGTATTTGGCAATGAGAAAAATGGCGCATTGATTAAAAGTATGCTGTACAAAGACACTGTTCATTTTGGGGTGGGCGAACGATTCAAAGTAACGGATGTCAAAAATAATGAGAAAATCACACTGACCAGCTTAGACACGAAGGAAAAAATTGTTAAGAACGGCAAAGTAACATTCGAAAAACCCGAGCTCGAAAAAGAGGAGCACCTAGTAGCCAACAACGAGATGTTTACAATCATTGAAATCAATAAAAACAGCATAATGTTACGAAGCCAAACCGATGCGAATAAAATTGTAAAAAATTCTGTGAAATCTTTTCAGATGAACTTTTACGTAGCCTATGCTATGACCATCCACAAGTCACAAGGCTCAACCTTTAACCAACCTTACACAATCCACCAATGGAACCGCTTAGACGAAAAACTAAAATACGTCGCCATCTCCCGCACCACTAAGAAAGAATTTGTTAATATTTTAGTTTAAATAAAAAGAATAAAAAGAATAAATATTAATATGTATGTTATATTAATATGGATTCAACCATCCAGTCGTACTATGAGAAAAACAATCTGCCATCGGCGGTCAAGCTCACCCAAATAATGAAAAAAGACGGCGTGCAAGTGACGCAGAAGCAAGTGCAGGACTATTTAAACCGACAAACCGAGTACCAGCAGACCAAACCAAAACTCAGACGCAAAGCCAAAGAGGGCCACCATATTGCTTTTGGGCCAGGGCAAACATATCAGATGGACATTTATGATATGCAGAGTATGCGGGCGCAAAATAAAAATAAAGGATACATATTCGCACTGATTGATGTGTTCACAAGACGAGCCTATGCCGAGCCAATGACCAACAAATCAATTGATGATGTGTTGACAGCATTCAAGACAATTATAGGCAAGATCGGCCCCCCCAAGGTACTCACAAGTGATTCCGATGCCACGTTCACGTCAGACCAGTTTCAAAAACTATTGCGCGAGCGGGACATTGTGTCGGATATGGTGGTGGCGTCCAACGACCATCCAGCCTTGGCCCTCATTGACAGATTTGCCCTGACATTAAAGACCATCTTCACCAAGACATTCCTGCGCAACAAGTCGACCAATTGGGTGGACCATTTGGCGGATATTATCCGGGTCTACAATAATACCCAACATACCGCCCTCGACGGCCTCACGCCCAACGAAGCCAACGAAGAAGCCAACCACCACGCCGTTGTGGTTATCAACAAGGCCAAAATGATGAACCAGAAAATCAATCGGGTGGAGAAGCCTGAGTTTGCGGTGGGAGACTATTGTCGCGTATCACTAGCAGCCACATTCCGCAAAGGCACCAAGCCCAAGTATTCAGACAGCGTCTACCAAGTCAAGTCGGTGGCAGGACAGCGCATAACACTCGACGATGACAAGGTGTACCTGGCGAGCAAGCTGATGAAGGTGGTGGATGGCGTTGCTGAAAAGGCCAAGGGGACGGCGGAGAACGTCATCGACAAGGTCGCCAAGGAGCACAAGATTGAGCAGGCGCTGAAGAAGGAGGACATCAAGTCCACCAACGTCGTGCGCACCAAGCGCGTGTCTAAGCCGAAGAAGGTGATTGATGTGTGAGATTTTTGGGCGTTGGTCGCAGTACCGCGGTCGCAGTACCAGGGCGCCGATTTTTCCCTAATAATGCCAATTTAAAAGTGAAGTAAATGTGAAAGACTCGTACTGCTATAGTTGCAGTAGGGATTTTGGTGGTGTTATTATAAGTTAGAGAACTAGATGTACAGTGGGTGGTTACGTTTGGGTTTTTAGGGTCGGAGGTTCGATTCTAGTTTTCTAACTTTGCTAAGCCAAAATTCAAGGGTGCCCAATGAAAGTTGGGAGTGACTCCGCTACGGCTCAGTCCAGTATGAGGTATACTTCACGAAAATGTCAAGCAAACGGTCTATCGTCCTAAATTGGACTGGTGTGGTTACCCTGGAGTAATCCTTGTAAATCGGAGACTCAATTGAACTGAGTTGTTGATGATGTACGACCACAACGACCCTGTTCCACATTTATTAAATCGAAAGGTTTATTTTTTGCCGGCCGATTTCACCAGGGATCGGACCCATTGGATGGTGTATGGGGGTCGCTTCGCTTCCGTCCTCTATCTTCCATCGGGTGTTTTAATTATGGGGCTTAGCCCACTAATTAGAATTTCCTTCTTCCACTTTTTGAGGGCGCACTTTTCGCTGGCGTTTACCATCGGCTCTATCTTCTGGGACTGATTGGCGATTTATCCTCTGGGTGCCGGTATCTGGACCGAATAATATACCCGACACACGACATTTTCGGAATTTTTGGACACCGGCTTTTTGCATCGAGATTTCACATACCCGACAGCCCGACTTGGGAAAAAACGGTTTTTTGCATCGAAATGACTTCGAGGCCTGTTACCTACGTACCAGCTTACCTGACTGCGGGCACATCTCTCTTTCGCAAATCATAATGCTTTCTCCACCGCGCGTTGAGCTCAGCGTATCTTGCTCCTGCCGATTTGCATTTGTAACATGCGGGTGATCATCACGGCCTCAAAATGTTCCCACGTGACCCTTGCAGCCCTGCAGCTCACCGTCTGCCCCTCAACCGTTCCTGGCAGATCGGGCATGGCCGTCCTGGACCTGGGCGACGCGGCCCCCGAGGCCAACGTGCTGGTCCAGACGCCCGAGCGCGTGCGCGACCGCAGCTACCTCCAGTCACGGGC
>CAIRCS010000128.1 GCA_903877115.1 uncultured Legionella sp.
GAAGCGAAAATTGAGATAATTTGCTCAAATTTTAACTTGAATGAGGCGAATAGCCAGCTCTATTTAACGAATTCAAGCTGAAATTTGAGCAAATTAGCTCGGTTTGCAGCCGAAAATACTAATTGATGACACGCCCTAGTAAGGCTTAAGAAAAGCAAACCTAAACTTACAATCAACAAAACGATGAAATCCCCCTATTACCACTTGCTTTATCACCACTGTTTTTTGTATCATTCCGAGCATCCTATCTCACTGTGAGCTGGAATGCATATGCCTGGGAAAAAAGTCATTGTCATTGGGGTTCTATTGCTGGACGTACCTCAGCGATGCTCCTACGTTAAATTAATGACAGTGTGGGTAATTAATGAGGGAAGTAATTTGGAAAGCATCTATGTTATTAGAAAAAACTGAAACATTGGGCTTAGAAAATAGGCTCTCTACTAAAAAAACCGTCTTGGATTTTTTTGAGGATCAGATCGATCTTTATGCGCACCAAATTGCGATCACTGAACATGATAGAAAGATTACCTATCAAGAACTAAACCAAAAAGCCAATGGCTTAGCTCAACAACTCCAGATCTGCGGGGTTCTCCCCGGCACGATTGTAGCCATCTACTTAGAGCCTTCCATAGAATTCATATTATCCATGTTGGCTATCTTGAAAGCAGGCGCAGCCTATCTGCCTTTGGATATTGAAACACCCGAGATCCGAGTGGAGCACATTTTACAAGATAGCAAACCGATTAAGATCATCACCAGTACACATTTAGCCACTCATCTTAACAAACATAAAGACAGCATCATCGCTTTGAACATGCAGGCATTAGACAAAGTGGCCGTGTTAGAAAAAATAGCTTCTCGATCTTCCAGCGATTTACTGTATGTCATGTATACCTCCGGATCAACAGGCGCTCCCAAAGGTTGCATGATCCCGCATCGCGCTGTTATCAATTTAATTAGCAATAAAAAATTAATTCCTTATGATAAGGATGCGCGTATGGCCCATATTTCAAATGCGGCTTTCGATGCGGCTACGTTTGAAATATGGGGTGCCTTGTTACACAAAATAGGACTGTTTATTTTCCCACGTGCCAAACTACTTTCCATTGATGCATTTTCCGATTTTTTACAAAAAGAACGCATTACTATTTTATTTTTAACGACGGCCTATTTTAATTTAATTGTTCACAATAAACCTGAATGTTTAGATAACCTACATTATTTGTTATTTGGAGGCGAAAAATCTCATCCCGATATTACGAATCTCCTACTCAATAGGAAGCAGGCCGGTGGTTTAGATCATCTCCATATTCTTCATGTGTATGGGCCCACAGAAAACACCACTTTTTCAACTCAGTATCGGTTGAAAGATAATGATCATTATAAGAAAACCGTACCCATTGGAACGCCATTAGCAAACATTAGCCTCTATGTTTTGGATGAGTGTTACCAAGAAGTTCCTGCTAATGAACCTGGAGAGCTTTACTTAGGAGGAGACAATCTTAGCTGTGGTTATCTAAACGATGAAAAAAAAACCAACGAACATTTTATAGTCCACCCTACCACCCAAGAGCCGTTATATAAAACCGGCGATTTTGCTTACCGAGATGACCATAATGTAATTCATTTTGTGGGAAGAAAAGATAGCCAAGTCAAAATCCGAGGTAATCGTGTAGAGCTTAGTGAAATTGAAAAAACCCTCGCTCATTATGAATTTATTGATCAAATATTCGTCGATATTGTTTCAAACCCCGATGAGATCGTAATAGTCGCCTATATTATTCCTGTGCTCAAAGGTGTGATCCGACAAACTGATTTCTATTATTACCTACACAAAAATTTACCAAACTATATGATCCCAAAGAAAATTTATCTCATTGACAAATTTCCTCTGAATCAAAATGGTAAAATTGATAAAGAAGCACTCCGCAATATGCGTTTAAAAACTATTTTTGACGCGCATGAAACCCATCTTCCTGCCAATCGAATTGAAACCATTATTGCGACTACGTTCAGTACTCTATTAAATGAAACAACTCTTAGCACCAAACATAATTTTTTTGATCTTGGAGTCAACTCATTAATCGTTATGGAAGCATGTGCGAAATTAAATCAAAAAATAAATACCAATAAAAAAATAGACGCCATTGACTTCTTTACCCATCCTACTATCGAACTTTTGGCTCAATACATTTCGGATAACAAAGAAAATAAAGAACTGATCAACTGCCCTAATAGGGCTTCATTACAACAAAATGCGTTGTTAAAGAAGCGTCATGAAAGAACATAGCGCGAAAAACGCAGAACCATCTTTATCTGATATTGCTATTATTGGAATGTCCTGCCGGTTTCCAGGCGCCAATAGTATAGACGAGTTTTGGCAAAATTTGATCGCAGGCAAAGAAACAATACAAAGATTTACGCCAGAAGAACTATTAAGTAGTGGTGAGTCGGAAGAAAAAATACACAACGAACACTATGTGAATGCACGTGGCATTGTGGCAGGACCAGAGTTATTTGACGCTAGTTTTTTCGGGTTTAGTGCTGCTGATGCCAGACTGCTCGACCCGCAACATCGGTTTTTTTTGGAATGCGGTTGGGAAGCTTTAGAAGCAGCCGGTTATGCCTCAGAAAAATGTAAGGACTTAATTGGCGTGTATGCCAGTATGGCAGAAAGCACCTATCTGCAAACTCACATCCTTAAAAATAAGCATATCATGGAATCCGCAGATTGGATGCAATTACGGATAGCTAACAGTTTAACCACGTTAGGTACACAACTATCGTATCGCCTCAACCTGAAAGGACCCAGTGTTAATATCACTACTGCTTGCTCTTCCTCTCTCGTGACAGTTATTACAGCCTGCAAAGCATTGCTTGATTATGATTGTGATCTTGCCATTGCGGGATCCTCCGTGATTTCTATCCCTCAAACCAAAGGCTATTTGTATCAAAAAGGCGGAATCGAGTCAGATGATGGGCATTGTCGTGCATTTGATGCAGATGCCACGGGCACAGTATTTAGTGATGGTGTGGGGGTGGTGGTACTAAAACGCCTATCCGAGGCAATCGAGGATAGGGATTTTATATATGCCACCATAAAAAGCTGGAATATTAACAACGACGGTTCGGACAAAGCAGGTTACACAGCACCCAGCGTACGTGGGCAAGCGCGCTGTATTTTATCTGCCGCAAATTTTGCGAGTATAAATTTGGACAGCCTTCAATACATCGAAACCCACGGCACCGCCACAGCCATGGGTGATCCGATTGAAATCAATGCCATGAAAATGGCGTTTGAGGCTCAAACCAATCAACAACAATTTTGTGCCATCGGCTCAGTCAAAACCAATATCGGACACGCAGATATTGCCGCAGGTATGGCTAGCCTCATCAAAACCGCCCTAACGTTAAAAAACCAATGCATACCAGCTTCGTTACATTATAAACGAAGCAATCCAGCCATCGATTTTAGCCAAACTCCGTTTTATGTGAATTCTCAATTAACCCCTTGGCAAACTGATGGCACTTCCCCCCGCAGAGCTGGCATCAACTCCTCAGGCATTGGCGGCACTAATGCATTTCTTATTTTAGAAGAACACCAACAAAAAACAGCAAAGCCGCATGACACAACAGCACAACAAATTCTCATTCTTTCCGGAAAAACACCGACTGCGTTGGAGCAAGCTTTTACAAATCTTTTGCAACATATTGAGCAAAATCCTCAAATCACTTTAGCTAATATAGCTTATACATTGCAATTGGGTAGAACGGACTTTGCCTACCGAAAAGCTGTCATTTGTAATAGCAAGACTGCATTATTGACGTTAGACACACAATTGGTTCCCGGACCTATTGCCTTTCAACAGAAAAAAACCGTCGCAAAACATAATAAAATTGTTTTTATGTTTCCGGGACAAGGCTCTCAATATGATGGTATGTGCGATGATCTGTATCACGCTGAACCCACATTTTCCAAACTAATCGACACTTGCTTGGACTATTTAAACGACGATATAAAACAAGAAGTCTCTTTGTTGTTATTTGGCTATAATAACGCCTCGCACCCCTCCAATAGAACACTCATTGTTCAGCCAGCCTTATTTATTTTTGAGTACGCGTTGGCTACTTTTTTAATCAAACTCGGGATTGTTCCCGATGCGCTGGTGGGTCATAGCATTGGTGAGTATGTGGCCGCTTGTTTGTCGGGCGTAATGGACTACAAAACTGCACTATGCCTCATTCAATTGCGCGCGCAATTAATGGAAATGACCGAACCAGGATCAATGTTAGCCATTTCAGACAATGAAGAGGCTGTTATGCAACTCATTCGGAACCACCCTGTTTCGATTGCTGCTTGCAATACGCCTTCTAATACCGTTATTTCTGGCGCAACCCACATCATTGAAGACTTAAAACAAGAACTCGCTACCAAACACATCTTGGCAAAACGTCTCAATACAACCCATGCATTTCACTCCCTATTGATGGCACCCATACTAGAGGATTTTGCCCGCGGCGTTGAAAAAATTGAATTTCAACATCCTACTATTCCGTTTATATCGAATATATCAGGGGAATGGGCGCAAGATCACGAGGTCACTAATCCGGAGTATTGGGTCAACCATATTGCTCAAACAGTCAGGTTTTCAGATAGTCTTGAATTACTACTCGAAAACGAATTCAATGTGTTCCTTGAAATTGGACCGGGCACTACCCTCACCCAATTCATCAAAGAAATCAGTCAGAACAATCCAAAGCTACTATTGCGCAACGTCAACAATCGCCCTACTCATGCTTTGTTTGCACCTTCTACCCGTACACATGATGATTCTGATGGCAATACAGTACAATGGTTAAAGGTTATTGCAGAACTTTGGTTGCAAGGTGTCAGAGTAGATTGGCAATATTTCAATCAAAATTGCGCCCGAGCACGGCTCCCTTTACCCACCTATCCTTTTGAACGTCAACGATTTTGGATCTTGCCTTCGGCTCGCCAAGACAGCGTAACCCCTTATGAAAAACAGCCTTATGCACAATGGTTTTATGAACAAACCTGGAAACGCGTTTCTTTCCAAAAAACCTACCCAGAACATCCCTGTGCGTGGATTTTGTTGCAGGATGAATTGGGTATGGGAGCTTCGATACAACAGTATTTGTTAGACAATCAACAAACCGTATTCTCTATAAGTTGCAGCGACAAATTTTACCATAATTCGAAATATGCATACCAAATGGATATTTCGAATAAAGAGCATTATCAATTATTAATCCAGTCCATTTTACCAGGAACGGATTTGCCTCTGTATGTAATTAATTTACTCCCATTCATGGCACCAGACGATTCCAATAGGATGGCAGAATCCTGGGATCAAAATATAATATCAAACAAATTAACCAATTGTTTTTACAGCACATTATTCTTAACCCAGGCCATGATTGAATATCAATATAGACAACCAGTGCATATCACTGTAGTCGGCAATGAATTATTCTCAGTATTTGGCGAAACCGTTTCCCCGGTAAAAGCAACTGTCACAGGGCCTTGTCGTATCATTCCCGTAGAGCATACGCAAATTCAAATCAAAATCATTGATATGGATTGGATTGAACCTGAAGACAATCGTCATCCCGAACTTCAGGCGATGTCTCGCGATGCTCAACATGAAGTATATAATATTTACGCGCAGCATATTGTCGCGGATACCCTCCAACATGCCCCCCAAAAATCCATCATTGCTTATCGGAAAAATTATCGTTGGATTCAGGGTTTTTCTAATGTGACTTTACCGCAAAAACAAGAAATAATCCTGCGCGATAATGCTTGCTTTTTATTAACTGGCGGGTTGGGTGGTATTGCGCTTACTTTAGCCAATCAGATCGCACAACACGTTAAAAAACCCCGTTTCATTTTAATCTCTCGTTCGCAATTTCCCCCTCAAACAGAATGGGAACAATGGTTAAAAAACCATACTAATGAAGATCCTACTGCTAAAAAAATCCTCAGATTGCAGTCTATCGTCAACAGCGGCGGACAAATTCATTTGTATCAGGCAAATATCGCCGATAGCGTGCAAATGCAATCCCTGATAGCTGATGTGAAAACTCAATTTTCTTCAATCCATGGGGTCATCCATTGTGCTGGAACACCGGGCGGTGGACTTGCACAATTCAAAACTAGAGACATGGCAAACACCGTGTTTGAACCCAAAGTATTGGGCACCTATATATTGTGCTCTTTATTACAACATGAGCCATTAGATTTTTTTGTTCTCTGCTCTTCTCTCGCCGCCATTGTAGGCGAAGCCAGTCAAATTGATTATTGTTCAGCAAATGCATGTTTAGATGCGTTTCCCTATTCGACTTTTTTTCAGAACTCTTCCACTTTATTTACGAGCATCAATTGGAATACTTGGCAAGAGGTAGGCATGGCAGTAGAAACAGAACGTCCCGCAGATATTTCTTATTTTGACAGAAATAATGATATTACGCCCGCTGAAGGCGCTCAGATATTTTTGGACACGCTACGCCAAAGCGCAAAACAAATGATTGTTTCTACTCATCCATTGATGAGTTTTATGCAGCACATGCAAACACAAGGTGTAGAAGAGGCCAACACCGTTGATTTGCTTCAACGAAATACGATTTTAACCGACGACATCTACTATCAACCGCCACGTAATGAAATCGAAACACAAATAGCAAAAATTTGGCAAGACATTTTTTCTCTCGACAAAGTTGGCATGCAAGATGATTTTTTTAGATTAGGCGGCCATTCTCTGACGGCCCTACGCTTGTTGAATAACATTGAACGTCAATTCAACATTACCATCAGCGTCTCAACATTTCTAGGACAAGCCACGACCATCGAAAAACTGGCAGAAATGATTTCTTCTGGCGCAAATAAATCAGCGACCTCTTCTTCCATCGTCATTCCGATTCGTTCCACCGGACATCATCCCCCTTTATTCTGCTTTCATCCTGTAGCCGGGACTATTTTTTGTTATGTGAATTTGGCGAAATATCTCACCTACCCTGCCCCTATCTATGGCATTCAAGATCCTAGTAATGAGCACGGTAAATTGTTATTTGAAAGCTTAGAAGATATGGCAGCCTGTTATATAAAAGAAATTAAAAAAATTCAAAAAAACGGCCCTTACTATCTAGGCGGGTTGTCTTTTGGTGCTACGCTAGCCACAGAAGTTGCCAGACAACTACGACTGAATGGCGATACCATACAAGTATTGTTTTTTTTCGATGGATGGGCAAAATTTTCAGATGCGCAACATATAAAAGACACGTTTAAAAATACGATTGAACAATTATATGAGGGAACGGACTCTAAAATATCTAGTGAATTAGCCTGGCAAAGAATGCAAATATTATTAGAATATGACATTCAACCTATCCAAGAGCCGGTGTTTCTATACAAAGCTAATACACTATTACCGGAGTACCTCGATATAGATGACCCTTATAATTATTGGGAAAAACACGTCAAAGGCCCCATTAATGTGTATAAAGTACCTGGAAATCACGAAACAATTTTAGATGAACCCAACATTCAAAACTTAGCCGCTTTGGTTGATAATATGTTGACAAGTATCAAGTAAGGAGCTGTTGTATGAATTTGTACCCATCCGGAGATAAGTACATAGAAAGTGTCAAATCGTATTATGAGAATATCATCGGCGGTCTGCCTTGCTATGTGTTTTGGAAAAATAGAAATTTTGTCTATTTGGGATGCAACAATCTCACCGCGCAGTTGTTGCATCTTCCATCCAGACAACACATCGTTGGAAAAACTGATTATGATTTCGGTTGGGACAAAAGCCTTGTGGACTCCTATCGCGCCATAGACGAAAACGTTGTATACAATGGAAATGCCATTTTGAACATGGAAGAAACGGTCATGATGGGAGACCAAATCGTTTATCTTCTGGTTAATAAAGAACCACTTTTGAATGAACGAAATGAGATCATTGGGATGCTTGGAATATCTATCGATATTACCGAACGTAAAAAGATGGAAGAAGAACTGCGAATTGCTAAAATTGCTGCCGAAACCGCTAATCATGCTAAAACAGAATTTTTGGCTAACATTAGTCATGATATTCGCACACCCTTATCTGGCATCGTAGGGATGGCTGAAATTTTGGAAAATGACCTAACCAGTAATCTACAAAAAAAACATGCACGCGACCTTGGCCAAAGTGGGCATGAACTCCTCAACATGCTGAATGAAATTTTAGATGTTGTGCAGGCTGGCGAGCTCACTTCTAGCGATCTCAATCCAACCCCTTTTAGTATTCATCACCTCATTCAAAGTATTGTTAATTTAGAGTATCCCTCTACGCTTGTGAAAGAAATTGAACTGCGCACTCAAATTGACCCCAATATCCCGCCTGTTCTCATTTGTGACCATAAAAAGCTTTACCATGTTTTACTCAATTTAGTCGGCAATGCCATCAAATTCACCCATACAGGACATATCGATATCAAAATTACTTTGCTAGACAAAACTGACGACACAGTACGGTTAGAATTCCAAATTATTGATACCGGCAAAGGCATCCCTACAAATGCTTTACAACATATCTTCGATCGTTTTTTTCGAGTAGAGCCTTCTTACAAAGGACGAGAAAAAGGGCATGGTCTAGGACTACATTTTGCACAATCGTACACCGAACTACTAGGTGGAAAAATTGAAGTCACCAGCCAACTCGATGTCGGATCCAGGTTTTTCTTTACACTGACCATGCCGATCGAAAAAGCAGAGCTCGTTGTAACGAATAATATATCGCATCCGCAACCGATTGATCACGCGTCTCCGTCTCCAGAGTCAGACACAATTCAAGCCATAGCGAAAACGCCTGATAACGCCCTCCACATACTCATCATTGAAGACAACCATATCGCACTTAATATCGTGGATTTAATGCTCAAACAAGCAGAATTTTCAAGCACACCTGCTACCAATGGTGAGGTAGCCTTAGAGTTGGCCACCACGCAGCATTTTGATTTTATTTTTTCTGATGTAGGATTGCCGGGTATTTCTGGAATTGAATTTACACAACAACTCCGCTCTTTTGAAAAAAAGCACGCCAGACAACCCGTTCCCATAGTAGGCCTAACTGCACACGGCGATGGAAAAACTCATATTGAATGCCTCAAGGCAGGGATGAATGATATTATGATCAAACCTTTAAGCCTACCTATTCTCAAAGCAATGATTGCCAAATATACCTCTCACATGGGATAATATACTAGGAGCTCCCGCTTCGGGAATAGCTGTTTCAACCCCTTATTACAGGCAAACAATGAACATTCGTTATCTTTTTAAAATTTTACTATCTTCTGCTATTTTTTTTGGCATGGCAAATGGCTTGAACGCCGAGTCTTTACCAGAAAGCAGCTTGACGCCACCGCCACCAGTAGTTGGGAATCATCCCTTTGCGACACCTTCCGCACCTAGTTTAAATGCCAAAGCTTACATTTTGATTGATGTTGATAGTGGCAAAATCGTTGCAGAAAAAAATAGCGAATTACAGCTACCCCCAGCAAGTTTAACCAAAATGATGACTTTGTACGTCGTGTCACGCGCCCTAAAAGCCGAGCAGATTCACCTCAGCGATCAAGTCAGAGTCAGTCAAACTGCTTGGAAAACAGGTGGTTCGAGAATGTTTATCAAAGAAGGACAAGATGTCAGCGTTGAAGATCTTCTTAAAGGCGTTATTGTTGATTCCGGTAATGATGCTTGCGTAGCGCTGGCTGAATATGTCGGCAGCAGTGAAGCCAGCTTTACAGATATTATGAACCAACAGGCCAAAGCCCTGGGCATGTTACATTCTAATTTCACAGACAGTACGGGATTGCCTGATCCCCAGCATTATACAACTGCTAAAGACTTGGCTATCTTGGGTCGTGCGCTAGTGCGAGATTTTCCTGAATATTACCATTGGTATAAACAAAAATGGTTCACCTTTAACAATATTCGTCAACCCAACCGAAATCGTTTGTTGTGGCGTGATAACTCAGTAGATGGGGTCAAAACAGGCCATACCGATGAAGCTGGATTTTGCCTGGTTTCCTCTGCGCAGCGTAATGGCATGCGGTTACTAGCAGTGGTTCTGAATGCTCCTACTGATTCTTCGCGTGCCGATGATAGCCAACGTCTGCTCAATTATGGCTTCCGTTTTTTTGAAACCCACAAACTATTTCAAGCAGGACAAAGTGTGACTGAACTGCCTGTGTACAAAGGTATAGCGCAGTCTACGCGTTTAGGTGTATTAAATGAAACCTATATCACAGTCCCTGGTGGTCAATATCAAAAGCTTACTATCACAACCAAGATACCTAAATATCTGGAAGCACCGTTGCAAAAAGGACAGCAAGTAGGTGATTTGGTGATTCAATTTGATGGCCGAACCTTAGAGACACAACCGCTTTATGCACTCGATACTATCGACAAAGGCGGCTATTATACCTGTGCAAAAGATTCGGTGCGTCTCATGTTTAATCATTGGTTTGGTTGAAATGACAAAAGAAACTTTGATGGAGTTTCCTTGTAATTTTCCATTGAAAATTATTGGGAAAGCAAGCCCCACGTTTTTACAAGAAATTACGGCCATCATTCGAATGCACTATCCGCTGACTCAAGATAGTGAAATAACCAGTCAGATGAGTAAGCCAGGAAACTATCAAAGTATCACTGCTGTGGTTTATGCAGCAGACCAACTGACCTTGGATGCGTTATACCAGGATTTATCACGCCATCCCGACATTCACATGGTACTTTGATGTCCATTACTGTGAAACAATTAGGTCTGCAAGACTACCAAGGTGTTTGGGAGAACATGAAACAGTTCACCCAAACACGACAAGCTGACACCCAAGATGAGTTGTGGATAGTAGAACATCCTTCTGTATATACTCAGGGACAAGCTGGAAAAACTGAACATATCATCAATCCCGGAGCTATCCCCATCATCCAGTCAGATCGAGGCGGCCAAGTCACGTATCATGGACCGGGACAAATGATTGCATATGTGTTGCTTGATTTAAAACGCCGCCATCTTGGTGTCAGGACATTAGTCTGCGAATTGGAACGAATTATTATTGATTTATTGGCATCCTATCAGATCGAAGCGCAGCGTCAAGACCAAGCACCTGGGGTCTATGTTGCTCAAGAAAAAATTGCTTCGATTGGACTAAGAGTTAAAAACAACTGCTCTTATCATGGCATTGCATTAAATGTTGATCTCGATTTAGAGCCTTTTCACGGGATTCATCCTTGTGGGTATCAACAGTTGAAAATGACGCGCATCAAAGAGTATGATCCCAATATACAGATGGCGCCCGTACAACAAGATTTTATTAATTTGTTTTTGGATAAATTTACCACCCCCCCAGTGAGAGTATGCGATGCACATTTACGCTGACTACATCACCCCTATAACTGCCTGGTTACATCATAACCCTGAGTATGCGCTGCTTTTTACTTTTATTATTGCATTGCTCGAGTCACTAGCCGTTATTGGAACCCTCATTCCCGGTTCACTCACCATGACAGCTATTGGAATCTTAGCCGGCTCAGATGTAATGCGTCTAGATTTAACACTCTTATTCGCTGCAATTGGTGCTTTTATGGGAGATGGTCTGAGTTATCTATTGGGTGCCGTGTACAGTGAGCGCCTCACCACCATGTGGCCCTTCTCGCGATACCCTAACATTCTACGTTATGGCAAAGAATTTTTTGATCGGCACGGAGGAAAAAGTGTCCTCATCGGACGTTTCACAGGCCCCTTACGTTCCATCATTCCCATTATCGCCGGCATGATGCATATGTCTCGTTGGCAATTTTTTACTGCTAATTTTATTTCCGCAATTGGTTGGGCCATTTTATATGTGATCCCAGGTTATATCATTGGCGCAGCCAGTCACCAGCTCTCACCAGACAGCGCACAACGTTTATTTGGCCTAGTCATTGGTATATTAATCGGTGTTTGGATCCTAAGTTTACTCTTAAAATATTTGGCGAGAAAATTGAATCAATGGTTTGCTGCCCATGTTAATATGCTTTGGCATTGGTCCAAGAAAAATAAGCCCATGCAATATTTTGTTCACAAACTGATGAACAAAAAAGACAGCCAGCCTCAAAAAATCCTCAGTCTATCTCTGATATGGCTATATTGCATGTTAGGAACGCTACTCTTGAGTTTACTGGTTCTTCAAGAAAACTGGGTGAATATCATCAACCAACCCATTGCACTTTTTCTCCAAACACTGCGCACTAATTGGTTGGACAAAAATTTAATTATCATATCATTCATTTTTACGCCGCTATCACTCTTAAGTCTCTCTGCGCTCATTGCTACTTTTGCGATTGTAGTACGGGATTGGCGTTTATTAAAATATTGGCTCGGTTTGCTTGGCACCGTTTGTTTGCTGACATTTTTATCTGCAAAATATATCTTCATCCAACCGTCGATTCACTTGTTCTCTCAGCCCTCTCGCGCACTTTTTCCCGCAGTATATTTATGTATTGCAACCGCCTTGTGTATATTTTTAATCAATTATTTAATAAAAAAGAAGCCTAATCCAATAATGAATATCTTGACCGGATTTTTATCTTTGAGTTTACTGCTGTCTGGTGTGGCTACTTTGTTTTTAGGTGACAATTGGTTGAGCTCAGTTTTAGGTGCCTATGGTATAGGCGCCAGCGTCGGACTGTTATTTTGGATTGCGTACCGCCGCAAAGCCATTCCACGGCACCCTTTGTCGATCCCTATGCTATTGATTCCGAGTTTACTGATATGCACCACTATTTACACCACTAAAATCCATTTTAAAGACACCCTTGCGCAACACACACCGATACTCAAGCAACATGTGCTCAATCAAGATACTTGGTGGTATCAATATAACGAAGCGCTTCTACCTATTTATTCTACCAATCGTATCGGACGCCGAATTGGCGTGTTCAATGTCCAATATGCTGGATCTATTCAAGAATTGGAAAAACGTCTCGAAACCTGTGGTTGGGAAAAACAACCCAAGTCCTTCCTATATACCCTGATTATTCATGCGGAAGGACGATATACCACTGAAGAGTTACCTTTTATGGAACAATTATACCTCAATAAAAACCCAGCTTTGACAATGTCTTATCGTACGGCCAAAGATGACAATCTCTACATCTTACGTTTATGGCGTTCTAATTACTATTTGATGCATTATCAAGAACCCATATGGTTGGGCAATATTATTTTAGCTAGAAAAAAATCCAATAGCCAAACTTCTTTTAATCAGAAGCCAAAACCAGAGCGCTCGCTTTTATTTACGCATATTTTACCCGCGGTACATGATTACCAAATTGCCCATATGGATGTGGCTGATCCCCATTTAAAATCATTACCTTATGAGCTCCCTTCTGAATTACTAATTATTAAAAATTGAGGTGTTATGATGAAACAACATTCAAATCATTTTCTTGACTTGGTCACAGAGGCTAAAAAGCATATTAAAGAGATCTCTGCTGAAACATTACATGGCATGCTTGAATCAGGCAAAGTCTTTCATTTGGTTGACGTCAGAGAAGAAGAGGAGTTACCTTCTGGCTGCATTCCCAACGCAATTCATATCAGCAAAGGTGTCATTGAGCGCGATATTGAAAAAAGTATCTCTGATCTCAACGCTGAAATTGTAGTCTATTGCAGTGGCGGCTTTCGCAGTGCATTGGTGGCACAAAATCTACAAACTATGGGATACCAGAACGTTGCGTCTTTAAATGACGGGTTACGCAATTGGGTAGAAAATGGGTTTCCCTTAGCTCCTCTCGCTACGTAACTAAGGTTGGGTCCTGAGGTATCGTCACCTTTTTTATTTGCTGAGTTTAGGGTCTATAGACAATTCGTATTCAGAAACTTACGTCCCCGGACAAGCCGCGGGACGTAGAGAGTTGGCGCTTAAGTATTGGTTCAATTCAAAAAATCATGTCCAGCTAGTTGATAGGTATTTTTCATATTATCCTGGATAACAATTGCCTTTTTCTGGATCGTAACCAATTCATCCACCTTGGTTAAAATACCGGTTTTAAACTTCCACCCTTTGGGTAGTTTTAAGTATTGTTCCAAATTGACCAAATCTCTTTCTGAGCGAATAGCCGAAGACAATGTAAACGAATGCATGACATATACATGACCTTCTGGATCAATGATTTCATAGATTTTTTTACCCGGCGCATACACCCATGTGGTTTTTTGCTTCACATGATGTTCATGAAAAGGCAGTGATCCGTAGAATGTTTCACGCATACTCAGATCTAAAACTCCAGATTTTCGCATCGCCAAACCTTGGAAAATTTGGAGGGTATCATCAATAAAAAGGGTATCTTTAGCGCCATCCATCGTAAACTGTCTTGGTCCATTCAAAACCACATAAGAGGAATTCGCTTCTTTCTTAATGTAATCCGCATTCAGTTTGCTCCAATTTTCCTGGGGGCAATCATTTAAATAAATAGTATTATAAATTTCAAATAATTTTCCTTTGGAAATAATCACTTCACAAAACCGTTTACCGCGCAAACCTTCTGTTTGTAAAGCGAAACAAGGCATCCATACCCCGCTCAATACAATCGATAGCATTATTGCGGATTTTGAATATAAGTTCCAACGCATAGTACCATCCTTGATCACAGCGTAGTCCTAATATCAATTTGGCACTAATTTTTAGAATTTACAAGTTACAGCACAAAAAACGAATTTTCGAATCGGGAGTTCTAGGCCGGAACCATCGAAATTTACGGACTATTTTTAGACAGCATATTTCTAAAATGAAATTGGTTAGCAATTGCATCCAGATTAATGGTTTGTTCACCTATAGCTAAATTTTCTTTGCCTTATCAATTATCCTAGAAAAAGCAGTTGAAGCCTTCGTAGTAGGCTTCAACTGCTTTTTCTAGGATAATTATAATTTGTCTGCACATTGAATTTAGACATCATCTGGAGCTCAACCCCCGTGGAATGTTTAAATATTCTCATCAAAATTTTCCTATTTTTGGTAATATTTTGAGGCAATTCGCGTTTTACGAAAAACTTGCAAAAACACATCTTACATGATAAAATAGAATGCAAAAAGCAATAAAATTAGGCATAAAATGCACTATATTGGAACTTAAGGGCAAACATACGAACAGGTTGAAAGAAAATTTCTGCAGATTCCGACCTGAACTACAGAGCTTTGGTTGGACTTGAACACTGACTTTCACAGCAAAACACGTGCAGAACTAGCGGCGCTATTTTCCGGTATTCCGGCCTCGGTCACAAACCTTGATTTAAGTCAAAATTTTAAGTGGTAATCATCTTGTTCACCAACAAATGCGTGCGGTACTAGCGAAGGTACTTTCGGGGCTTCCGGCCTCAGTCACACAGATTTATATAGAGGATATAGCAAACGAAAAACATCCTGTGAATTATCTGCTTGCAGATTATATGCTCGAGACCATATTTCCGAGCAATATGCGCGAAGCGTATTACAGCGCTCTATTTTCATTAGACAGTATCGAACCTATTTTCTCAATAAATGAGCAGGCAATCATTACACTAATAAAGCGTTTCCAAGCATCTCAGACGCCTACAAGTTTTCTCGTATGTGGCTTACTTCTTGATGGTACGATTAGGAGTACTGTTGATGAAGAGAAAAATAAAGACAGTCGTATGCTTGCTGCTATTGCGTTCTATCGCAAAGCAGCACGTGATGCTACCTTAAAACCAAGTATCGAAATGCGGCTTTGTCGTACAAGCGCGACGAGCGACAACCCTGTTGTTCAGCATGAACTTAAGATGAATGGCCAACATATCCTAATAAATCATCACCTTTAGCTAACTCAGCCTCACCCAGAAAATCAGAGAGACCAGGAACTGAAGCGTTTGAATAGTCAACCAACTCCAATAAACCCTCACCTTTGTCGGATGCATTATTCTGAGCAAACTTATTATAACTTGGGATAAATGCTTCAGCAGACGGTAAGTCGTATTTCTTAAGTTCATGCTGAACAACAGGGTTGTCGCTCGTCGCGCTTGTACGACAAAGCCGCATTTCGATACTTGGTTTTAA
>CAIRCS010000129.1 GCA_903877115.1 uncultured Legionella sp.
TCTTTACCGTCATTGCGAGCGTAGCGAAGCAATCCAGTGTCTTAATGCCTTTAGATTGTGAGATAATATGTGCGCTTTCAAATCAATTGATATGCTCCCGCAAACTCGGGAAGAGTATGGTGATGTATCGTTACTTGAGTCAGATATGGATCTGAATCCGATTGAGCAATTCAAACGTTGGTTTGATGAGTATGCGCAGACAGAACCAACAACCAACAATGCCATGGTACTCTCCACAGTCGATCAGAATAACCAACCTGATTCTAGAGTGGTCTTGTTAAAAGAATTAGCAGATGGTGCGTTTGTATTTTACACCCATTATAGTAGTACAAAAGGCCTGCAAATCGAAGCAAATCCTTGGGTGGCTTTGAACTTTTATTGGCCACAGTTGTCCCGACAAGTGCGCGTAAGAGGAAAAGTCCACCGAGTCAATGCTGAACAATCGGACGAGTATTTTCATTCGCGCCCGCTGAAAAGTCAAATTAGTAGCATTGCTTCTCACCAAAGCCAGGTTATTCCTAGCCAAGAAGCGCTCATAGCTACCTATCAGCGTGTAAGTACTGAGTATCAAAACGCAGGCATTATTCGTCCAGAATCTTGGGGTGGCTATGCAGTAGTCCCTAGTCAAATAGAGTTTTGGCAAGGACGAGACAATCGCTTGCATGACCGTATTCAGTATAGTCGGCAGAACGAGCAATGGACTATGCATCGATTAGCGCCGTAACTTTTAAATATTTTATTTAGAATAGGATTTTTTGACAATTCAGATCCCTACGTCCCGCGAACAAGTCGGCGTTGTTGCCTAAATAATTTTGTCATCCCCGCGCAGGCGGGGATCCATGCATAAATCCTTTCGCGGTAGCACTACCTTTATAGTCGGGTTAATTGTTGATATACTGTTTTTTTTAAGCCACTGAATTTGTAGGGTGTTATGCCTATCGTTATATCTGAAGAGGAAAAAATAGCTATACAGGATTATTTTAATCATCCTGAACGCTATATAAGCGACGAGGTTTTAGCAGCCTTAGGGGGCGGGGTACCTGATGGTTTGAAAGTATCGCGTGCAAAACGCTCTGATGAAGATGGTCGCCTAATACCTAGATGTTATATCATGCCTTCTGGAGTGGATGGCGAAGCAAGTTATATACCAATAACAACAACTTTTTTAGATGATCCCGGGACACATTCTGCAACTGTGGTTAATGGCAAAATCTACTTTCATCAAAACAAAGATGATTTACCTAAAATATTGCCCGACAATTTGGAAGATTATTGTGAAATAGATGAAGACGATGACCCTGAGAATGAATCCATTGTAGCATATAAAGCTGTCTGGGCGCGTGCGCTAGGGAAACCTGATTATGTTCTTAATGTTACTAATTTTGGCTTGTTCAAAAAAACCGTCAAATACGCTGTAGATATTGAAGATCATGTATTTTATTTAAAAAGCCACTCCTCATTGGTAGAAGGCGGGGTATCTTTGTCTAAGCACACAGAACAATACGCCCCGCAAATTTATATAGGACCGCCTATTTTTAGACGAACATTTTTTTTTCGGAATCTTCAAACAAAGAGAATTGATATCACACGAGACTCTGGTGAAAATCTCGGCGAATTTATGTTAATTCATAGAGATGCGCTCTCATCAATCGAAATAGAATTACTTGCCAGAGAAATTTTAAAGCAATATTTAGTTCAGGTTATTGAAAAAGGGATAGTGCATACTGATATTAAAGCAGAAAACATTTGTGTAAAAATGAACCGCACAGAAGGACTGAGGTTTGAGGTTCTGTTTATAGATTGGGATGAGGCCTTTGACTTAGGAACTCCGAGCACAATGGGGAACGGCACACCAGGATATATGGCTCCTGAGTTTTTTAAAACGTCACAAGATTGGGCGCGGCAATTAGAAAACATGGGGGTTGATTTGCCTACTTATTGTAATACGCTTAAATCTAATTACAAAAATTTATTTTCTGAATCAAGCGATATGTATGCTTTGGGCACTGTCTTACTGGATGATTTGCAATTAGAACCCAGTTCTCCCTTATGTACTCTGGCGAATGAAATGTGCCACAGCATGCCAAGTATGCGCCCATCAAGAAAACGTATAAATGAAGAGCTGGTGCGCAGTGCAGATAGCCAAACTCCTGAGATAGTTCCTCACCTTACCAAAGAAGACAATGAAGATTTACCTGTTATGAATGTTGGCGACCGATGCGCTACTTGTTTTTCTTGGATTTGTTGTTGTCCTTGCATGATGGCTGTTCAATTATTGAGACATTGTGGGTTTTTGGGGTCATCCACTGTTTTATCTGGATACAATACAGTTAATCAAAATGAGCGCGAATTGAGTGTCTCATCTATAATGCAAATGAGAATGGAGCGCTAATACAGCAAATCATAGTTGGCAGCTCAATTAATACTTTTATTGTAGCAAGTATGGTAAGAATAAGCGGTGTTGGGGGCTCCATTTAAAAAGTATCCCTTTGAAGCATTGTATCATCACCGGGCTTCTGTAGCGAAACTGTTGCATTTTTCAATTGTAAGCAAAGTACATTGGCAAGTTGCTGTATCGGTTATAGTGCATTGAGCATTAAGGCAATCAGCGTAAATGATATCTGAATTTTTATAGTCTTTTTTTAATTATCCCGAACGAAGTGCTTCCAATTAGCCTTAAGTTTTTCTTGACAAGGTTTATATGATTTGATCGAATACCCCCGCATCACGTCATCCAGAAAGCGGCGTAAGCCGCTTGAAGGATCTCCTGCAAACGAAGCCCTGTGCAAAATTAGAAATCCCGCACTAGTTTCGACGTGGGGAGTTACGTTTTTCTAAATCAAAGCTGACAATAACTCAAACGATTTTTTGTTTAAAAACGAAAAATTAGTCCACAGATTCTGTGGATAACTATGTGTGTTTCCTGCTTATTGGACGGTATACCTTTCACGAATAAATATTAGGCATCGCTTATTTAAAGTCTTTAAGTCGAGGAAAAATGCACTTGCAAAAGGTTTCTTATCAATAATTTGATCCTAAAATTGGACAAAAGATCATTTGTATCCTATACCCAATATATACAGTTAAAAATTTACCAAAAATAGTAATTTTTTTATAGTATGACTTTCCCTTGTCGTTGTGCTCTTAGGACGACAATGTGTACTCATGGACGAACAATAAAACCAAACCGGATAGGGGTTATAAAATGGACGATATAATGAAAGTGTTGCCTGATATTCAATTGAGATTCAATATTAACCATCCCAGTATTGAAGAATCTTATTGGTATGGATATGAATGTGCTAGTGCCGAGTTGGATGAAGAAGCTAATCCTTTTAACTTAGGATCTGTAGAAAGCGACCACTGGATCGAAGGATGGTGGGCAGGTTTTTACGGGGAAACACCAGCTTTCTCTCATCCGTTAGTCGAGGAAAAACTGCAGGCTGCCTCATCTGATGATTCTGCCAATGATCATATTTATTATGAACATTTGGAACAGTTCATTGTTAAATTTTTAGAAATTTCTGGTGTATTGGTATTGTCAGCGATTGTTGGCTATCAATTACTTGAACTGGTTGCTTGATTATAATATGCCCTTATCCGTCGCTTTGCGACACCTTCTCCCCCGTGGGGAGAAGGGAAAATAAGGTGGCTATTTCTGTTTCCTCTATCTTGTCAGTCTGATTTTCATTACAATGAACATTGGTTCATTACTTCCTTGATTCATGTTAAAACCTATAGCGTTATTTATTGGATTGCGATATACCCGTGCACGCAAAAAAAGCCATTTTGTGTCGTTTATTTCATTGAGCTCCATGCTGGGTATTGGCCTGGGCGTGATGGTATTGATTACCGTATTATCCGTAATGAACGGGTTTGATGAGGAAATTCATAAACGATTTTTTGGCATGGCACCCGAAGTCACCATTACTGGCCAAGATGGGGTGATTCACGATTGGAAAACCTTAGCCCAGGACTTGAGTAAACACCCGGATATCAAAGCAGTAGGGCCGTATGTGAGTTCTCAGGGTATTTTGACCAGTAGTGGTCAAGTTGTACCTGTGTTGCTAACCGGAATTTTGCCGGATCAAGAAGAGGCTATTACTCATCTCAGAGACAAATTGATCTTGGGTACCATGGTTATCGATCATTTTGGCATATTATTGGGACGGAGTTTGGCGGAAAATTTGGGTGTGATGATAGGGGATACCGTGACGGTCATGATTCCCCAAGCGTCAGTATCGCCAGCCGGTGTGGTGCCGAGGTTTAAACGGTTTACTGTTCGGGGAGTATTTTCTGCGGGTACGGGGTTTAATTTTGACACCAAATTAGCCTTTATTCATATGCAGGATGCGCAGAAACTACTGCAAATGTCGACTGAAGATGCGTCCGGCTTGCGTTTGAAAATTGATAATATTTATCAAGCTCCGGCTATGGCGCAAAATTTGAGTTATACCTTGGGCGAAGCGTATCAAGTCGGCGATTGGACGGAATCCTTTGGTGCTTTTTTTGATGCAATCAAATTAGAAAAAACCATGATGTTTTTGATTTTAGTGCTGATCATTGGTGTCGCTGCATTTAATTTAGTCTCTTCTTTGGTAATGGTCGTTAATGATAAACAAGCTGAAATTGCTATTTTACGCACGATTGGTGCCACACCCAGAGTCATTTTATCTATTTTTATTGTACAAGGCATGTTGATTGGCTGTATGGGGACTGCAATAGGCGTGGGGGCAGGGGTCTTATTGGCCAGCTTCGCCACGCAATTGGTTGATTATTTCCAGACCCTTTTCCATTTGCATGTGTTGTCTTCCAGTATTTACTTTGTCGATTATCTCCCGTCGAAAATCTTGTGGTCGGATGTGTGGGTGGTTGCTGTAACGGCATTAGGGATGAGTTTTCTAGCGACGATTTATCCTGCCTGGCGTGCATCGAAAACTGTGATTGCTGAGGCATTGCATTATGAATAAATCTATTATCTCATGTCGTGATCTTAAAAAATCGTATCATGATGGCCACAATGTGTTGCACGTCTTACGTGGAATTGATTTAACGATTACGCGCGGGATGCGTATTGCTATCGTCGGGCCGTCTGGTTCTGGTAAAAGTTCTTTATTGCAATTATTGGGTGGTTTAGATGTACCGAGTTCGGGTCAGGTATTGATTCAAGGTACGGATTGGCAAAGCTTGTCTGAACATCGCCGGTGCCTGTTACGCAATCAACAATTAGGGTTTGTGTATCAGTTTCACCATTTGTTGCCGGAGTTTACCGCGTTAGAAAATGTGGCTTTGCCTGGGTTACTGGCAAATCGAAGTTCTGATGAGGCATTGCACCGTGCCCAAACGATTTTAACCGAGGTGGGGTTGGGCGCGCGTTTAGAGCACAAACCGAGCCAATTATCAGGCGGGGAGCGCCAAAGAGTCGCCATTGCGCGTGCTTTGGTGCAACAGCCTGCTTGTGTGTTTGCGGATGAACCCACGGGTAATTTAGACCAAAAAACCGCAGCCCATATCTTTGATGCGATGTTGGATTTGAATCAACGTTATCAAACGGCGCTGGTCGTAGTGACGCATGATTTGAATTTAGCAGCTCGAATGGATAAAGTTTTGACTCTCAATAGTGGTCAATTGGTAGATTAACCTCATCCACTTTTCAAAGCACTAATGAGTGTGGTTAGTTCCGGTACATTAAGTTCCGATGCAGCAGAAAATTTGATGAATTTATCCAGGTTTTCCAAAATCTCAGGCGCAGTTGCCTGGGGTGGACCGTCAATTCGATTGCCTGCGCCTTGAGGAAACCTTTGCTGCGTAGCATTCACAGCGTATGTTGCATAAGCGTGCAGCGGATGGGTTTTAATATCTGTTTGTATTTTGCATGAGGGTTCCTTAAAACTCTGCATGCCCAGGTGTTCTTGGGTATGGTATTACATCTCTGACATTTCCCACTCCTGTGATATAAGAAACTAGGCGTTCCAAGCCCAAACCGAAGCCAGCATGTGGGACAGTACCGTAGCGTCGCAAATCACGGTACCAACTATATGTTTCTTTATTTAAATTGCATTCATCCATTCTCTTATCGAGAACCTCCAAACGCTCTTCACGTTGGCTGCCTCCAATAATTTCTCCAATGCCTGGGACCAGTACGTCCATAGCGGCGACCGTTTTCTCGTCTTCATTGAGGCGCATATAAAAACTTTTGATATTAGCCGGATAATTGGTCAAGATAACTGGTTTTTTACACAGTGTTTCCGCTAAATATCGTTCATGTTCTGATTGCAAATCCAAACCCCATTCTATCGGGTATTCAAAGCTGGCTTTGCATTGTTGCAATTGATGCACCGCTTCAGAATAAGTCATGACTTCAAAATCGGCATGCGCCAAAGTCTCTAAGCGCTCCAGTAAGCCTGGTGCAATGAATTGGTTAAAAAAGGTTAAGTCATCCATGCGTTCATTTAATACAGTTTGACATAAAAATTGCAAAAAGTCTTTGCTTAATTGACAAATATCATTTAAGTCCGCAAAAGCGAGCTCTGGCTCTACCATCCAAAATTCAGCCAAATGCCGAGAAGTATTGGAGTTTTCGGCACGGAAAGTAGGACCAAATGTATATACTTTGGATAATGCCAAGCAATAGGCTTCTACGTTTAATTGTCCTGAAACAGTTAAAAAAGTTTCGCGGCCAAAAAAGTCTTGGGTAAAATCAATTTCTCCCGCAGGCGTTTTGGGCGCACGTAAAATATTTAATGTACTCACGCGAAATAACTCACCCGCACCTTCACAATCGCTGGCAGTAATAATGGGTGTATGGACCCAAAGATAGCCACGTTCGTGGAAAAAACGATGAATGGCTTGGGATAAGCAATGCCGAACGCGTGCGACTGCGCCAATAGTATTTGTTCGAGGTCGTAAATGCGCGACGTCGCGTAAATACTCTAAAGTATGGCGTTTAGCCGAAATAGGGTAAGTATCTGGATTTTCCACCCATCCAATAACTTCAATGTGCTCGCCTTGAATTTCGTATTGTTGGCCTTGCCCTGTAGAGGCGACTAGGCGTCCAGATGCACGAATAGCACAGCCGCTAGTAAGACGCACTATTTCTGATTGATAGTTTTCTACCGAAGCGGGTACTACGATTTGGATGCCAGCGTGGCATGAGCCATCATGGAGTGTAATGAATGAAATACCTGCTTTAGAGTCGCGGCGTGTTTTTACCCAGCCTTGTACCGTCACCGAATGGTCGGCAGAGATTTTTCCCGATAAACAGTGTGCAATAGAGGGTATTGAGTTCATAATTCTTATCCGAAATGAAATGAATCATACACTAGGGGATTGTCCCTGAGCAATTGCTATTTAGCTTAAATCAAGCTATTAATATAGTAATATAGCCAGGGAGGACATATGCTCAATCAACATTATTATAGTTTTTTGTTATCCCAAATTTTGGGGTCCTTTATATTCATTGTCGCCATCATCATCATGGGTCGTATGTTTTATTATCGGAAGATTCTGTTGCAATTGCAGCCGCAAGATCCGATTATCCCGGTGGTCGCTAGTTTGACTTTGTTTCTGGGCATTGTATTGGTGGTGACGCATAACGTGTGGGAGTTCAATCGCGCTACGGGCGTGACTGTTTTGTGCTGGTTAATTCTTATCAAAGGTTTGTTGTGGCTAGCATTACCCGAACAAATGCTGGCTATGATGAAAAAAGTGAGCTCCGGATCCGGGTATTATTGGTGTATTGTTGCGCTACTTGTAACCGGCGTTATCTTTTTAGGTAAAGGCATGGAGTTGTTTATATTGCATCGTTCTATTGTGGTGCCGCAATAATAAATACTGGCAATTGCGTACAATGCTCGTAAATGCTTTGAATGATCGGGTAGGGCTCTAGTGAACATTCAAAGCGTTTGGCATTGTACACTTGAGGAATCAAGCAGAGATCAGCCAGCGTAATACTATCGGTATAGCAAAATAATTTCTTCCGCGTATTTTTAGCCAATTTCTGTTCAATTGCACTAAGTCCTTCTTTTAACCAGTGATGGTACCATTGGGTAATTTGCTCGGGATTGGTCTGCCAATCTTTGCGTAACGTATTAAGTACCCGCAAATTATTCAAAGGATGGATGTCACAAGCAATCATCAAGGCCAAAGCTCTCACCTGCGCTCGTTCTAAAGGAGAGGCGGGTAGAAGAGGCGGGGTGGGGTATTGTTCGTTAAGGTATTCGATAATCGCTAGAGATTGAGTGATGATATGGTCGCCATCCAATAATGCGGGGACCAACGCTTGCGGATTCGTATCTAAATAGGTTGCTGCATGTTGCTCATCCTGAGTCAGATCTACTTTGATGGCGGTGTAATCCAATTGTTTGACAGCCAAGGCAATGCGCACCCGATAGGCGCAGGAAGATCGATAATAATCATACAGCTTCATAGGGCACGACCTGTTGTTGAATAGAGCCAAACACATTGTGTTGCTCAAACAGCATTTCGATACGGATGGTGTCTCCAAAATGCATAAAAGGGGTGGTTGCACTGCCATTAGCAATGATTTCTAACATGCGCTTTTCTGCAATGCACGAAGAGCCTGCGCTGCGATCGACATTAGAGACGGTACCTGAGCCTATGATAGTTCCTGCGCATAAGGGGCGGGTTTTGGCTGCATGGGCGAGCAATTGCGGAAAAGAAAAGGTCATATCTACACCAGCATTGGGTTGACCAAATAGGGTTTCATTCAAATAAGACAATAAAGGTAAATGCACCCTTTGACCATCCCAAGCCGTACTTAATTCATCCGGCGTGACGGCCACTGGTGAAAAACTACTGGCAGGTTTTGATTGAAAAAATCCGAATCCCTTGCCCAATTCATTAGGAATTAAATTTCTGAGTGAAACATCATTGACCAACATCAGGAGCACAATATGTTGTCCGGCATTTTGCGCGGAAGTCGCCATGGGAACATCGTTGGTAATAATGGCGATTTCTGATTCAAAATCAATTCCGTATTGTTCGTCGGCGACTGGAATGGGATCAGTTGGACCCAGAAAACAGTCCGAGCCACCCTGATACATCAGTGGGTCAGTCCAAAATTCTTTTGGCATCTCAGCATTCCTGGCTTTGCGGACTAATTCAACATGATTGACATACGCACTGCCATCAGCCCACTGAAACGCTCTAGGTAGCGGAGCAGTGCATTGCTGAGGATCAAATGGAAAGGCATGCGGTATTTGCTGGGCATTGAGCTTCTGATAGATTTCTTGGAGAGCAGGGGCCTTCGTTTGCCAATTATCTAGGGCATATTGTAGTGTTGAGGCGATATCCGGTACTAATGCGGCATGCGATAAATTTTTGCTGACTACACATAGCCTGCCATCGCGCGTACCTTTTAGGCTGGCTAATTTCATGATGGGTTCTCCGCCGACAAAGTTCCTCGTCGGATTTGATCTCGTTCAATGGCTTCGAATAATGCCTGAAAATTACCTTCTCCAAACCCCTGATTTCCTTGACGTTGAATGATTTCAAAAAAAACAGGACCAAAGACATTTTCAGTAAAAATTTGTAATAATAAACCACCTTTGGGTTCGCGGTCACCATCGATGAGGATTCGTTCTTGCTGTAAACTTTGAAGAGGCTCTTGATGCCAAGGAACCCGGTCGCCAACCATTTCATAATAGGTATCTGGTACTGTGAGGAAGGGGACGTCTTGTTGTCTCAAAGTATGGACTGAGTGGTAAATGTCGGGTGTGGACAAGGCAATATGTTGAATACCTTCTCCATGATATTCATGTAAAAACTCTTCAATTTGTGAGTGCGCATCTTTCGATTCATTCAGAGGAATTTTGATCAAATTACAAGGGCTACTTAAGGCGCGACTGCGTAACCCGGTTAATTGCCCTTTGATATCAAAATAGCGAATTTCTCTAAAATTAAAAATGTTATGATAAAAGTCAGCCCATTTGTCCATATTGCCGCGGAAGACGTTATGGGTGAGATGATCAATGTTTAAAAGCTTCACTTCGGCGGTAGCAGTATGGTTGTGATAAGTCCATTCTTTACCAAAAGGCAGCTCATCGCCTTCCACAAAATAAATAACTGACTGTCCGATGGCTTCAATCGCTAATAATTGATGGCAGGGTTTGCATTCGTCCACAAAAGCAGTGGCGCCATGCTTGAGTGCATATTGGAAAGCCGCCTCAGGATCTTTGACTCGAAATCCCATAGCGCAAGCACCCGCACCATGGATGCGTGCATGCTCAGCCGCTCGGGAGTCCGGTGTGGCATTGATAATAAATACAATATTTCCCTGTTGATACAGGTCTATGGGTGCTGATACGTGCGTTGCTTTGTGGATAAAGCCCATTTTTTTAAATTGCGCATGCAGCATTGATGCGTCGGGGGCAGAAAACTCAAGAAATGCAAAGCCATTTAGGCCACAGGGATTATCATATTGATCCATTACATGACACCTTTATTTGAGGTAACTGCTTAACTGGCCCAACGTCCCACGGCTTGTCTGCCAGACGTAGGCTTACGTAAGTAACAGCAAGTAGTTACGATTTGGGTTGAATTAAAAATAAACCATCCGCGATTGGGAGTAAACTAACTTCAACCCTATCATCATTTTGGATGAGGGTGTTCAATCGACGGATTTCCCGGGTTTGAGCGTTTTTGATCTGGGGATCAATCACATCTCCATCCCAAAATACATTATCTACTGCGATCAGTCCATGGGGCTGGACCAATTGCAAAGCGTATTCATAATAAGCGACATAATTGGTTTTGTCAGCGTCAATATAAATAAAGTCAAAAGACTGTGCCAACCCTTCAGATAACAGCGTTTTCAAGGTGGGTATGGCCGCACCAAGACGCAAATCAATTTTATGTTCTTGTTTGGCTTGTTGCCAATAAGGTAGTGCAATATTGGTCCAGGTGGGATTGCGGTCGCAAGTAATGATGCGACCCTCATCTGGAAGAGCAAGCGCCATAGCGAGCGTGGCGTAGCCCATGAAAGTACCCAGTTCTAAGACACGTTTTGCCCGTAGCAAGCGTAAAATCATTTGTAAAAACTGAGCTTGCTCCGGGGCCGTTTGCATACTAAACAGGGGATGAGCAACATGGTCATCTCGCAAGGCGCGTAAGATGGGATCTTCGCGCAACGAGATTTGCAGCATGTAATCATACAGCTGTGGCGAAAGATTGAGATGTCTCATGTGGGCTCTGTAAGATTTCCTCGGCTATGGTATCGGCGATTTGACTGGTGGGTTTATTTTCTTGTTGGGATCGGGTAAATATTTCAGTCAAAGATTTTCCAATTCGGTTCAGGCTCTGTTCGGTTTTCGCCGGATCGCTGTGAAAATATTTGCCACAAGCAAAGATAACGCCCCCAGCATTGATGACATAATCTGGCGCGTATAATATGCCTTTGTCATGCAACGTTTGACCATGCTCATGATGCGCCAATTGATTATTCGCAGCGCCAGCAATGATGTTGGTTTGTAATTGAGGGATAGTGGTTTCATTGAAAATAGCACCTAGGGCGCAGGGACAAAACACATCGCAAGTTACTTTGTGAATATCGGTAGTGGGGACTGCTTGTGCACCAAACTCAGTTACGACTTGATGGACGCGCTGTGAGTTAATATCGGCTACAATCAGTTTTGCGCCCAAACGATGCAAATGCTGAGCCAACAGATAGCCGACATGCCCTAATCCCTGAATGGCAATGACCATATCTTCAAGATGGTCTTGATTTTTTTGGAATGCAACAGCCGCTTGAATGCCGCGTAAAATTCCGAGGGCAGTGGCGCGCGCTGGATCACCATCATCTTTGGCCAAAGAAGCAACGTACGGCGTATGTTGCGCAATAATTGCCATATCGGTTAATTCAGTGCCGCTATCCATAGCGGTGATATATTGTCCTTGTAGGTCATGCACAAATGCTCCAAATGCATTAAAGTAAGCTTCGCGGTCAAATGGTGTTTTGGGTTTGAGGATGACTGCTTTTCCACCCCCTAATGGCAAACCAGCTACTGCTGATTTGAAACTCATGCCTCGGGCTAAGCGCATGGCGTCTAAAGTCGCGGAGGCCGAGTTATCATATTCAATAAAGCGGCAGCCCCCTAAAGCAGGTCCAAGATTCGTGTTATGAATCGCAATGATGGCACGCATGCCAGATTTGGGATCTACTCGGCAGTGTAGGTCACCAAATTGATGTTTGAGAGCATAGTCCAAAAAATCACTTTGATTTTGCATGTTAGCTCCTTGTTTAAAACAGGCAGTGTCTCTTTTAAGATTATTATGCCAGGACTCAGCATGATGTAACAGGGTTTTAATAAATTCTGGCAGTATTTTTACGTAGTTGTCATAATCATAACAATGTTCAATTAACTCTGTCATTAACTTGTGTAGACGGGGGATCTATCTCTGGTATGTTCTGTGCTAATGTGAAAATAGATTCCCGCCTGCAAGGGAATGACAGAGTCCTTTAATTTATGGGGTACTGTTTTGAATCTATTAGAAAAAGTGAAGAAACTTGAGCTTGATGCAGATAAATTTGGTTTTCGTTGGGAAAATACTGGACAAATCATGCAGCAAATTCAAAGTGAATGTGTGGAAATTGAAGAACATTTGGGTGTTAATTCTGCTAACCAAGCTGCTTTGCAAGAGGAGATCGGAGATTTACTACATGCCGTTTTTTCTTTATGTGTTTTTTGTAAATTCGAACCCCAAGAAACATTGCACGCTACGTTGGCTAAATTTGAGCGACGCTTAGACGCGGTGAAACAATTGGCTGCGGCTGATGGCAAATCAAGTTTAACAGGACATTCTTTTTCAGAGTTAATGAAGTATTGGGATCAGGCAAAAGTTTTAGTGGGGTAGTTTTTTGATGTCACAAACATAAGCCGCTGGATTGCTTCGTCGCTACGCTCCTCGCAACGACAGCA
>CAIRCS010000130.1 GCA_903877115.1 uncultured Legionella sp.
CGGGAGTCCGATTACCATTACACTTTCACTATGCCCAACTCTTCACAATCTCATCAGACTTTTACCTTAAGCATTGTTGTTCCAGCTTATAACGAGTCAAGTATTTTAAGAGAGTTTATCCATGCACTCAAAATAGCTCTCGTTCAAATTACTCCACGCTTTGAAATTTTAATCATTAATGATGGTAGTAAGGATCATACTGGAGATGTTGCCGAACAACTTACTCTAGAGGGAGATATTCGATATATTGAACTCTCCCGAAATTTTGGTAAAGAAGCGGCTTTATCCGCAGGTATTGATCTGGCTCGGGGTGATGCAGTCCTTTTGATCGATTGTGATTTTCAACATCCATTAGATAAGTTACAAGAAATGGCCGCCCTTTGGCATTCTGGCTACGACATGATTTATGGCGTAATAGTCAATCGTTCACAAGAAAGCTTATTTAAACGACTTGGTACAAAATTTTTCTACGCACTTTTGAGTAAAGGCTCTGATATACCAATCCCACAAAATGCCGGCGACTTTCGCTGGCTCGATCGCAAAGTCGTTGATGCTCTTAAAGCCCTACCAGAGCGTAATCGATTTATGAAGGGTTTATATGCTTGGGTTGGTTACAAGACCATTGCGATTCCTTTTACACCGGCGTCCCGTCTTGGTGGGCTTTCTAGCTTTCGGGCAACGGGGTTAATTACTCTAGCCTTATCTGGACTGACTTCATTTAGTACCTTACCACTTCGCTTATGGACCTATCTTGGTGGAGTTATTTCTTTAGTGGCGATTTCCTATGGTATTTTTGTCACCATAGAAACGCTTTTATTTGGTAACTCCGTTGGGGGTTGGCCAACAATAACCGTGGCTTTAATGTTGTTTTCTGGTGTTCAACTTTTATCCATTGGTATTTTAGGGGAATATATCGGTCGGATTTTTAATGAGGTAAAGCAACGGCCCCTATATCTTATCGCCCGCGATCATGATACGACCAAGCTGGATTAGTCCACGTATTGGACAATTTATTTTGGTTGGTGGCATTGCTGCTAGCATTCATCTTGGAGTAGTCGTCTACCTAGTTGAGTTGTATTCTGTTAGCCCACTACAAGCCAACTTGCTGGGTTTTTTTGTTTCTTTTTGTTTTAGTTTTTTAGGTCAACGATTTCTGACATTTCGTGATAGTAACAAAAGTCTACGGGCCTCTATACCTCGTTATTTTATTGTTGCCTCTAGCGCATTTGCTCTCAATGAAACTCTTTTTGCAATCACGTTGCACTATTTGATGATTCCCTATTACTTGGCCCTAGGTGTCGTGGTTCTTTTAGTCGCGGTGGCAACTTATTTTGCCAGTAAATACTGGGCCTTTGCGAACGTATGAAAACTCTTCTTCTTTGTGCTGATGATCTAGGTCAAAATCCTGCCATCGATGAGGCCTGCATCCACCTATTTGAAATGGGCCGACTCAGTGCTGCAAGTGTCCTCTCGGAAGCGCCTCATGCTGCAACTCACCAGCAAGCCCTCAGGCAAGCGAATGATGAAGGCCTCCAACTGGGCCTCCACTTTAATTTAACCTTACCATTTCAGCGCTTACAA
>CAIRCS010000131.1 GCA_903877115.1 uncultured Legionella sp.
TAAAGCCATTACTCACAAAAAAGTCGCTAATCGACCAGGCCGAGAGGAGCCTCGATGTAGAAAACGCAGGCCAAAACCATTCCCATTATTGCAACAAGCAAGGAGATTATACAAAAATGCCGCTTAACTTAGTGCCATTGAGTTAATAATAGAATACGCAATATAAGTGCCACGCTCATTTCTCGTTCAATGAGTGGTGTTGGGGATGGCCTTTTAAAATGTGATTTTGATACGTTATACCTGGAGCTTACTAAACTAGCATTACATGCTGAGCTGCATCCTGAGGCAAAAGTATTTTGGTTGGGGACCTCGCGCGCAGTGATGGCGGTTATTCGCAAAAGAGCAGGACAAGGAACGTATCTTAATTGTGATGATAGCAAATGGTCTTGGCATCTGAATCGTATTTGGCTTCAAGCAGCTATGATCTTGGGGTATCAATGCGAGCTGATTGAGCAGCATTTTCCTAATATTCAAGAGGCTCTTTTTTCACAAAATGGTGGCGAGTTTGTAAAAGAGCTTTTAAAGGCGGTACGACCTAAAAATACGGACAGTACTTCTCAATATAACGGCTATGATGCGCCCACCGCAACGTCACAGGAAATATTGGTGCTTATGGATATGGGGTGTGTCGCCCGTAAACATGAGGAAAATAATCGCATCTACTTTTCTAAACCGCAAACGAGAGAAATGCCATCTCCCTCTATTACTGGTAGGTCATCTCCGAGTAAAAACGTCCTTTATCATAGCTGGGATGGTGGTTTTTCTGCTTCAGCCTCACCTCATGGCCGTTCGAAAGATCAATTTTTTGCCTCGAAACAAAGCTCGGTTGAGATTAGAAATCAGATAGATTTGTCGAGAGCGATTACTACTAGTCCGGCGAGTCTTAATTCCTAGATGAATTGGTCTTGCTTGGTTAGCCTCGTTTACTGATTTATCCTTATAAAATCGCACAAAATTCTGTAATCCCCGCTTAGGCGGGGATCTGCTTTTTAAACAAAGATGCTCGTCTACGCGACAATGTCATGAGACTTATTGTGCATTTTTGTGGGAATTTGTTCGTGATGAGGCTAATGCCTTTCCTCAACCCGAACGGTTCAGTTAGCGTAACGCGTCCAAGTGTCGAGCTTACACCGCAATAGGCGCTTTAATCGTCGGATAGGGATCATACCCTTCCCATACGAAGTCCTCGAAACGATAGTCGAATAGGCTCTCTGGCGTGCGCTGTAGGACGAGTTTTGGGAGTGCCCTAGGGGTGCGCTGCAGTTGCAGCTGCGCTTGCTCCAGATGGTTCATATACAGGTGGCAATCACCGCACGTCCATATAAAGTCTCCTGCTTGGAGCCCACAGGTTTGCGCTACCATATGTGTTAACAACGCGTAGGAGGCAATGTTGAAGGGAACTCCCAGAAATACGTCTGCAGAGCGTTGATATAGTTGACAGGACAGTTTGCCATCTGCCACATAAAATTGAAATAAAGCATGGCAGGGTGCGAGGGCCATCCGGTCTAATTCTCCTACATTCCATGCGCTGACAATTAAGCGCCGTGAGTCGGGATTAGCTTTGATTTGCGCGACAATCTGACTTAATTGGTCGATTTCCTGTCCTTGTGCATTGGGCCAAGCACGCCATTGTTTGCCATATACCGGGCCCAAATTCCCGTTGGAATCCGCCCATTCATTCCAAATGGTAACCCCATTTTGGTTCAAATAAGCAATATTGGTGTCGCCCTGTAAAAACCAGAGTAATTCATGCACGATACTGCGTGTGTGGAGTTTTTTGGTGGTTAACAGTGGGAACCCTTTGGTCAAATCAAAGCGCATTTGGTAACCAAATACTGATAAAGTACCGGTTCCAGTGCGATCGGATTTTTCAGTTCCTTCCGCTAAAATGTGTTTGATAAGATTAAGATATGTGTCCATGATGTTTTCTCGTATAGGTTGGATCTTGGCGTGACTTATAAAAGAGAGCCAGGCCGGCAATCAACATGGGTATTGACAGTAATTGTCCCATGGTTAGCCAGTTTAATGCAATAAAACCAAGTTGAATATCGGGTTGGCGAAAAAACTCCACCGTGAAGCGGCAGACTGCGTAGCCAATGAGAAATAGCGCTGATATGGCCCCCTGAGGGCGGGCTTTGCGCGCGTACCACCATAAAAAAATAAACAGTACGATCCCTTCTAAACCGCATTCATATAATTGAGAGGGATGTCTGGGCTGTGAGTCCGCATCAGGAAAAACCATTGCCCAGGGTAGTTGGCTGGGTCTTCCCCATAATTCTCCATTGATAAAATTGCCGATGCGTCCCGCAGCCAAGCCTAATGGGACCAGCGGTGCTATAAAATCAGTGATGGCTAAAAAAGGTTTGTGTCGAGTTCGGGAGAAGTAATACATGGCACAGATCACGCCTAAAAAGCCTCCGTGAAAGGACATGCCTCCTTGCCAAACTTTTACAATACTAAAGGGATTATGGATGAGATCTGACGTACCATAGAACAGCATATAGCCTATCCTACCGCCCAAAACAGTCCCGACAGCTGCAAAGAAAATCAAATCTCCAATTTGATCGGCCGTCCACTTTAAATGTAAATGTTTTACTCGCCAGCGGGCAACCAGCCATGCCAAACCAAAGCCTAATAGATACATGATCCCATACCAATGGATGGCAAGAGGGCCTATAGACACTGCGATAGGATCGATGTTTGGATAAGCGATGCTCATGATGTTTTCCCGCTGCGAATCAGATCACCTAGCCCTTGTTCTTCTAGGTGTTTCTGGATGTATAAACGAATTTCCGTAGGATGTTCTAATTCTAATACATCCGCCAATATTTTACGTGCTTGTGCCATCGTGAAACTCCGAATGACCCATTTGATCCGAGGTATGCTGGCCGAATGCATGCTTAAGGCATCATATCCCATAGCTAGAAGCAATATGGCAGCCAATGGGTCGGAGGCCATTTCACCGCACACACTCACTTTGGCGCCGGCGGAATGTCCTCCTTCTATGATGCGGATTAATGTGCGTAACATCGCTGGATGGAGAGAGTCGTACAGATTGGCAACGCGTGTATTATTGCGGTCGGTGGCCAATAAATATTGAGTCAAATCATTGGTGCCAACTGACAGAAAATCTACGCGTTTGGCCAACTCTTTTGCCTGACAGGCAGCCGCAGGGACTTCAATCATGACTCCTAATGCGGGTTTTTCAATTTGACAGCCTTCTTCCAATAACTCGGCATACGCTTGATTGATTAAATAAGCTGCTTCATCCACTTCGCTTAACGTAGTGATCATGGGGAGCATGATGCGCAAATTATTTAATTCTTCGTTAGCGCGGAGCATGGCACGTACTTGCAATAAAAAGAGATCGGGATGATCCAGCATGACGCGAATCCCGCGCCAACCTAGATAGGGATTGGTTTCTTCGATAGGAAAATAGGGTAAAACTTTGTCTCCGCCGATATCCAGCGTGCGCATGGTCACTGGGCGGGGTGCGAAGGCTTTGAGGGTTTGGCGGTAAATAATGTATTGCTCATCTTCCGAAGGAAATCGATCGCGGCTCATAAAAGGGACTTCGGAGCGATACAAGCCTACGCCTTCCGCGCCGACACTCATAGACAAGCCGGAATCAATGGCGAGCCCAGTATTCACTTGCAAACTAATGCGGTGCTCGTCCAAGGTTTCTGCCGGCTTGTCCCTTAAAGAGACGAGGCTCTGGTTTAGGGCATCTTCTTTTTGGATCAATTGTTTGTATTCGGCCAACAACATTTTGGTAGGAGAAATAAACACTTCTCCGTTGTCGCCATCCACGATCACTGCGCGGCGTGAGATTTGCTCCAATTGCAGACCGCGTACCGCCATGACGGTGGGAATGCTCATCGAGCGAGCTAAAATAGCCATATGTGAATTGCTGGAACCAAACGTGGAAATGATCCCTGCCAAATGTCCTTCTGGGACTTCGGCTAAGGTTGCTGCAGAAATTTCTTCGCCTACCAAAATGGTTCGACGTGGGTAATCAATTTCTTCTTGTTGAGAAGACTGTAATTCAGCCAAAACGCGACGACCGATATCTCGAAAATCGGAAGCGCGTTCTCGTAAATAATCGTCATTCATGTTTTCAAATTGTTGAATATGCTTTTTGATGACCAGGGCCAGGGCAGCTTGCGCACCCAAATGTTCTGTGCGAATTTCATGAATGACTTCTGCGCCCAAATTATCTTGGTCCATGATTCGCAAATAGACGTCAAATAAGGCGTGTTCTTCTTCGGCAATGCTGGATTTCATCCGCCGGCTTAAGCGGTGCATATTATCGCGTGCCGCAAACAATGCTTGCAGGAAAATGTCAACCTCACCATCGACATCTTCAATAAAATGTTTGGGGACGGCATCAATATCTGCGGGTGGGTAAATTACCACAGCGGTCCCGATGGCTACGCCTGGTACGGCCCCTATGCCCTTGAGTGAAATGGGCTCATGATCCAGTTTTTTCTGCCCAGAACGGGGTGGTTCGGTAAGCTGAGCCAATTCGCCGGTAGCTTCGGCATGGGCAATCATTCCGCCTAATTGCGCTGCCAACGTAATCAAAAACGCTTCTTCAGCATCATCAAAATAGCGTTGCGCAGTTTGTTGCGCAACCAGTACACCATACAATTTACGGTGTTGAATGATGGGAACCCCGAGAAATGCATGTAAATGCTCTTCTTTGAGCAAGGGATTGTAATAAAAATCCGGATGGTCGCTGGTATCATCCAAGCTAATGGGCTCCTCACGGCGCCCTACTAAGCCAATCACGCCCCGATCCATCGACATGCGTACTACGGATTCGGCATCTTTGTTAAGACCTTTGGTTGCAATTAATACGTATTCGCGATTTTTACTGTCAATCAAAAAAACAGACACGGCGTCGGCATAAATTGCCGAGTGTACGCAGTCTACTAAGGTATGGAGTGCTGCAAGCAGATCGGGTGCTGAGGTGACATCTTGGACGATGCGTTTGAGTATTTTAAGCATTAGCTTTTATGACCACCATGATGAGGTTTCTTCCGACGCATTTTTGAGGAAGATTGTCGTTTTTTTAGGAGATACTCTAATTCCTTCAATGCTTGAATATAGACCTGTTTTTTAAAGAAAATAACCAAATCTTGAGGTTCTTTGTAATTGACCCAACGCCAACTATCAAATTCAGGGGAGTTGCTGAGATCTAACCGAATTTTTTGCTCATTGGTGCGCAATTTCAATAAAAACCACTTTTGTTTTTGTCCGATGACGAGGGGTTCGGAGCCATGGCGTAAATATTGTTTGGGCAGACGATACTTTAACCAACGTTTCGTGACCCCGAGTATTTCGACATCTTCGCGTTCTAGGCCAATTTCTTCGCGTAACTCACGAAACAGCGCCTCTTTGGGGGTCTCTCCGGGTGCGAGACCGCCTTGTGGGAATTGCCAAGCGTCGTGTCCATGCCGCTTCCCCCAAAAAACGTTATTGGTTTCGTTAATTAAAATAATGCCAACATTTAAACGATACCCTGCACGATCAATTAACATGACAGTGTCTTGTGAACGCGAAGTTCACACAGTATGCTTTCTAAAAAAGCGTACTCTTGACCAAAAAAAATCATTTTGGGGCCACATGAGGAAATAAAAAGATGTGATGATTTTTTCACAAAAGATGAGACTTTGGCAACAAGAACTTTCTTTTATGCTCGTGCGAAGGGTATAATCATCGGCTAGGGTTTTTCTGGAGTCGTCTGTGTCTGCGAGTATTTGGCAGAAGTGTTTAAATTTGCTACAAGAAGAGTATCCCGCACAACAATTTAATACGTGGCTGCGACCTTTGCAAGCGGAAACGCAAGATTCGACTTTGGTATTACTGGCGCCCAATCGTTTTGTTGTGGATTGGGTCAAGACGCATTTTAATGAACGGATTAACGAATTGGTTCGCCAGTTATTTCCGGATACGATCACCAGTGTTAGTATCGAGATTGGTACCAAAGCAATTCCGGTGGAAGCGCAACCGCAGATCACGACGCTCGTGACGTCCTCAGGGTCTGCTCAGACGACTAACAAAGCTGTGGTGGTGGATACCCATAATCATTATTTAAATAAAAAATTCATTTTTGATAGTTTCGTGGAAGGTAATTCCAACCAATTGGCACGTGCCGCAGCGCTTCAAGTGGCTGAACGCCCGGGTGATGCCTATAACCCTTTGTTTATTTATGGCGGAGTAGGTTTGGGTAAAACCCATTTGATGCATGCCATTGGGAATACGATTCTAAAAAACAATCCACAAGCTAAAGTACTGTATTTGCATTCTGAGCGGTTTGTGGCGGATATGGTGAAAGCATTACAAACCAACTCAATTAATGAGTTTAAACGCTTTTATCGCGCTCTGGATGCTTTGTTAATCGATGATATTCAATTTTTTGCCGGGAAAGATCGCTCTCAAGAAGAGTTTTTCCATACATTCAATGCGTTACTCGAAGGCCAACAACAGATTATTTTGACCAGTGATCGTTATCCCAAAGAAATTGAGGGCGTGGAAGAACGTCTGAAATCGCGTTTTGGTTGGGGTTTAACGGTGGCAGTAGAGCCACCGGAGCTGGAAACACGCGTGGCCATTTTAATTTCCAAAGCAGAGCAGTCGAATGTTGTCCTTCCCTATGAAGTGGCGTTTTTTATCGCAAAACGGATCCGCTCGAATGTACGTGAATTAGAGGGGGCTTTGCGGCGAGTGATAGCCAATGCTCATTTTACTGGCAAGTCGATTACCATTGAGTTTGTGAGTGATGCGTTGCGGGATTTATTGGCCTTGCAAGACAAACTGGTCACGATTGAAAACATTCAAAAGACAGTTGCGGAATATTACAAAGTAAAAGTTGCGGACTTACTGTCCAAGCGCAGAAGTCGGTCTATTGCCCGACCTAGACAGATGGCGATGGCATTGGCCAAAGAATTGACCAATCATAGTTTGCCAGAAATTGGAGACCATTATGGCGGACGCGATCACACGACCGTGATCCACGCCTGCCGTAAAGTAAAAGACCTGATTTCAGAAGGAGGCGATTTCGCAGAAGATTATAAAAACCTAATGCGTATTTTATCTTCCTAATCCAAAACCCTCATCGGCTGCTAATTTTTTTGCATATAATTCATCTAAGAGTATTTGCTCGCTTTCGGACACTATGTTGATGATAGTGTCGCCCTCAGTGGTTTCGGCATGATACTCAATCGCTCGATATTCGTTTTTTCCTCTATTTTCTGGTGCACAAGAGTAGGGTTCTTTGTGTTCTAAAGCACGGTACGCCAACTCCCAGGCAACTTCCGGCTTCAGCGCGTCATTTTGATTTAGTTCAATGAGTTCCTCTTCAAAACTTGCTGTATGGATATCTTCATCGTCATTCGAAGCCTCTTCCTCTAAAACTGCTGCATCGTCTTCTTGTGTTGTATTGGAACGGCGTGCAGCCTCATGTTCTCGAATGGCCGCTAAAATAGGTTGATAAGTCGAGAGAGCCGCATCGCATTCGCGCGCACTTTCATTCACCCGCGTTATTAATTCGGCATGGGGGATGTTTTCTTCTATCGTGAATAGCGTTTGCAATGCAGGCAAATTTAATGCCGCACAAGCATCTTGAATCGTGAACGGTAAATCTTCGGGATCTAATGTTTCTATTAGTTTGTTTTGTAGTGCGCGCAAAGAGGGATTTAAACCAACCGGATACTCATCATTAGTTTCAGAAAAATGTAGCGCGGATTGATACAAAGCGGCGCATTGATCGGGATTGGTTAAATCAACCAAATTTTGACGCAATATTTCCTTCACTGCATCGATTTTATTGGTTGCAAGTAAGGTTGCTAAGAGTTTTCTGCCTTGCTCTGGGTCTCTAAAGTAATCCTGATGACGCAACTGAGTTATGGCGCCCGCAAGACCTAGTTGGGTACATTGGGCATAAGCTGTTTCGATATAGTCTGCACTTGCGATTGGGGGTGGTGAAAATTTGTGTCCGTTCTGTTGCGCATCCCAATAGTTACCACTGCCAAAAGTCGAAAGATAATTAGGTTCAGCAATAATCTCGTTGATGAAATCTTCTGGGAACACCAACTCAGTCTCCTGAAGTTCTAGCGCTCTATATTTTTCAATATATTTTGCTGCGACCAAGGTCCGTGTAGGATTCATTTCAAAAAAATCCAACCTTTTTTTACCATTACCTTGCCCCCATTCATGGGATGGGTCAATCACTTGCTCTGCCATGGGGCCTAATTCTCGAGTCCGAGTATTGTACAATATACCTATATTGTGTTGCCCATCTTTAAACCCAGAATCCAAAATCCAATTCGGGTCCTCATAAAAAACGTTATGAAAATGCCCAGATCCGCCTTCTGGGCCAGTGCGGAGCATATAAACTTTCGGAGGCGCTAATTTCTGAAGCTCAGTGGCCAAGATTGTATTAATAGGCTTCATGATTGGAGCAAGTTCTCTTTGTACATATTCAGTGAGCTTTCTTTTTTCAGCAAGTATATCTGCACGTTCTAGAACGGCGACAAGATCCGCAAAGTCATTCGCTGCCAATCGAGTTGCTCTTTCTGCAAGTGATTCTTGATATCCTCTGTCGTCAAACAGGCCTGATTCTCGTCGTATTTGCGCCATAGCCCGACTTTGCGCTTCCGTCACAGCCGCGCGCTGGCCTCCGAGTCCTGGGGCAAATATAGCATGATCTTGTCCGGGTATTTTTGCTAGTAATGGCGCTAAATCGCATTGGGCATCATTCTTGGCATTACCATATGAAAGTTCTATACCGGGATAAATGATTGCAGCGGCTTTGGTAACGGCTGTTTCGGAACAGACATTAAAGCGATTAAGCATGAAGGTCACCTATTTAATGATTATTTGTTTAGTATATTTCATGAATGTAATTTGGTCAATTAGTGTATTTTTTTGTGTTTTTTTGGGGGTGTACGGTGAACCTATTGAAAATCTTGTATTTGCGCGCGCGGAGAAGCATTTCGGTGTACTTAAATGTCGCTGGATTGCACACCCCTCAAGAGTGACATACCCTGATAGATAAAATTGTAATAAAATACAGATGAAAATAGCCTGATTATTGTTATAATCACCGCTGTTGATTTATTTTGGTGGAGAGGCGCAGTGTTTGAATTAACAATCAGCAAGCAACAGATTTTACCCGCTTTATTGATGGTTGCGGGGGCCGTTGATAAAAAACAGTCTTTGCCGATCTTGTCGAATATTTTGTTGCAATTGTCAGCACATCAATTCTCATTGACTGCTACGGATTTGGAAATTCAAATTACGGCGGTGGTACCCTGCACTTCGAATATGACGGGTGCTGTGACCGTTCCAGCCAAGAAGATTATTGATATTTTCCGTTCATTGGATGAAGAGGCAATGCCCACGTTGAGTTTTAGTGGCAGCAATTTAACGATCAAAACGGAACATAGCCAATTTAAACTCACGACTTTGCCGGCTGTAGATTATCCTATTACCGAGGACGAGATCAGTGAAGTAGAGTTTTCTCTGCAAGCTTCTGCGCTCATGCGTTTACTGCAGGCCACGTCGTTTGCCATGGCGCAGCAAGATGTGCGTGTGTATTTAAATGGCCTGTTTCTCGAAATCGATACGAAATCAATTACTGCTGTGACGGCGGATGGCCATCGTATGGCGGTATGCCGTCAGATGGACGAAGCTTTTCACCAGCACCATCGCTTGTTAATCCCTAAAAAGGGCGTGCAAGAAATGTTGCGCTTGCTGGCCACCATTACGGATGAACCCGTGGTGATTTCAGCCAGTAAAAATCATGTGAGCTTGGTGACTAGTCAATTTCGATTTTCATCTAAACTCATCGAAGCGAAATTTCCTCCGTATACGCGTGCTATTCCAAGTGACTACGAACGCATTGTTTTGATCGATCGCGACCACCTTAAACGCGCACTGTCACGTATCGTGATTTTGGCGAATGAAAAATTACGTGCGGTAGTGTTACGGATTGAGCATCAATCGCTCACTTTGGCCGCGTCGAATAAAGAACAAGAGGAAGGTGAAGAAACGCTGTTGGCAGAAACAACCGGCTCGCCGTTGACGATTGGTTTGAATGCCACGTATTTATTGGATGTGTTGAATTATTTCAATGAAGGCATGTTGCGTTTGGAGTTTGGCGATGCAGATAGTAGTATTTTGGTTCAGTCCTTAAGTGATGACAATTATAAATATATCATCATGCCTATGAAGCTCTAATGCTTACATCGCTGAATATTCATAATCTACGCAATCTTGATGCATTGTATTTGACGCCCCATCCGCGGTTTAATTTTTTTCATGGCCCGAATGGGAGCGGCAAGACCTCAATTTTAGAGGCAATTTATTTGTTAGGCAGTGGTTACTCTTTTCGTACCCGGGAAACGGCTCCATTGGTTCAGCAAGGTCAATCTGCTCTCACCGTTTTTTCTAAAACTCACGCACAGGATACGGTCAGCATTCAAAAGCATTTGAATGGAGCCACCGTTGTGCGTTTGAATCAACAGCCTTGTCAACGCAGTTCTGAATTAGCTTATTTGTTGCCCTGTTTGGTGTTTTATCATGATTTGTTTCAAATCATTGATGCGGGTCCTACGGTTAGGCGCAGTATCTTAGATTGGGGGTTGTTCCACGTGGAACATTCTTACCACGGATTGTGGAAAGAGTATCGTGCGGTTCTAAAACAACGCAATGCTTTGCTGCGGAAGAGGGATGCTAATCGACAGCACTATACACCATGGGATAAGCTGTTGGTTGACTTGGCCTATGCTATCGATCCATTGCGCCAAAATTATTTTCAGAAATGGGCCGACAATTTTCAATTGTTTTTAGCGCAGCTTACTGACACGCCCTGCCAGATTCGTTTTGACAAAGGCTGGGACAGAAAAGAAACGGGGAAATCTTTGCAATCTATTTTGACTGAGCAATTTGAGCAAGATTTGCAGCGTCAGTATACTTATGCAGGTCCTCAACAAGCGGACATTTTGTTTGACTCAGTTTCATTAAAAGCCCGTCAGCATCTGTCCAGAGGCCAGCAAAAAATCATTTTGATTGCTTTGAAATTAGCGCAAGCGCATATGCTTTCTAAGCCTTGTGTATATTTGATGGATGACATTACGATTGAATTGGACCAAGCACATATTCAGCGCCTATTTGCCAGTTTGGCAAATTTGCCGGGTCAGTTTTTCTTAACATCAGTACATGGGCTTTCGGATATTGCGCAACAATATACTGGACAAACAACTGAGTTACCAGTTTGATATGGATGAAACCGAGCCGTGACCGTAAGGGAGCGGAGCTTTTGTTTCGCGAGCCAGAAGTTCCGCTTGAAAAAAACTTCCGCTCCCTTACGGTCACGGCTCAACAAATCCTTGGCAAACATACGTGTTACACACTGGGTCCTGGAATTAGTACCCCTGTCCCCAAAGTCTGCTCCAATCTCTCTAACTGAACCTTAATTTATTTCAAAAGCGCCATATCAGGTTCCGGCTGTTTTTTCTGTTCAAATAAAGTGAATCCACGTGCGATAGGCGCAACGGGTGTGAATAGCGCAGTACTTAATGGACTATGGGTATCCCGCAACAGGGTATGCAATTCAGCTTCCGTGATTTTTTCTGGAAGCTGACTTAATGCTTCCTTTAATAAATGTATCTCCCCAGCACGTCATCCTGAAAGCGGCGTAGCCGCTTGAAGGACCTCCTGAATGTGGCACCTCATTCAATTTTTTAAAAAGTCTTGCAAAATTATTTGGTTATGATCAAATACACGCATGCGAGACTACGAAGAAATCATATCAACACTTTTAGCCAAAATTGCTGAATTAGAAGAAATCGTCAAA
>CAIRCS010000132.1 GCA_903877115.1 uncultured Legionella sp.
ATGGGAGTGAGAGGTCGATGATAGTAAAAGGGTCGATTGCCAGCCAACATTACGCTCGATACTTATCACACTCTCTGGAACTAACTTCTAGTACTAACCACTAACCACTCTATTTTTTATTAATTAGTTTTTATTATTATTATCTATTATTACTTTTATTTATTATTATACTATAGTGGTGAGTGGTGAACAGTAAAAAATAGTTTTAAAAATATATATCTATTATTATAGAATTATTTCTACAGCAATTTCTACTTTTCACTATACTCATCTCACCACCTCTACAGATATCTCTATAGTCTTGTTGTTGGTCGCTCCGCTCCTTTTTAGTAATAATATATAATATTATTATATCCAGTTCTGTGAAACAGAACTCCCCTTCTCTTCTGTTATTTTTATTTCTATATAGATTTCCCATTTTTGATAGTCCACTGGGAGAGAGTATCTCTCCCCATAGAAACAGTTGTTGCTCTATTAGATAATCTATGGGTCTAAGGCTAATCCAAGCTCCGCTTGGATGACGCCTGGTAGCCTAGCTAGCTTGCTAGCTTAGCCTACCACACCAAACTTCGCTCCGCTATGGACCAGCTTAGCGCATGCGAAAATGACAGTGATTTTCGAAAGTTAGACCGGGGCATCCTGCAAACGATTTTGTATGTTCGGTTGCTTATGAGTGCGTGTGGTTTTGATAACATTGTTTTTAATATCACGTAATTGTTACAGGCATGCGAATCGCGCGGTTTTTTTCAGTAATCCGGAAATGATATCGTCAGCCAAAAAATTGTGCAACAACGATTCGACGGCCCCTACAATTTTGAGACAGGCAAACATCATTATTTTACCTTGCGGCTTAGAATCAGATTTGGCTATTGTCATGGCCGCTGCAAATGGCCCCGGTTTTATTGGGGTTGCAAATGACAGAGATTTGGTTCTGCGCCAAAATGCAACTTGTACTGCCACAATTTTACGGCTGCTTCCTCGTGGATGGACTATCTTATATCCAGCGAATGGGTTATTTGGGGACCCCAATGTGTTTGCACAAGCGCTTGTTACCGCGCAGGAAAATTTGACCAAACAAATTGGGCGTTGTGGCGTTGTAAAACAACTTTTGGACCAAGAGACGGAGAAATTGCGGCACATGGAGGTACAATTTTAAATTTATTTATCTGGCATCATGTGCGCTCATATTTTCTTTTGCAATCAAATAGAGTGCAGATGGTAAAAGTTTTGAGCACGTTAATAAAATCGAAGCGCAACAGGCAGCCGTCAAGTCCGCAAAAGCCGGCCATGGGTCGGCTTTAAAGCGGCGTCGAGATTTGGAAACAGAGGTTGATTGTTGTTTTACTTCACATATAAAGATCAACTAAATAAATTGTGTAGGTTTCGGCGTGTGACATGATGCAAAACATCTCAAAACTTGATATGCGGTATCCTGGGGCCGGCTACGGCTGTATTTCGATTCTTGTAAGCTTACGCGATTTTTTTGATTACGTTGTCTAAATTTTTGGTTTCAGAATTCGGATTCTACGTGTCAATCTTTGAACGGACTGACCATGCAGCAGTTTGTTAGCAACGGAAAATCTGCCGTCAGTGCAGCACTTGCCGTATTGGTAATTGCGCCAGAGAACGAAGCCGTGACGTGGCCCGAAATTTTGACACGCGTCGTGGATATTCTGAAAAAATCAGAAAATACACTTGAAAGACAAATCATTTTTGCTGCGTACATCTCAGCCTCTATCGCGCAAGAGACGATGCAGGTTGGGGTTGTGTGTTTCTCCCCCCCCCCATTTTCGTTGAAGCTAGTTTGTTAAAAGTTTTTAAATATTTACAGGAAATCAACAAACGAACACGCACAGTGGAACTTTTTCTGTGCTGCCTCGTCAACTTACAATACAATGGTGTGTGTTTCAAGTGGCCGGAGGCCGGTGGAAACGTGGATTTAACAGAATTTGCACTGGACAACGACAATTTTTTTGGTTGTCAGCTGTATACTGATGTGAAACACCGCTTGACATGGAATAGGGTAGTTGAGTTGAGCGAAGCTGTTTTCGGCGTAAACTGGCTGCAAGATGAATTTTATTCTGACATCATGATTGCGACTCGTAATTTGGTTCAAAATCATTTCAACAACGGAATGGAACTCTACAAACCAGCTCTTAATGTTGGTGCTATATTCCCTTGCACAGTGGTGTGCAAGGGAATAGTTTGTCCGCCTGGCGGAGAACGCGAAGATTCCGAAACCGATGGAGAAAATGAGGATGAGTCGACCGAAAATCTCTCAGGTAAATGAAAGAATATAATGTATTGTGTATAAGTTTGGCTAATCTTTTTATGTTGTCCCCAAAGATAATACAGAAATAAAGCTGGGGCCGCCAGATGATTTGACAAATGAGAGTTTTCGACTTAATGCGACCCGCCCGTCGACAGAAGATCGTGATCGTATCGCGCAAATTATGCGTGATCAAAACAGTGTGGACTTGGTGGGTTTTGACGATATCTCATCGCTCGTGGGTGCCAAATTTTTGGCTCAGCAAAACGAGTACGTTGTTGACGGGGGTTTTTTGTACAAAAAAATACTCAGTGTTGTTTTTATTTTGTAATAGGCTGTCAGAGGTTAACTTGCGGCGTATGTTGAGGTATATTACGGGAGCTGGTGATTTGTTCGACGAGACTGTGATGATTTGCGGTGCGAACTCTGAAGAATTCAAGCCAATTGTGAAAAAAAAATCCGAATCCCAAGCGGAGAAAAATGCACGCACAGCGGAAAATACGAAACGTGCAATTGGTCGCTGCAGCTCCCTTCGCCGTGCGATTGTTTTCTGGACATTGCACACAAAGACGGCCGAGTCGCCCAAACGCAAGCCCCCTTCAAAAGACAATATTCATCAAACAATCGTTACAGAGTTGGTCATGGGCAGCCCAATTCAAATTTTACTTCAACGCGAAGTTGTGGTGCAATCTAAGGTTTTTTCTGCAACATGGTTTGTGTTCAAATTGGTCCGTGGATTTGCTGCAGAACTTTGTGGTGTGGATTTGTTCCCATTCGACACTGGAAAAAAGTATAATGACGCTAAACGGTTTTGTGCCGCCGTGCATGATTTGGCGAAAATGAAAACCGCCGATTTGGATGTTGTAACGGCAGTGGTTGATGATGATGACGAGATGGATGATACTACTGGTAAGCAGAAGAAAAAGGACAGTCCGGCGTTTGAGACACTGTGGGAATGCTGTTTTCGTCTGGTCTTAAACGCGGCCGAAAACCCACAAGATTTGCAAAATGTTGGGTATGTTATGAAAGGGGGTTGTTATGGTTTGCTTCTGCCGAATTCTTCAGCAAACACGGTGTCGTCAGCAAAAACAACCTCTCGTCCAAGTCGCAATACGTCTAAAAAGCCAATTGCTCAGGTTGCTTCTGAAACTTCAGTCCCGCATCTTTCTGGTTATACAACATTCCGTGAATTCATTTCAGATGCTCTTGAAAAATCCGGTTTTCATCAAGACGAGAACATTCAATTAATGCTTGATGATATCAAAGAATCGTTTAAAATACCAGAGGCAATACGAGAAAGCGGTAAGCAAAAAGGAATGGACTTATTGACAGAGTTCAGTACGAAACGAGGACTGCAATTAGATGTGGAAGGGCTATCACAATATATTGGTGCAAATGAATATAATTTTTTCGATGGGCACGCCATTCAAGACATTGGTAAGACGCTTTGCACACAATTAGCTGTACAGGCGGGCGCGGCAGCCAAAAAAATTGCCGCGAGCTTAAAAAACTTTACTGCAATGTTTACACTTGAAACGATTTTCTGGCGTGCCATTGA
>CAIRCS010000133.1 GCA_903877115.1 uncultured Legionella sp.
CTTAGGCAGTTCATACTGCGTATTAGGGACGCAATTCCCCTATGCGAGCCGTAGTTTACTGTTGGACGGCGACATTGACTCCACAATTCCTTATTAGGAATAAAAGTCAATTGATTTATCAACGGTTTTATCAGGCTACTTCCTTAAATGATTGAGTTGCCTGAGATTTATTACACAATTAATTATATACATTTGATTTGAGTTGCAAGTTCCAGTGAAGTATCTGCTTTATTCATGCCACCTTTTTCTCGAATAAACTTAATTTGACTTCAGAGTCATGAGTTGAAGCAAATTAATCGAGTTACCCATCGCCTGGTATCCAACTCGATTGGGGTGTAATTTATCGCCAGGTCCACCTATAGTACTATCAGGGATATATTCAGCTTTCATTTGACCGGTTGAGTGGTCTATGATTACTTCATCAAAATCAATATAGTCGGAAAAAATAGGCGAGGTTTTAATGAATTGATTAAACACTTTGCGCTTTTCATCCTGCTCTGGAAATCCATGAGCGGCACTCGTGCTGCCTAACGCAGTTGTAAGTGTTGCTCCAATCACCTTTATACCAGCGGCTTTTAGACGACGAACACCATCCGTTAATCCATCGAGTACTGCCTGGGTACTGGCATTACCATTCTTACTGAAATCATTAATACCTTCTAACCAAATTAATGTCGAAATACCAGAAAGACTCAAGACATCTCTTTCAAGTCGCATACTCGAGGAAGGACCGCCCGGAAATGGTTTTGAAGCGGAGTATTCTGCCGGTCCAGCTACCTGATTTCCGCCAATGCCTGCATTTAGTACAACTACTTTATTGCCATATGCTTTATGCAGTCGGCGCGATAAAACATCTGGCCAGCGGTCATCGCCGTTCATCGTTGAAGCCGTTCCATCAGTAATTGAATCCCCAAAAGCCATAATCACTTTGGTATCAATAGATGCAGTCATATCTACTGCGTCTAAGAAAAACCAAGACGCTACAGAATACGGGAAGGCCGCTTCCACCTCTTCACTTCCTTTTGCTCCGGCGTTAGGAGCTGTAACATATGATGTTGTCAGTGCTTTTGCATGCCAAGTCATTGGACCGCTTGTACCTGGGATATGAAAACTCACCGCCAGATTACGACCTTCCAAATTGGCATTCCCCATTTTTTTAACAAATGGCAAATTCACAGAGTCACTCCAGGCATCTTGACCTGGGGCAATCGTGATTGTTTTTTTACCTGCAAAGGTCGCAAGCGTATTGCTCCCTTTGACGATTTCTGCACTTCCCAACTGTAATCCCACATACACATTATCAAAGGTGACAGGTTGTGTTCCAAGCGCATTGGATAAACGAATACGAGTTCGATTTCCCCAAATATCGGGGCGTACTATGAGGCGAAAGGATTGGTTCACAGCGCCATTTTCTGCGGAAGGAAAAACTTGGCTTAAATTAGGTTGGGCCGAAGGATTACCGACTGGGTAAGGGCCTTGAACAGAACCAACCCATGAAGTAACCCACTTATCTTTTTCAGCAAAAGACAATTGACAAAAACTAGAAAGAAATAGCAATCCTAAAAATATAATTTTTCGCATCATGTCCCTTATTATTTTTATTTGTGAATTTTAGATTAGTCTACCGATAGTTTTGTTTGAAATCAAACAAAAACACAAACTACCTTTGGTAAGAATCTGCTCGTTTAATAGTGGACTCCTAATATTGGGTTTAATCAGGCTTTGCGCACCGAAATCCAATATTGTGATGTCCAGCTTTGGGATTACGGGATAAATATTTACCACGCTGAGTAGTAGTAATTTCTTGGGCATTTGAATCGTGTCCACCTCCTCGCGTAGCGCGGACCGGTCCCGCATTTTGATTTTCTCTACCATCATCCAGTTTGTAAGGATAAGGACGATAAGAACTTGATACCCACTCCCACTGATTTCCAGCCATATCTAATATTCCATAGGGACTTGCGCCCTCTGGGAAGGCATCAACTGGCGCCGATGAGTTAAAGGGTGCGCCAAAAAAAGCTAGCTTTACATTGGGCGCTGCATTGCCCCATGGGTATTTCCGACCATCAGTTCCGCGTGCTGCTTTTTCCCACTCAGCCTCAGTCGGTAATCTCTTATTTAGCCAAGCGCAGTAATCACGTGCCCCTACCCAACTCACTTCATTAACGGGATGTGAAGTATAACCAGTATCAGCTTGCCATATTGAGTTTTGCAAATGGATTCTAGCGTCATTATCGTCATCATCATAAAAGCTTTCACCTCGCTGATTTTGAAGACCTTGAGAATTAAGAAACTTTGCAAAATCAGCATTACTTACTGGGAGAATATCTATTTGAAATGATTTAACAAAAACAGAATGTTCTGGCTTTTCATCATCAGGGCCAACATTAGAACCCATCATGAAAACACCCTCAGAAACGAGAGACATGGTTTTTGTCTTGGGGTCTTTAAAATTTGTTTGTCCTTGAACAATGCATACGAAAGCAAGTATAGCCAACATGACAACGCGTCCTCCCTTAACAAAATATTCTGCTGTAGCTTTATTGCGCAATTCTTTTTCTCCCAATTA
>CAIRCS010000134.1 GCA_903877115.1 uncultured Legionella sp.
ATGACCGCAATAATAAGTCATTAGCGTAGTAATTTATTTGATCTATTTCTTAATATGGTTAGATATTTTTCTTGGCCAGGACTGATTGACTGTAAATTAATCATATTAATTGTAAATTATGGGAAATTTGCTGCGGAATATAGGATGTATATTGAGTTGTTGCGTGTGGCGGATAATTTGGGGAGTTATAAGTGATGGAAGAAATATCGTAAGCGCGAATAGATGTCTATGGCAGAATATCAAGGCGTATTGAGTTGAATTCTAGACAAAATTAATCTACATCCAGATTCTAAGGGGAAAATGGAAATCTTTCGTTCTATTTATGAAAAATTCCAAGAGTAAATGGTATGAAACAAAAAATTACGCTTATGATTCTGGCTTGTATAAAGATGAAGACCCGCAAAGGGTGCGTCGCTTATCATCAAAATGGATGTCATTATGCTTGATAATAAATGGTTTTTTAATGGTATTTATTCCTGGATTTATTCCTAATTTATACCTTTTTATTCCTAATTTATTATTTTACACCTTGTTATCGCCATTTTGGTGATCTACGAGATCCAATATTTTGAATTTCGCCCTTATTTCGCAAATGGGTAAGTAAGTTGTCAACTTTTTTCAGTTTTTGTGTATTATCCAACGCGTCACTCAGCTTGCTCCACAGTAATGTGTCGATTTCTTTACGTGTAGCGGATTTAAAATTTTTAAGATAATCAATAATTAATTTTTGATAATACGCATTGTCTTGTGCGCGAGTGTGAATATAATCGGCCTTAGTAGACGTGGCATCTGCGACGAAAGCAGAAACATGAAAATTAGGTTTACGGCCTTCAATTAGCTTTTCTGCTCGTAAATGCTTAATGATATCTTTTTGTAAAGGGAGATGCTTCTGGACACGATCAAGTGCGATAATTTCATCTAATGTTAGATCCGTTTTTTGAATAAGCATTCTTGAGTACGCCAGATCAACAATACGCCCATAGATGGTCATTTTGACGGCGTGAGGCTCATTTAAATCATAATCAGGTAAAGGAAAATATCGGCGAGCTTGCCCCGTATACATTTCATGGATCCCACAACCCATAGTGTCAATCATACCAAGTTCAGCCATCGCTTGCGTTAAAAATGGATTACGGTATTTGCGCGGAGTTTTATGACCGGGGATATAATCATCTGGTTGACCATCATAAAATGAACCTTCGTTTTCAAGCGTTAGTCGATCGACAAATTCTGTGACAAGAATTCTACCGTGACGCAAATAATCTTGGTGAGCAATGCAGTTGTGCAAAGCTTCTAATACAATTTGTTGATCATATTTTGCGAGCTCAACCGCAACTAATTCATTCGCAGGAAGAATTCGCAACTGTACGTTCCTTATTTTGTTATAAAGCAACCCTGTTGTTAATAAAAAAGGCAAGCTAAAATGCTCATAGGCACGCTCCTCTCCTACCAGTTTCCAGGTCATCTGTGCGGGATGAGGAGAAAGAAAATAGGATGATTCTGATTTCCCTAATAAAAGCAAGGTTGTCCTTGTAATTTTGCCGTCTGTTGTAAGTTTGGCTCGGTCAAGAAAAGTAACATCGGACCAGCCCATTACCTCATTTAAATTAAAACGGTTTTTATATTTTTGAGAAAATCCCTCACGAGCCTTTTTCAAAGCAGCAGGATCAAGATGTTCTATCGTTGCTTCCGTAACAATTTGTGCTGACCAGTCCGTAGATCCAACTTGCTTTCGAATGCGATCTAACTTATCTAAGCCTAGATGGGTAAGACTCTCTCCAGCGCGAGCATAATAATGACCATTCCATGCGATGGGTATTCCCATGGGAGCGGCTGGAATTTCGAAAAGCAAGACACGACCGTCTGGTACATTTAGTTCATGGATATCTCGGAATGTAATGGATGGTTCTGTACCTTGTGATATTTGATGTTTCAAACTATACAACCGCTCTTTATTTTGTCGATAGTCGCTTCCAACAATAGCTCTAGTGTGATTATTAATTCCAAATATTAGCCAACTTTTTTCAACGTTACGTAAATTTGCTTCATTTGCCAGTGCGGAGAAATATTCGCCAATCTTGGATGTTGAATATGAATCATCAACCTGCTTGAATTCAACCACTTCATTTTCCCAGCTTGCAGTCAATTGATGTAACAATGCCATTAAGGCAGTCTGATCCATTAGTTGTTATCCTTCTTATCCGTGTCACATTACTGTTCTAAATAGGCATTAGAAATCAACTTTAATTGCAGTCTGCCAATTTCTGGTGTTATCCGTTCGGTCTTTGGGCGAACTACGATTCCCTCACGAATATGCTTAGCACCCTCTACCAATGAATCACCTTCTGCCATTTCTTGTAATACCTTTAAATTAAACGGATAAACACCCAATAATGGTGCAGTTTGTATTTCTTTGATCGCAAACAGCGCGGTTGTGTCTAACCAGTGACCATCCTGTAAAATATCAAATATACGAACCTGATACTGTCCTGATTTTGCACCATATTTCAAAGATTGCACATTACCAAATACTTCACCATATAATACGGATCCTGGATGAGCACGACAATAAGTTTCTATCCAGAGATTTTGTTGCAGCGCACGCCACCATAAGTTTTCGTCTGCTTGTTTCTTCCATTCACTTTTTGAACCACACCACATGCGGTTGTCATGCCATAGATAACGAGCATTTGCACCGTGAATTTTTTCTGTGACATAGACAGATTCATCGTTTTGAAATAACTCCGCAAAACGTAGCATATTTTCAACATCATACTTGGGAGCGATAATTCCAATAGGAGGAGCCTCTGTCTCACCGCCGCTTTTTGCGTTATCTAAGGGTGGTTCATAGTGTTTGACACCGAAAATTTCAGCCACATCCTGACCTATTTCAGCGCCGTCAGGTGCGGGAACCAATAAACCCATTGAAACGATACCACGTAAGCGTCTGACTTTAATGCGTGTTTTACCTTGTAAAAACGCAAAATTCTCATTATCAGGTACGATACTATCAGGTGGGATATAAGCACCTGTTTTTTTATCTTTCCAATCAGCCGTACGCACGCACACAGTATAACCATATACTTTTACAATGGATAACGTATCGGCATTTGGATGGGGCTCTAAAAAAATAGGTACTACTTCAACTTGAAAAATTGACATTGTCTTTACTCCAAATAATGACATCACTATGATAACAATGAGTGGGTTTGGTAGAAAATTCGGAATTTCCGAATTTTCTCATGACCAGGCTTTCTACTAACTCACTAACGTATCATCTTTATCTTTCTAATAAATTTTCAATGAACTGAGCCCATTGGTTCAGCGCTTCCTTCCTCTGCGGTAGCATTTCGTTTTTATTGTATGTTGCCATAATTTTAGGTATTTTATGCCCCAAACATTTTTCAATAACGACCGGATCAACCTGAAGCGCCTCTCCTAGCTGGGTTGCAAATGTTCTTCTTAAATCATGAGCGGTCCACTGTGGTATTCCAACGCGCTCTTGGATTCTGATAATCGCTTTTGGCAATGCTTTATCGCTCAGGGGCTGATCGTTTTGCTTGCCGGGTTGCATTTTGAGCTAGTTCATTTTCTTCAAAGATATTATTGATATGCTGACTAATGTTTTGTTGGGTAGTTTGAAAAAGCTCAGCCATTTGTGGTTGAGTTAACCATACTGTTTCATCTGATAGCTGTACATCAATCTTC
>CAIRCS010000135.1 GCA_903877115.1 uncultured Legionella sp.
AACATCTGTTTGAATGGTAAATCGACTGTATTTTTTATCTGAGAAATGATGCTTGCTTGATGACTTTGGCTCAAAAAACTGGTACAAATGGTCACAACGCGGATCCTTTGCATTTATTATTTTTTTTGGAAAAACAATACTAAACACAACAGGTGACGCGTTCAACCCAACTTCATGATAATATTAAGAAAAACTCCTTAACTTAGTGCCATTGTATTATTAACTAAATTTTCTTCGCTAGAATTCGATTTAATCAATGATTTCGTAAAATACAACTCTTTAACAAGTTTCATCGAAAGCAACTCTAAAAACTCTCTTGGGGATTGTTCTTTTAGCGCTGCAATATTGCCTTTAAATTGAGTTAACTTCATCTTAATATTCGATACATCGTCTTGTTCAGCACTCCACTTACCTGTCATACACTTTCTCATTTTTTAACTACAGTGCCCGCATTTTATCCACGAATCCTTACCGAAAGATTAAATAAGAAGCACTAAACAAAAAAACAATCACGAATAATGAACGAGCAGAAATAGAGGGAAAATGCGATAAATGAGACAGGACTGGGTAGTTACGCTAAATCAATCGGATCAACATCGATACTCCAGCGCAAGCCACTGGTTAGTTTTGAAGAAGAGATCCAATCTCTGAGCGCGGTCAAATGAGTTTGCAATACTTGCCGAGATCCGGATTTAAATAATAATTGCATACGATGTTGACCGGCTTTTTTTGCTAAAGGAGCGGGTGCTGGGCCCATAATCATCAAACCCGTCGCTTTGGGTTGTTGTTTGATAGCATGTAAGCATTGCAACACCTTCTCAGGATATTTTCCTTGGACACGCAACAGCGCCATATAGGAAAAAGGGGGAAGTTGCGCTTCACGCCGCGCGTGGAGTAATTCTTGAGCAAATACATCATAGCCAGATTGGATCAAGGTATTCAACAACGGATGATCGGGAATATGTGTTTGGATTACGACCTCACCTGGAACCTCTGCACGGCCAGCACGACCGGATACTTGCGTTATCAATTGCCCTAAACGTTCCAAAGCTCGAAAATCTGGATCATAAAATCCATAATCCGCATCCAAAATCACGACCAACGTTAAGCGTGCAAAATGATGGCCTTTAGCGAGCATTTGAGTACCCACAATCAATTGGGCTTGACCTGTTTCAATCTGATGCAAATGCTCGCCCCAAGCCTGTTTGTGCTGAACTGTATCGCGATCAATTCGCAAAACATTGGTTTTAGGAAAAACCTCAGCCAAACCTTCTTCAAGACGCTGCGTCCCTGTTCCCATAAAAATCAATTCGCGTCCATGGCACGCAGGGCACGTCGCCATTTGTGCATGTTGATATCCACAATGATGGCAAAGGAGTTGATTAGCAGAGCGGTGTACAGTTAAGCAAGCATCACAGTGTGGACAAGCCGCTTTCCAGCCACAAGCATGACATAACAACACAGGGGAAAAACCGCGACGATTGATAAAAATCATCACTTGATGATTTTGTGCCAAATGCCGCTCAATGGCTAAATACGTTGCCGTTGCCAAACCATGCAACAAACTTTGACTACGCAAATCAACGATTTGGTAATGTAAGGGGAAAGTATTTAACGCCTTTTTCGACAAAGAAATGCGCGTATATTTTCCTTTATCTGCATTTGCTAAGCTTTCCAGTGCCGGAGTAGCCGTCCCCAAGATAATCGGAATCTGATTAAAATGGGCGCGCATCAATGCCGCATCTCGCGCCAGATATCTCACCCCTTCCATTTGCTTAAGCGAGGAATCGTGTTCTTCATCGATAATAATAAGGCCCAATTTCGGCATAGGGGTAAACAACGCCGAGCGCGTACCTAATACTAATTGAATTTGCTGTTTATAAGCCCACAACCAAGCTTGCTGACGCTCGCCATCCGACATTTGCGAATGAATGACCATCAATGGTTGGGCAAACCTCTCTTGAAAACGTTGGCGTAATTGGGGCGTCAAACCAATTTCAGGGACCAAGACTAAAACTTGTTTGCCTTGCGCCAAAATTTGTTCAATAACATGAAAATACACTTCGGTTTTGCCACTACCCGTGACGCCCTGGAGTAAAAAACAATGGAAATGATGGATCTGCGTCATAATCGTTGTATAGGCATCTCTTTGCTCCGCATTTAACGTCAAAGGCGCAAGCAAAGTCTGCATCGTTTTTTTGGGTTTTACACTTTCATTACGTTGCAACACAATATTTTTTTCGACTAAAGCTTGCAAGATAGCACTAGAAAAACCTGCTTGGACCAAATGCTCTTTATTTTTAGCACCATGCTCTAATAAATAATCGACACATTGTTTTTGTTTTGCAGCGCGACTGGATATTAAGACAGCTTGATCTTTAGGAACCGCCAGTTCATAAAAAACTTCCGTAACGGATTCAAGCGGTTTACCCTCTCGATACAATTTTGGCAAAGCAAAACGAAGGACCAGCGCCAACGAAGCCTGGTAATAGCGACTGATCCAGCGACACAAACTCAGTATCTCATCGGTCAAAACCGGTTCTTTGTCTAATACTGATAAAATCGCTTTCAAACCCGACCGAGGGACCTGATTTTCTTGAACACCAACAATAATACCGATTTGCGTCGATTGCCGAAAAGGTACCCAAACCCTTGCGCCAATAGGCAAAGCACTGGGTCCAATATAATCAAAATAATCTCGATTAGTCTGCAGTACGGATATGTGATACACCAGCAAAGGTTCATTGCTGTAAGCAGGCTCGAGCATTTATCGATGCCAAATATGATTGGCAGACTGCCCTGGTGCTGAAAAAACCTTTACAACAATCTGTTCGACACGATGCCGTTCCAATTCTTCTTTCTCAGCAATTAATTCTTGCACAAACCAACGCGATAATTCCTCTACCGTAATATTCACCACAGGCAAAAGCGTCACATCTTCGCGCAAAAAAGGGATTTTTTTATGATTAAAGGTAAAATATAAATATGATTCATCTTCTTCATAAATTAGATGAGGCGAAAATTGTGGCATTAAAAACGTTTGGTTCAAAAATTTACACAAAGCATGGATCTTGTTTTTGTAATACCGATAATCAAAGGTCATACCGTCTTCTTGGACCCGTGTCGTTAAAGCTAAATAGACTTGATACATATGACCATGTAATGGCTCACGTTCAGTAGCAGAGAAAATAGTCGTATGTCCTGCAGAAAATTTCATCGATTCTTTCTGCAATTCTACGGTAGTTACATAATCATTTTTTTTCATAAACTGGCCCGTCTGTCTTGTAATAAAAACCCACTCAGTGGTTCATCCCAGGCGCGAGTTAACGCCATCACTTTAAATAATTCACCCATTTCATTCGGATGTGTTAACAATTTTACGGCTTGTTGTTGGTGAAACAAACGTGTCGGTTCATCAGCATTAACTAAACCTAACAACCCTGTAGCCAACAAAAAAGCGGCTTGTGAAGCAAACCCAGATACCGAAAATCCCGCTTCCACAGCAGATTCTGCAACATGGGTAAAATCCACATGCGCCGTAATATCTTGCTCCCCAATATGGATCAAAGGGTTGGGATGGGTTCGATGACGGTAATGACACATCAAAGTCCCTTGATTACGATCTGGGTGATAATACTCAGCACACGGAAAACCGTAATCGATAATCAACATCATACCGCGCGAAAGGATCTCCGCACAATGTTGTAACCAATCTGCAACGAATAAATTTACCTCCGATTGATAGGGATAAAGATCCGCTGCAAGCACTTGCTTAACATGCGTTTGTAATCTTTCATTATCACAAAGCTGTAATACTTCACACAATTGATCCTCGGGCGTAGCAGCTACATGAATTTCATATAACGCTTCTGCAGTTTGCAAAAACCGATGCACAGGCATGGCATCTAATACTTCATTAGCAAGAATCACTCCTTGAAATGAGGTAGTTGGCCAAGATTGTAGCCACTGAACTCTGGACAGCAAATGCGGAATCTCTTGTTCAATAGTCTGGCGTTGTTCAGCTTGTAATGACCCACTCAGTTCAAGAATAAAATAGGATTCTGGCAAACAATCCAAAACCTCTAAGCGATTTAAAACATCCACACACAAGCGTCCTGAACCTGCTCCAAACTCTAAAATAACGGGATGTGACACCGATTTCAAAACTTCAGCACATTGATTCGCCAGGCAAGCGGCAAACAAAGGGCTTATCTGCGGTGCAGTTGTAAAATCTTGTCCAAATTGTTGTAAACCCGCCGTATAATACCCACCGAATGGATCATATAAAGCCATTTGCATAAACTCTACAAACGGAATTGATTTACGCGATCGAATTTTTTCTAAGATCTGAGTTGGTAAATTCATGAGAAATGTCTAGTTGTGGATAAGTACCGTATAGTCATCAAATAAGTACTGTATATCTATTCCAAGAAAATGTAGCGCAGTTTAACACAGAATTAGTCATCCGCTTATACCTGGCTCTGATCCCAGTTTTTGAATGGTATAACCACTTGATTTTAAATATCATTTAGAACTTAACCACAGAAAATCGTTGCCTAAT
>CAIRCS010000136.1 GCA_903877115.1 uncultured Legionella sp.
ATTGTTTTTTTTCTTGTTGCAATTGATCACCGAGATTTTCGAATGTATAAATATATTTGGACGCACTACAACCATACCCCTGCTTTTTTAAACTATATCGATAAAGGGGAGCTGTTCGCGGATAATTCCGTTCTGCTCGAGATGCCATTGCGATTTTATGTTCCAGACTCTCTCTATATTCACAAGGACGCTCAATTAGATCAATCTATTTGTAAGCAACATACTGCTTGTTTAACATGGGTATCTTGCGATAAAAACGTACAGCAAGATAGTCAGAATATGACGTTGCTGTTTGATTCTTGCCGTCTTTATGATGGTATTAAAACACATTTCAATCGAGCTCATTGGATTGATAAATCAGTACTGTTTCGCCAGAATGGCAGACTCTATAAAGTTTCTTAAAATAGGGCGTGTTTACAATTCATCCCAGAAGTTCAGTCAAAAAATCTAAATAGTCTCCTGCAATGTCTAAACCCGTTTCTGAGCTAATTTGGCGCACACAGGTAGGACTGGTGACATTAATTTCTGTCACATAATCCCCAATCACATCCAAACCGACAAAGTGGAGATCTTGGGCTTGTAAACTCGGTTTGAGAATCTGGCACAGAAATCGATCGCGGTCCGTAATAGGAACCACCCGACCATGCCCGCCAGCTGCTAGATTAGCTCTTGACTCGCCTGGTTTGGGAAACCGAGCCAATGCATGCGGGATCGGTTCTCCATTAATCAGAATAATGCGTTTATCGCCGCTGCGCGGTAAATCAGACAAATAGCGTTGCGCCATAATGCAGCGGCTACCACGCCCAGTCAGCGTTTCCAAAATCACATTTAAATTGGCCCCCTCTTCATTGACATGAAATATTGAGCCGCCGCCCATTGCGTCCAACGGTTTGAATACAACCGAATGATGTTCTTGCCAAAAATCCTGTAAACGCGCCATATCCATACTGACTAATGTGGGCGGACAAACCTCTGGGTACTGTAAAAGACTAAGTTTTTCATTATGATTGCGCAAAGACTGAGGTTTGTTGCTGACCAACACCCCCTGCCGTTCGGCCAAAGCCAATATTTGCGTTGCGTACAAATAGGTTAAATCAAAAGGCGGATCTTTACGGATTAAGATGATATCGAATTCCGCCAAAGGCCGCACAGTTGCATTTTGTTCCGTCCAGCGCGTCGCGTCTGCATCTACGACAACTGGCGTCACACTTGCAAAAGCTTCACCATCCCGAGCAAACAAATCATGTAGCGTAAAATACCCGCAGTCCCAGTGACGCTTACAGGCCGCGCTCAACATGGCCAAACTGGTATCCTTTTTGGGATCAAGCGTATCCAAGGGATCCATCAATAGAGCTAGATTCATACCGTTCCTTGTCTTAAAGCAGCAGCTTCACGTGCTGCCGCCAATGCCGCCAAGCGTGCAATCACACCATAAGCATAAAATCGATGATACCCATCATGAGCAGATGATTCGGGGAGATTACAGGCTTGTGCAAAGGCCAGCGGCTCAAAATGCATACCAGGGGTATTGAGAATATCATTAGCTCCCAAGCTACGATGAACTCGATAAAAGCCTCCTACCACATATTGACCCACCATATACACCACGGGCTCCGCCACAGCACCATCTGCCATTTTTTCAAAACTATAGACTCCCTCTTGAATCATCACGCGAGTAACATTTTGATTTCCTTTGATTTTGGCCATTTTAGTGCGTTGTTTGCGATTCAACGATAATATTTCCGCGGCATCATGTACCACAATGATCCCCATCCCATAAGTCCCACTATCAGCTTTAACCACCACATAAGGCTTGTCTTGTCTACCCATTTGCCGATAGCGCTCACGCACTTTTTGCAAAACACCGTCTACTTCCACACTCAAACGATCAATGCCGGTTTTTGCCATAAAATCCAAATCGGATACCTCGGAAAAGATAGGATTGATCAACCAAGGATCTAAATCAATCAAAGGTGCAAACTCATTAACCACGTCATCATAATACCGAAAATGCACTGATTTCAAACGTGTAGCCCAACCTAATTGAGGAATAGGCTCAATAGATTGCTCTAAGTTTTGCAGAATGTCAGGTATCCCAGCCGACAAATCATTGTTTAATATCACCACACAGGGATCGTAATCGTGTAAAGCAATTCGGTCACCCCGTCGCAATACGGGCTCCAAAATCAAGGAATCTTGGCCATCCACCTCTAGACTCACTGGCTCCGCTGGTTCAGGACTAAGATTCCCTAAACGCACTTGATAGCCAGCATTGAGAAGCGTCTCACGTAATACGGTCAAGCTTTGGAGATAAAACTGATTGCGCGTATGATTTTCTGGTATGAGTAAAATACGCTGACAATTATTTCCTAAGCAAGACTGCAACGCTTGCACACATAAAGGAATAAACGCTGGATTCAAATTATTGAATCCAGCAGGAAATAAATTCGTATCCACAGGTGCTAGTTTGAATCCAGCATGGCGCAAATCAACCGAAGACATCAAAGGCGCAGGGGTCTTAAACCACTCATCTCGAAACCAGGATTCAATGGTCGCAACTCTCTGCAGAATATGCGCTTCAATGGGTAAAAGAGGCCCCGTTTGTGAGGTCGTTAAATTAGGTACTGCATGTAACATTGATGATCCTTTTCTTAATCCATCCTAGATTCCGAAGGAATGAGTATATCAGTACTTGATTGATCAAATAAATATGGGATAATCTTCTCTAGCATATCAATATAGGATTACATGTGGACAACGTCAGTCAGTTTGTTTCGCGCCATTGGCAATTGGCGGTAGCATTTGCCGTTATTCTTCTTGTGCTCATGATTTATGAGTATTTCAGTTTGAAAAAGGCCGGAAAAGCCATCAGCACAGCCCAAGCAATTGAGCAAATCAATCATTTTTCAGCCGTGGTCATCGATTTGCGTCCCGCTGAAATTTATAAAAAAGGCTATATCATCGGTGCTATCCGTGCCACTGAAGCCGATTTTAGGCTCCCTAAAATGCACCAACACAAGGACAAGCCAGTCATCTTAGTCTGTTCTAGAGGATTTGAAGCTCAAAAACTTGCTCCAAAACTGTCTGCACAAGGATTTTCACAGTTAATGACACTAGAAGGCGGCATTGCAGCTTGGCAAGCAGCCAATTTACCCCTGGTGAAAAAATGAGTCCAACCGTCCTTATTTACAGTTCTGCTACCTGTCCTTATTGCGAACGAGCTAAAATGCTGTTTAAGAAAAAAAATATCAGTTATACCGAAATACGCATAGATCTGGATCCAGAGAAGCGGATTGAAATGCAAAATAAAGCCCACAGACAAACTGTGCCTCAGATTTTTATCAATGATCACCATATTGGGGGTTGTGATGATCTCTATGCACTTAATGCGGCTGGTCAATTAGACAAATTTTTTGAATAAACCCTACAAGGAATAATAATTTATGAGTACTGAAGCCAATCAACCAGAAAATGACTTACAACAATTTATCATTCAAAGACTGTATATCAAAAACTCTTCGTTTGAAACGACGCAAACCCCCGCCATTTTTCAAAAAAAATGGGAACCGGAATTAAACTTAGAATTGAATACGAATCATACTGAATTAGAAGCCAATACTTATGAAGTCACTTTAACTGTCACCGCAACCGTTAAAAACAAAGAAGAAACCGCTTTTCTAGTGGAAGTTCAACAAGCAGGCGTTTTCACAGTGAATGGTCCTGACGCAGAGCAACTCAACCATATTTTAGGTGGTTTTTGCCCTAGCATTTTGTTCCCTTATGTGCGCGAAACGGTTTCTTCTCTTGTCACCAAGGGCAGTTTCCCTCCGCTCGTTTTGTCTCCCATTAATTTTGATGCCTTATATATGCAAAAAATGCAGGCTCAACAAGAGCAAAAAGTAGATGTCCAGTAAACAATCTATTTCAATACTTGGCGCTGGCTCATGGGGGACAGCGGTTGCGATTGCTTTGGCTGAGCAAAAGCATGCTGTGGTATTGTGGACCAAAAACGCGGCGCATTATGAAGACATGCAAACCAAAAGATGTAATGAACGCTATCTTCCGCAAAATCCGTTCCCCCCATCTTTGACATGTTCTATGCAATTAGACGACTGTGTTGCACAAGCAACACATGTCCTAATTGCCGTGCCATCGCATGCCTTTTCTGAATTGCTCACCGCGATGCCCCAACCCAAATCCGGTTTGGCATGGTTGACCAAAGGCGTCGATCCCAACAGCTGCCAAATATTGAGTGAATTGGTCAAGCAGCGCTGGGGGAATGACTATCCAACTGCGATCATTTCTGGTCCATCCTTCGCACGCGAAGTCGCCTTGGGCCTACCAACGGCCCTGGTGGTTGCCAGTCTTCATCCTGTTTACCAGCAGCAAATTCAAGATTTACTCCATACCCCTTCCCTCCGCGTTTATTTATCCGAGGATGTGGTTGGCGTGCAATTATGCGGCGCCATCAAAAACATTTTGGCCATTGCTTGTGGCATCAGCGACGGTATTGGCTACGGTGCCAATGCTCAGGCAGCGTTAATCACGCGTGGATTAGCAGAAATGCGCCGTTTGTTACAAGCCTATCATGCCCGCTCAGAAACCTGTCTCAGCCTAGCCGGTGTCGGTGATTTGATTTTGACTTGTACTGACAATCAATCTCGCAATCGTCGTTTTGGCTTATTGGTAGGCCAGGGATTGGATCTCCAAACCGCTGAAAAAAATATCGGCCAAGTTGTAGAAGGCAAATATAACGCGGAACAAATCCATACCCTAGCGCAAAAACATCAAATAGATATGCCAATTTGCGCAGAGGTCTACGCAGTGCTCTCGCAACAAAGGAGCCCTCAAGAGGCTGTCATTCGATTGATGAATCGTCCTGCTAAAGAAGAATAGTTGAGCATCGGCATAAAACAAAAATTAGGTTGCCGCTGCAGATAATCGCAACAAACTCTAACGTAATAGTATGATGCGGATGAGAACAAAATAAATGAGTCACTACCTCATAATGAAGCAAAACCTCTGGCTACTCATGAGTGATTTAACAGCACTTAAACACAAAGCCCCCAATTGGCGCGGTTTTGAAAAAAACCACATCTTAAGACAAAAATTTATCTAAATGCCTTTTTTTTTATCTTATGTCCACCATTAGTACGTGATACAATAGTCTTGAACAAATAAAACTGATTTAGAGAAAAATGTGAATTTCGAAGAACTGGCTGTAGAATATATGTTAAAAGATGCTAATCGTGAAATAATGAGAAACGTTATCCGTGATATTGTCCAAAATAAAGCATAGAGCATATACGAAAATGGTCTTTCTTCGGAAACAGTCAGCTTTTGTGGGTAAATTAAAAACATCTTTGGCGACAGTTAGCGTTAAAAAAAATTAGGCTGCAACTGCAGATAATGCCAAAAAATCCTGGGAAAATTTCACATCTTGGATCGCATCAGAATCTTCATCATTGGAATCATAGAGTTTCTTAGCACCTAGCAAAAATAAGCCACCACCCACAACGCCAACCACCAACCCAGGTACGCCAAACCCCAGACAAGTACCCGTTGTCATTAAGGCAGCACCCAATATAAAAAGCGCCACACTCAAACTCGGCCAAGACTGGGCAGCATCCTCTGCCAACTCACGCATATAAGAAAGATGCTCAGCATTGGGATTGGTTAACACAAATTTGACCGCGTTGATGTATTGCCTTATTGTAGATAACTTTTTACCAGTTGCTGTCAATTTTGCCAAATCATTCCATACTGCTTGAGCCAGACTATGCGAATCACTATCTTTGGTTTGAGCATATTTTTCATTAATCACGGCTTGTAATTGTTCAAGACAATCTTGGGTGATAAGCGATTCAAATTCATGGACTGGCATAAGATTTACTTGCTGAAAAGCAACTAAAAGCCCCTGTTTTTCTGCTGGCGTGATAAACTGTTTTTCCAAAAAGCAATCTAAAATTTTGGTCAATAACGCCTGATCTAGGGTTTTGGTAAAGCGCCAATGATAATGGGTTGGCTCCCACTCAAACTCATCCTTATGATAATATGCATGCTCTAAATGCACCCGATAAACGTCTTTGTGAGACAAATCCGAATCTTTATGTATTTTTTCAAAACGCTTACAACCTGTTTACGCGTAAAAACCGACATATCAGGATAAAAAGTCACCGCATTGCTCACCACGCTAAATTTAATATTTTTGCATAGATAAGTAAAGGCGCGAACCGAGTCAAGGTCCTTATGAGTTTCGTTGACTTTATGAGAAAAAAACATGGTCATACCGCCTGGGAATAAAACAGTATTATACCATAATTACGAATAACTGTACAACAAATAGCCTTATTTGCATAATCTAGGGCAAGTCCCAACCTACCAATCTTTTACGTAACGGTACTCGCCCCACCGGCATCGACTAATTCAATATCAGATTTATGAATAGGCTCTTGCAGAAAAAACTCCCCTATGGTTTGAAAACGCTGTACCGAATCGGTCACTAAATACTGGATGCTGCCCCGCTCCTTAGTATTAGGATGTGTCAAAGCAGCTATAGCCAACTGTTCTTTGAGTACCGCAGCTGTCGCATCAGCAGAATCCACCAACTGAACATCCTCTGGCAACATTTTACGTAAACTGGCTTTGAATACAGGAAAATGTGTGCAGCCTAACAAAATCGTATCTTCCGTTGTCAATCCAGATAAATAATGGGTTAATGCTTCCCGGGCAATGGCATTATCAATCATCCCCTCCTCAGCCAGTGCGACCAACACACTACACGCTCTGGAATGAATAACCACATTAGGTAATTGCTGCCGAATCAAATCCTGATAAGCGTGAGTTGCAATGGTGGTTTCCGTTGCCAATACCGCAATGCGTTGATTGCGTGTCGCCGCAACCGCAGCTGCTGCCCCAGGCCTCACGACACCAATCACCGGAATCAAAGCAAAAGTTGTTTGCAAATGCTCCAAAGCCGCAGTTGTTGCAGTATTGCACGCAATAACCAGTGCTTTGATTTGCCGTTGAATCAACAATTGTGCCATTTGCATAGCATACGATTTCACGGTGTCTCGCGATTTGGTACCATACGGCAATCGCGCAGTATCGCCAAGATAAATGAATGACTCAGCAGGCAATTCACGCCGCAATGCGCGCAAAACCGTCAAACCACCCATTCCAGAATCAAATACTCCAATCGCTAAATTTTTCTTCATATATAACCTTGTTTATTGAGGTAGATTGGGCCCTGGTCTAATGTTTACGAGGCGGATGACTTGGCTCATTGTCTATAAGCGTTTTTCCACGAACCGCGCCCACTTTTTCTTTTAAATCATCTTGTGCATGGTGCCGAACGATAATACCCTCTATCTCAGTCTCATATTGCGCAATCTGAGCATTCGTTTCCACATCAGACCCACGCCAATTCCGCCATCCTGGTATATCCACAATCAGATCCGATGAGTTGAACACAAGTCCAGCTTGTTTCGCTTGCACTTGCAATGCCGCCACAATCAAGCGTGCTTGCTGTAAAGATTCGGCTCCCCCGTTTAGACAAATGGGTTTTTCAGAATGTCTGACTCGATCCAACAATAGCAAATGCGCCATTTTTATAGCGGCCAGGGCTTTGTGCTGCATATCAACACCAGCAGGTGTTTTATCCACTATTTTTCCGTATCTATCTTGCTCAAGTTGAATTTTAGTACCAGGCAATGTATACCGAACCACCTCCGTGGGTTTCAAAACTGCCCCATAAGAAGTGCTGTATCCCTCTAAGCCAGAGCCTGGAGTCTTAGTCGTGCTCATATCCCTTCGATCAATATCCCCCTTGAAACCATAGCGATCTTGTTGCTCCACAATGACTGAGGCAATATTTAACCAATGTCCTGGAAATTGCTCAGGATGTGCATCATCATAAGCGGTCGCCAAACGATGGCAATATCCAATACGCTGGGTATTTTTAAGGATCTGACCACGAATTTCCGCAATAAAATCCTGGGCTTTCTGGATTTTCTTATAATTATTTTTATCTGCATCATCCCAGGCCTCACCCCGTGTCGTCTTTGCATCCAAAGCATCCCATAGAGGCGTTATTTTGGTATTTTGCACGGTAATATCACTTTGTCTGATGAGATCATCACGTTGTAGACTGGCGATCAGGACTTTGGCTTTTTCCAGTTTAACCACGACCTCTTGCGCACGTTCAAATTCTAAAGTCACCTGTTTAAATTTTTCTCGAGCTGCTTTAAATGGCCATATTTTCCGTTTAAAAAATTTTTGTTCGCGCAAATAGGTATTCCGTGGCACAATTAATTTTGCTTTGGCCGCATGAATTTTTGCATCTAATTCTGCATCCGCAGCAGCGATAGCTGCCACACGGGCATTCATCGCAACGTCAACTGCTCGCGTCCAATCTGCAATATTATGTTGCACGACATCTAGATTTGTTCGCATCGTCTTCATCCTAGATTTACGCCAATAAAAACCTAAAATTACGTTGGATTTCTGCAAAATCAAATTGATCCAAATACAAGGAAAATCCTAACCAAACACTCAATGCTGCCAAATCTTTAAATTGATTGGGCATATACCTCGGTTCGGCTAATAATCCTTGCGCCTTCAGTTCTAATAATAAGGGAACATCATCCAAAGAGAGTTTACCCGAAAATAAAATGGGGACCACATCAATGCGCCGCTCACTGATGGCATAACATAAAAAATTATATAACAGTACAAATCCTTTGGCATAAGCCAGATCTTTGGTGAAAGGCCCACCAGTCGGTACACTGCCACGAAACACGCGCACACATTGTTTATACGCCTCGTCTTCTGACAAGCCACATTCTATAAAATAACGAAATATATCCAAAAAATCAGCGCCTTGCGTAACTTTTTCAATGGCAATCACGCGATTAGTGATTTTTCGCATCCGCGCTGGATACGAGGTAAAAGAGACCACTTCCGTCATTACTGCCAACCCTTCTTGAACGACTGTACAAGATGGAGCCCCTTTGGATAAAAAATAGCAATAAGGTTGCGCTTTCCCATTAAGCGTCGTTCCCAAATGCACCCACCCTTCATGCACCTCTAAATACTTCAACTCTCGATCTGAAAACTTTACTTTATTACTCAATTTGATTTTATCAGAACCTGCCGCTGCATCTGCAATCATTTTATCATTGAGCAACACTTTGACTTCATCATGTGTAAAAAATTCATTTAAACGCTTTTGGAGTATCTTTTTAGCTTCTTGCGGCGAATACTTGGGGATATCTAGGTCCGACACCAATTGCACGTCTAAGGTAGTTAATAAATCAAATAAGACGCCTCCCATCTCAGATAGACGCGGCCCCCCCATATAAAACACATCATCAGGACTGCCATACAATGTTTTAGACAATTCGACAAAAACCGGCGTACCCCGCGATTCGAGCATATGCAATGCACGAATATATTCATCACATTGGCGTTTGATAAGACGTGTAACAGGAGAATATTCGCCTAATTGATTGTTTGTATCGCGCAAAATACCGCGAAACTCTTCAATTTTAGTGACAACATCAAAAGGAAGCGGTCGTTTTTTATAATAATTCTGATCTACTTTAGGAAGTTTATGTGCTTTGTGACGAAAAAAGTCTCGTTTGATCGTGTCGTCCCATTTCACTTGGTCCAGAATACGAATCGGACGTTGTGCCTCGACAATCCGCTCGGATAATGCTCGAATGATCGAACCTTCCGCTGTTTTGACCGTCATAGACTACCTCATTTTTTATCTCAATATCTGTCTTCACAGTCTACTAGGCATTTCGACCAGCAGAGTAAACTGTGAGGACAGTGTCTCATAGTTGACACACGGCCAAATCTAACGTTGAGATAGATGAATTCCTAACTTCTTGCATAGAATAGGCATCGCATAAGCGAATACTTAATCCATGATGACCAATTTGAATTTTAGGCACAATATTGTCTTCGCGCACCATCCTCAGCAAAATTAATTGATGTGCAGCACGAGTAGGCAAAGAGCACTGGTAAAATCCATTCGCAAGTTCAATCGGTTCAAATTGCGCTGTGTCACGCAATAAAGCCAAATAAATAGTAACTGTATCTAACAGGACTTGTAATTGTTGCACCCAATTCAACAAATGCGCTTGCCGCGTTTTGCTTGGACTTTCTAACCAAAACAATAATTGAGGGGCATGCAACTCACAATCGCTAGGATGTGCGGTTTGCGCCAAACGAATGGATTGTAAAAAAGGATCTTGATGAATGGTATCGCCAAAACGACCAGAAATATGGCTTAATACTTGAACTTGGACAAACAAACGCGCATAGCGCACATCGGAAATGGGTGTTTTTGATTTTTGCACCGCATGCTCAATGCGCATCAATTCTTTCACAAACCGACTTTTCAACTCCGGTTTTTCAACTAACTTTATAATTTCTACAACGTTTTTCAGAGCATAATGATGAATAATCGGATTAGTAGCCTGACAAGCTTGTTCAATGGCAACAAAAAGACGTTCTAAGCGCAGCGCTATCTTCGATAAAAAATTAACCGCTAATTGATATACAATCTGATTTTCATGCATGACAGGCTAGTTCCTTGGCCATATAGGTTAAGAGTAGCATATCTGAGTTCCCAGTGGCATCACGAATTTAGGTTAAATTAGGTCCGCATACCCAAACAAATAGAACTCCATGAATTAACCGAAAAAATACAGGCCTTAGAAACCCAAAACGCCAAATGGCAACGAGCTCTAGAAAGAGCAGATATTAATATTGAACAAAAAAGAGCAACGATTGATAGTCCGGAAGCCGAAACAGAATTTAGGGAACTGATGGTGAGGTGGCAACAACGAATCGTCGCTAGGCAGTTGGCTATTGAAAATAATACTGCTGCCATAAGAGAGCTTTCACACATGCGACAACAAGTTTCTAGCGAGATTGAAGGATTAGATAAAAAATTGACCGAATTCACGCAACCAGATCAAAATTCTGAAAAATCAGTCTCAGACAAACACAATACCGTGCAAATGGTACAGAGATATAAAAAGTCTATCCCACGCGAAAAAATTAACCCGAACCAACATCCGTTGCACGATACATATATAAAACCAAATTCAAACAGTCAGTAGATTAGGTCTTGAGAATTAGCAACTTAAATCTAACGAGGTCCACCGTTTCGGTGAAACGGTTTCTCAACTACAGGATCATCCACAGTCTGTTTCACGGCAAACATACTTGCCGCTAACAATACCGACGTCCCAGCCAAAAAAGTGGCTGTCACAGCAATATCACTCACTGCAACGCCCAAAACCGTAGCCAATCCCAGTGCGGCTGCAACAGGCGGACAGGTTAATACCGCTATCACGGCACATACACCGCCGATGGCGAGGCAACCTTGAATGGCTCGCAGCCAAAAACAGGTATTCAGATCGGATGGCGGCTGTAACATTTCAGGCTGTGAACGCAATCCAGACGTACTTTTGGCCCTGAAGCTTTCAGAGTCTTCTTCGTCTAAGCCAGAGTCAAACAACTTTCTAGAAGTTGGTGGCGTATTTATATCGCTTTGCAGTTGCAGTGGTGTTTTTGCTTCACCATACACAGACCTATCAAAGGGATTATCATAATGCTCAACCACTTCTCGTTTAAGGCCATCTCTTACCTCAACGGCTGATGTATAAATAGCATGAACAGAATAAGGAGTAGGTGCAACCGATGAACCGGAGTTAAAAATTGTAGAGGGCATTTTACCTGGAGAAAATAACCTACTTCTTTCCTCCTCGGTAGAAACCGAACGAAAAACTGACCGGCCCGCGGTTCCTGACGTATTCAAGCGACGAGCATTATCCACCGATGGCGTAGAAAAAACCTGTCTAGCAGCAACTTGCTCCGCTAAAATTGGAGAGGCTTTAGTATAAAAATCGGGATCACTAGCCAATAACTCTAAAAACTCTGGCAATAATTCTCGCGCAATCTCAGAACGATTGCAGAGTGCATACAATGGCCCAGACAATCCATGACTAAATACAATACTTTCTGCGTAATCATTTGCCAGCCCTTGCAGGGCAGAAATTTCATTAGCTTGTAATACCCATAATCCCCCTCTAGGCAGTTCAAGAGACCGACGACAAGTATGTGCTTGGCTTTGCGGCACTGGCGGTGTCAACAAGGTCAAAGCAATTTCATATTGTTGGTAAGACAGTGCTGTTTGTTTTGCGGGCATGAATGGATCAGGTTGAAGATGAGCGTGTAGCAGAGTCTGTATCCCTAGGTCATACTCCATATTTCCTAGCTCGGGAATAGAAGCAATCAATACCGCGGCTTCTTTCGTTAATTCGCCCAAAAGTACTTGAGCATTTTGCGCACTCACATACCATCTGTTGTATAAAAATTTTTCAATCTGCGCCACCGTCAAATGGAATGTGTGGAACATTTCATCAGTCTCTGCGTGCCCATGGCGCAGTCTATGATCAACTATTTTCATGTATAAACGCAGCAGATGTATACCAATTTTCGTAAGTATAGCGCAGTCTTGTTTAAATAATTCCGCTACAACTCTCAAATGAACATCCGAAGCATACTCATAATCAATGCGCCCTTCCGCGTCCAAGGTACGTTCAAAATGGCCACCTGCTCCTGCACCTTCCACGCCACCTTGATGAAACATCGCTATGCAAGGTCGGCCTACGAATAAAGCCTCCTGTTGCGCGTCCTCTGGGAATTGTCGATCCTGGCCCTCTTGATGATATTTCACCGCTAGGCCCAAAGGACCCGCCACAAAAGTAAACATTTCATCCGGAGACAACGACTCATACCGACCATTTTCTTGAATCTGAGTTTTATAATTAATGAAGTCATCAATATCTGCTTCACAAAATAGCTCATCTGCTGCTTGGTAAAGTACTGTATTTTCCTGATCTTTTCTCATTTTTTCTGCCAGAACACTACGCAATACAGGGCCCAAAATCATTTGCAAATCAAAATCATTATGAGGCTTTAAAAGCGCAGCAAAGGCTTGCCATGCAAAAGACATAGGCTCGATCCCATAAAATTCAGCAAACTTTGTTTTAAACAAATCATAACCAAGAATAAAATCCCCAAACAACTGAGGTCCACCTTCAGCAAGCAAGGTTATTTCTGCCCGTAATTCGGGCGTTAAAACATGCAAAGGGCAATTATTCAATACGCCAGAGATACGTGGAAAAGGCATGGTAGTCTTTGCAAAAAATATTTTGTGCGTAATTTTAGCATTAGGCGACATAGAAGTCCACAATAAAATCCAAATGAACTTTTTTTGCCCATACATGGAGGCATTTTCAGAATTTAAAAACAAACCAAG
>CAIRCS010000137.1 GCA_903877115.1 uncultured Legionella sp.
GAAAAATTCCGCTTATTTGATAAAATAATCATCGTCAGATTAAATATTAATTATGTTTTTACCATATCTATTCTAAAAAAATAAAGCAAAAATAAAGAATTTGGTTCCTTCTTATAAGGGAATTTTTTGATATTTCAGCAATTTCGCAAACGTTAATCCCAAAACAATGTACTTGCCCAAAACATTGAGTTTCTCTCCATTGAAAAATTAAGCTGCGTGTGTACCATAGAAATCAATGGCACATTTGATGTGGGGTGGCAAAAGGATTACGAAACAGTCTAGCAAGGTAAGCAGCGTTACATAAGGCCTTCTGGAAATGATTCAGGTTTGCGTATTGATAAATGAAAACACCAAACTTTCATTCCAAACGGTTCTCAAATTTATTGATCGATTAGTACCGCTAATAAAAGGATCTACCAATGCAATTGAGCTTCTCTCCACTACAAAAATTGGTTCATGTATGTGCGGTCGAGGTAGGCGGTATTTTTAATGTGAACTGGCAAAAAACTTACGATGCTGTTAGGCAAGGAAGTCAAAGTTACATCAGGCCCTCAGGAGGTGGGTCTGGACTCCGAATAGATAAGCTTGCAATAAATAATTTAAAAAATGGTGTTGATTATCAATCTCGAGATCTTTCTGATGTTATTCAAACTCAAGAAAAGTTAATTTACCTGTTAGTTAGTGATAGATACCCAATCACCTATGTAGGTATTACTGAGGGCGGTTTACAAAATGGAATCCTCAATCGTGGCCGGTTAAAACATCACATTAATAAACTCCTAGCGATTGGATCTGCGAGCACCAGTCATACTGCTGGGTGGCAAGATCACGCACTCAAGAGATTCGACGATAACAAATTTCGGCTTGAGGTGGCTCAATCAAATGAGGTTTTTCTTCAAGTAGTGCTTGATGATCTGCATATTGCCTTCGGTTCATGTGATGATCCAAACTGGGGCCCTAAAGATCATGAGGGGTATGTTTTGAGTGCAGTGTTCGAACACTTGAATGGATATGCCAAGCAAATTCAAATATTGAACACCGGCGCAATGTCATATCGTCCAATAGTTATTAATTTTCCAAATAATTTGGCTAATTTTATTTAATTTTTAATAGAGTTGTCTGTCATGTTGAATAAATCTGCGATTGCAAAAGATCGGCAATGTAAAAGACAACTTTGGTTAGATATTTATAAGCCAAATTTATCCGATCCAGATGACGTGACAATTGCTAGACTTGCTGAGGGTAATCGGATCGGTGAAATTGCACGATCTCTTTTACCCAATGGCGTATTGATAGCTACCCACGATCTACATGATGCATTAATTAAAACCTCTGAAGCTTTGGCTCAAAAAGAATTTGCTATTTTTGAAGCGGCCTTTCAGACGGACGATTTGCTAGTAAGAACTGATCTCTTGGTACCTGAAACTGGTGGCCATCGATTAGTCGAGATTAAATCCTCCACGGAAGTTAAAGATCACCACATCGTAGATGCGGCTATTCAAACGTGGGCCATGATTAACTCTGGAGTCCGACCAAATAAGGTTGCGATTGGTCATATAAATAATCAATTTCGATATGAAATTAATGCGAACTATCTTGGGTTATTCAAGGAGGTCGATGTTACAAACCAAGTTGAATCGTTATTGAATGAAGTTCCGGAGTGGGTAGCTTCAGCTCGTTCTACTATTGAGTCGGAGGAAATGCCTATTGTTATGATGGGTAAACAGTGTCAATCACCTAATGCCTGTTCCTATATTTCATATTGTTCATCTCTAGAAACTATTACCGAATTTCCCGTATCGATTTTGCCGAGAGCTGGAAAAAAATTCCTTGAAAAGCTTGCTGAAGAAGGTATTGTCGATGTTAGAGAAATACCTGATAACTACTTGGAAAATGAACGCCACAAGATAGTTAGGGATGCAACTATTACTGGTCAACCTTATTTAAGTAAGATGGTTGCGCTTGAATTGGATATGTTGCCATACCCTCGTTATTATCTTGATTTTGAGGCTGTTGCTCCTGCGGTACCTATATGGCTCAACACTAAACCATATCAGCAGGTGCCCTTTCAATGGTCTTGCCACATAGAAAATATTACCGATGGGGATTTGGATCACACGGAGTTTTTGAGTGATACAAATGCTGACCCTCGGCGAGAATTTTCAGAGTCGCTGATACACTCGCTAGGTGATCAGGGTGCAATTATTGTTTATAACGCGACTTATGAATCGACACGCATTAAAGAGTTAGCGGCGCATTTCCCAGACTTATCAAATAAATTATTGACATTGATAGACCGAATTGTCGACTTATGGCCGTTGGCTCAACAAAATTATTATCATCCAGCAATGAAGGGGTCTTGGTCGATTAAGGCTGTGTTGCCTACGCTTTCCGACTTAGACTATAAAACTCTAGCGGTGGGGAATGGTGGTCTTGCACAAGTGGCATTCTCTGAAATGATTTCTCCTGATACGACTGAAGATAAACGTCAAACAATACGGCGTAATTTATTAGCGTATTGCGGTCAGGATACGTTAGCTATGGTTCATATCGCACATAAATTTAGTGGAAAAAAGTAAGCTAATAAGCCGCTTTTATTGCTGAGCATAATTTGTTTGTTATAAAGTAAATTCCTTCTACTTTATGAGTTGCTATGCAGTAATATTTTCTTAACTAGCATGATTGAGATGTGGGTTTTATGAATCATTTTGCGAGCCAATTGCAAGTGAAAAATATTAAAAAATAATGCGTATTGAATAATTAAATTTCAATCGTATATCATACGTGTTGGTATTTAGCGATTTGATAATTCCCAATCGTGATTCTTTCTACTCGTTCTAAAAAAACGGTTTAGTATCCCTCCCGCAGACCAAAACGCAAAAA
>CAIRCS010000138.1 GCA_903877115.1 uncultured Legionella sp.
ATGACGTATAATCCGAAAAGAGCAGGTTTTCAGCCAAAATGCCAATATTTTGCTAACTGATGATAATTAGAGCGTCCAATTGATGCTGATTTGAGCATTTTTAATGACTTTTGTCTTAGTACCGTCGCAATTACGAGTGATATTGCAATGCAGCATACGGAGATTGCTCCGTTAGAACCTAAAGGACAAATCATATGCTTTTAACATTCATAGCGACCGTAAATCGGGCAATCAAAAAATACTGGCAATTTCGTTCAACAGTTTATGAATTGAACCAGTTGAGCCGTCGCGATCTTGCTGATCTCGGGATTTCACGTTGTGACATCACTTTCGTCGCTAAACGCTGCGTCGACCAGAAATATGGTTCTTAAACGAAATTGATAGGAGATCAGATATGTTGACCTTGATCGTTTCCTTCTTGGACTAACTGAGACAGATTATGTTTCTTTGATAGATATAATCTGGTTCTCTCTCAATTCACGCCACTTATCTCCGTTAAACCGTAATACGGGGAGAATGGTCCCCAACTTCTCTTGGTACAGTGTCACCTCACGATTTTGTAAATCAACCGTGTAGGTGAAAGGACTCGTCAGGTCGTACCCGAAATCCATAACCATCGAACCAAACCCGTCTTCTACAGTCTCTTTCAAATAGGCCTTTGAACCGTAAGACAGTAGATTTTTATCATATAGCATGGAGTAATTTCGGGCCTTGGCGTTCTCTAGTTCCTTTGGCAACTCGTCGCCGATGATGGAATTAATCGATAGAACGACCATATTCAATACAGTGATATTTCGACAATCAGGCAGCCAGAATAATTCACTGGCGAATATTTCATAGAGATCGACACCGCTTATGTGAGCTTTTAAAGATACCTTAATGTCGCCATTTGAGTCTTTGTAGAACCTGACAGTCAAATCATCCTTTAGAATTGTAAAACTAGTGTCCTCGTAATCCTCTCCAACCTTCAAGAGTTTAGGAGCGGTTTCATACAGATTGTTCATGAGGCCATAGAAATTACTCTTCTTGAGAAAACGTCTAAACGACCTCTTCCGAGCCGTTAAATTGGCGATTTGACTCTTAAAATCAACATTACCCATGGTCTTTATTAAAAAGTATGGGAAATAAACTAAGAGAACTATAAGAATAATCGCCGATGTATTAACACTGACATAATAATAGGTATAAACAGCCATAAAAATCAGAGACAATCCGATGATTATAAAGACCAACATCTTATTATCCAATTTAAATAATTTCATTAACATCTTATCAAATTAAACCCACTTGTCATCCAATCTATGAAAAGCAAAAAGGGTGGCTTTCATCGTTTATCTGCAGACGATTTTTAGATTTGATCGCAGTTGCCACAGCCCATCATGCTATTTGGTTCTATAGAAAAACCCGAAACAGCAGTGCCGCTTCGGGTTAAATATTTTGTAAGGCTGACCGAATCTGAGCCGTCACTTCTTCAAGGCGATCCATGCCTAAAGAGCAGGATAACTAGGCGGCTTTGGAACCCTTTTTACGGCCGGCGTTGGCTTTGCTCTTCTGGCCCAGACCAATAGAGTGCGCCAAAATGCTACGTGCTGCAGCATAACTGGGTACGACCATGGGATAGTCTGATGGCAGGCCCTATTTAGCGCGATATTGATCAGGGCTCATTTCAAATTTGGTGCGCAGGTGGCGCTTCAGCGATTTGAATTTTTTGCCGTCTTCCAGGCAGATGATGTAATCGGGGGTGACCGATTTCTTCAATGGAACAGCTGGTTCCTGATGTTTAACTTCTTCAACAACAGATTGCCCCAATGAGGTCAGTGCAGAATGAACGTTATGAATGAGATGAGCCAATTCGCTGGCTGGTACAGAGTTGTGAGCGACATAACTAGCGACAATTTCAGCAGCTAGTCCGACTGCATCTGATTGGTATTGGTTATTCTCGTTTTCCATTTTAATCTCCAAAATATTCATTTTTCTAAGCACCGTAGTACTTAATATATTTCTCATAATCCTAGTTGGTTAATTATTTAATAATGTTGCATAAATATATTTAAAACTACATTGTAAAATATATATTTGGATGAATATTGGATACTGCAGATTGATTGGTCTATAGTAGATCGATCTTATCGACAGCTGAGGAAAAATTCTATGATCAAATCAGAGCTTGTTAGGAAGATCATCAAAACCTATCCCGAGTTGTATCAGAGAGATGCTGATTTGATCATCAATACGATTTTCAATGAAATCTCAGAGGCATTGGCACGTGGAGATCGGGTTGAGATCC
>CAIRCS010000139.1 GCA_903877115.1 uncultured Legionella sp.
GAGCCGCGAGCATGGCTGGCGCATTTCGTGCTGCTCGGAGCACGAAATGTGACAGCCATGCTCGTTGGCTCCACTGCCTTGTTAGGCTCCGTATTCTTTGTATTTTATGTATTTAAGAAATCGATAGATGTCTTCGTATCTTGCGGATGCCGTAATTATCGCATTTTCCTTTGTTGAAGTATTCAAAAGCGGATATTTCAAAGCAATTTTTGCCTTTAAGGCATCGGTAAATACGCTAGGAGAAATATCATCCAGAAAAGCCGCTTTTATGAAATCAAAAAATCGCTCGTCATCCAGTTCATGTCCAGATGCCCAAGATGCAAGGTTAGTCCATCGATCAAATTTATCTTGTGTGTATTTATTCATTGTAGTGTATTTCCTGTTAGGATCAAAGAGTCATGTGATTTAGTAGTGGAAGCGCAAGCCCTAGTGCCGCTGCGGAAAAAAGTAAAACCACCTTTCTGCTTTTGTTCTTTATCCTTAGAGTGTGATATAGCATAAATATAGAGCTTAGGTTGAATATCGGCAATAAAATTGAATGTAGAATTGCAATTTTCTCGTCATTGCGAATGCCCTTTTGGCGCGGTGAAGATGGAGCAAGTATGGTCTGAAGAAACAGCCAAAGAGGTAGGCATGAAATCAGGAGGCTAAAGATAATGTAAGAAATTCTATGGTTTGGCAGTATAACATTTATAAAGCCATATGATATAGGTAGGTCCGAGAATCTCGGAACAATATAAAATAGGAGCAATGAAAATGGGATGGATAGCGATAGCTGAGCATCCCTATATCGTTTCGTTAGAACTGCGAAAAAAGAAATGAAAGTAATGAACAATAAGGCCATGCCTCCGACTGCATACACCGATAAATCGATGCTTTGCGGGTTTTGGTCTTCGAGCTTAAAAGAATATGGCAGGCCTGAAATAATCACGCCAACACCAGCAATTGCAAATAACATTCTTGAGCGCCCTATTGCTCCTCTGTAACTAAATAGTAGCTTCAGTCCACTGACGATTGCCGACCATGGTTTTGTATCTTGATATACCGTATTTTCGGCTTCAATAATCGCGAGTGTGTATGAAAGTTTCTTTTCGTCACCTTGCGCACGTATTAACGCTTTGCTTATTTGCTCTTGGGTATAAGAAGGCGGTGCGTTTAATATAGATTCTGCGGTCGATTCGATAAATTTATTCTTTCTTACCTGATGGGTGCGGTATGAAAAATAGATCACAGATCCAGCAATCCATGTAAGGTCTAGGATAACGAAATGCTCTCGCCCAATCCATAACGCCACATTTACTACTACCAATAGAATCGGAAGTGCCCATATTTTAGGGATTCGAACATGAGCGAGTGCAATTAGTGGAATTGCATGTAAACTGCCATATATTTGTTCCATTTTAAATTTTTTTTGCCTAACGTCACAAGTGAGCCGCGACCATACATGGCGCGGGCTGTGCGTAAGCACAGACCGTGACATGTATGGTCGTTGGCTCTACTGCCTTGTTGGGCTCCGTTTTTATTTTCTGCGCCTTATAACCACGAATCCAAGGCAAGCCACGCCTACTAATCCAGCGTATGAAGAAGGCTCAGGGATTGTAGTTCCGTAAACCTGATTCCAACCGCCAGAAATAGATTGCCATTCCGTGCCGCTCGGCAGGGTGGGAATATCCAATTGTCCGGCTGAATTATCACCCCAACCAACAAGAGTGCCATTTCCCAATAGTGCAAAGGCCGTGGTTTTGGTCGCAAATACTGAGCTAATCGAATCATTAAATACAGGTAAGTTGGTTTGCACAGTCGAACTTCCGCCACCCCAAGAAACTAATGTCCCATCATTCTTAAGCGCTAACATAAATTCCGAACCAGCTACAAGCGAGACTACATTAGATAACCCAGCTGGAACATTAGCTCTTCCATCATCATTAGCACCCCATTCAACAACAGTGCCATCGGAAAGTAGAGCTGCTGTGTTATGACCGCCAGCGACCACTGAAACAACATTAGAAAGACCTGATGGAACACTTGCCTGTCCGAAATCATTTCGTCCCCACTGAACAATTGTGCCCGACGAAGTTAAGGCAGCTCCGTGCATATTTCCTGTAGCAATCTGAACGAAACCACTTGCGACTGGAAGTCCTGAAATCTGACCAGAATCATTAGCTCCCCAGGCAGCTAAGGAACCATCTCCCTTAAGCGCCAAGGTCCATGCGAAACCTGCGCTTATCGCCTGAACATTCGACAAACCTACGGGCACACTTGTGATTCCTTCACCTGTAGTCCCCCATGCGGAGACAGTCCCGTCTTGCAGAAGTGCAACGGAAAAGGGCCAACCGCCTTCTATTTCTTTAATATTTGATGTCGATATCGGAGTAGGTAGAATCCCGTAACCGTTATCAGTGCCCCACGACAAAATGTCGGCTTGAGCGATTGATGCACTCAATGCTGCAATTATGGCTGAAATAGTCTTTAGTTTAATTTTCATATTATGTAATTATATTTTTTGATTAGCTATCTGGGAAAAAAGGTCATCAAGTCCAATCTTGCTTTCGGGTATAAAATAATCGCCGCTACTTGCGCACATAATTGATTGTTTTTGTTTTGTTTGCCCAACGTCAAAAGTGAGCCGCGACCATACATGGCGCGAAGCGTGCTGCTCGGAGCACGGTTCGTGACATGTATGGTCGTTGGCTCTACTGCCTTGTTAGGCC
>CAIRCS010000140.1 GCA_903877115.1 uncultured Legionella sp.
CGTTATCGTTATGATCATTTAGGAGATATTCCTGTAGCAGAAGCAGAAAATAGAGATTATCGATTAACCCTTGCAAAATATGCGCCCCATTTACTGCGTCTTTCAAGCCATCAAAGCGCAAGTTTAGAAGACATGCATGTAGGACAAAATCAGAACCAAAACCAAAACCAAAATCAAAGCCAACAATTTCGGCAAAACAATAATGAACTTTTTGAGCCCATTAAATTCGAATTCAATGACAAATCCTCCATCCCAGATGTTCACTTTCAGCAAGAAGGCGTGTTATTAAAAAGCATCATTGGCTTGGATTTTGCGCATTCAAGTAATATGCCTCAAACTGAAACCAATATTAATCGTATTTTGCGGATCATGCAGGGGATCATAGAACGATCGAGGGCGAGTCAAGATTGTTATTGCCCATTAAGTTATAGTGTAGAGGAATTGGTGCCAGGCGCATTTTATGTGCCTAAAGATAAAGTGGCGCGTATCCCCCATCCTACCGATTCGGCATATAACTTTCATCACGACCGCAATACGCTATTTTTTTCCCCACCCTGTGCATCGATAGCAATCAAAAAAGACAAATATGCGTTTAAACCTTATCTTCGACCTTGCGACGACTTTCAGGTTGAGCCAGCGTTGGCTGAAGATATTCCCCGCACTAAATATCTTGCACATTTGGTGTCAGCGTGTAATCACGATCAAAACCCAAGAATTTTAATATTATTGAACAAATTATATTATAAACGCGGGAAAATTGGGATCGAACTCCTAACCAAAGGGCTGTATGCATTGCATTTAAAAAATCCGCTGGCTCATCAGGCAATACTTGAACATTATTTACTGAGCTCCAAAGATTTTAGCGAATATCTTGAAGCGAACTACATGAGTACTTTGGAAGCGTTATCCGCACTAACCGAACCTAAAAAACTCCAATGGTGGAATACATTATTAGCCATTCAATGCCACAATAATCCCCAGTTTGATGTGAACCATTTATGGGATCAGTTTGTGCATTTCTGGGATGATCTGGATAAAATACAAAAATTCATGCCGATTCCAGATCATTTTCCATTTGCAGACTTTGCAGATGCAGGGCTAACTTTAGGTAAAATGATTCGTATTCTTAGTAAAGCACGTAATCGCTTTGAGCAAATTCAAAAATTTGAAGGCGGCAATATTTCTCATGCTTATATGCTCTTCGATCTCTTTAATAGTTCAATGTATTGCATAGAAATGGATGCATATTGTGATGTTTTAATGCAAGAACTCAAGGCGGAAGATGCGTTTGACAAAACGCAATTAAAAACCAAACATTTTTCTACCCGCAAATTCTTAGAATTAACATACGACGATACGATCAGCTTAGAGACACTTAAAAGCTATTATTATATTTTTGCAGCGGTAAATGGCCATACCGCGACACATAATAATTCTGATCAAGCATTTTATGCAGCGCTATTTCAAATCATTGAGCAAGCAATATCTAGTTCGTTCGTATCGGCTTCGGATGCTGAAAAGAAACTGATTTACTCCACCCTATTATTATTTACTGCATACGGCAATAACGCCCCTCTTGAACGCATGGCGCAAGACATCAATGCCTTGGTTCAAACCGAAGACTTTATGGCAAATTGTACAACGACCTTACAGTTATATCCACCAAAACCCGTCAGTGAATTTTTCTCGCAATCCGATGCTCACGGCTGCATGGTAAATAGCGAAGCCATGCTGTCTTTGCATACCGTGACCAGATTGAAGAAATTTTCACCAAATTATCATGAGATCCTAGAACAAACCATACCGGTGATCATAGGACACCATCCAACGGTGTCACTCGCTTTGCAGAAAATAATGCGTGAAGCACCGCAGCGTTTGGTAGCATTGGGGCAGCTGAGCACATTGATTCCAAGCATTCGTGATTGAGAAATATAGCAGCGACATTCGAGAAATCGAAGAAGAGTGTACACACCGGCTCTATGAAGTTCGTCAGAATAAAGAAGGTTTCTCACCTGAAGACCAAGACGCTACACGAAGCGCCATTGAAAAAGACTGCTATGCCCGTATGGATGTTTATGGAAAACGAGTCAAAACACTCAAGCAAACCAAGACAAATGCTACGTTTAATAGGTTGATTAATTCAGCCATCATCGCTCAATTCGTTTTAGAGAGAGGTGAAGCATACGAAGTCATTGAGGAACTCGTAGACGGTAAAATTTTTAAGAAAGTGGTACCCACTGAAAATGGCAAGCCCGTGATTGAAGGCAATATGATGTATATGTACGGGATTCATCAATTTTTGGTGCAGAAAGAAATCATCGCGACCGCCGTTCCCGGTGATGCCGAAGATTTTGTCCGACCACCGGAACTCGAATCCACCACCTATTTTAATAATTATGCGACACATGCTGGGTGTAAATCTATTGGCATGACAGGTACCGTTCCTCGACGCCAATATAAAATGCACGCAGCTATGGTGCGCGGCGGTCAATCCGATGTTATTCCACCACATAACCCTAGTAAGCGAAGGGATGCGGTGCCTTTTGATCAATTCGATGCTATAAAAATAGGCAGTCCACATGTTTGTCCTTCCGAAGCAGACTATATTGATCGGGCCGTTCAAAAAATTCTGGGCCATGACGGTCCTGTATTGATTTATTGTCGCTATAAAAACATCTGTGAAACAAGAGGTGATGCTTTGAGGCAACGCTTGGAGCGCCAGGGTTATACTGTGCAGATGATCATTGCGGGTGTTACTGAAGATTTTACCGATGGCGATAAATTAACTGCCTTAGGTCGCCAAGCTCAAAATCAAAAAACCGTGACGTTAACGGTGGGTGATGGACGAGGTATCGATGTCGATGCCACCGGTAGCGATGGAATGCTAACGATGCCTTCATTTTTACCGGAAACGCCGGAAAAGATACTCCAAATTTATGGTCGTTCTGGACGTAATGGAAAACCAGGTAAAACTGATCTATTAATTTTAGAAAGTGATCTAACGCTCTATGGCATACCATTTGAGAATATGGCTAAAGCGTTTGAATTTATAGACGAGATCAGAAGCAAAGAATTTGATTTTGCCATTCAAAAAATTGGATTCTTGCAATACGAAATTCAACGCCAGATCCCTGATGAGCAAAAAAGGATTGCTTTGATTGCCTTCATGGATGATCTCTATAATCAATTATTATTAAATGCCGTCGCCACTAAAATAAAAGAGGAACGGACTAATCTGGTTCTAGACTATTCTATCACTGGACGATGGGAACCCTTTGTGATGTTAAGTGATTTAGACCTGGATCACATATATCAACAATTTTGCGTAGCGACGCAACAAAAGCTTCAAGAAGAGCAATTATACACCATACAACCGAATAGGATTGCGCGATTAAGAGCACAGTACGACGCCAATACGGATCAAGCTGTACTACAAGAACAAGACGCTCAATGTCGCATAGATTGGGATTATGTTCGCAATCGCCTGCAAGCCCACGATTCCAAACAACAACGCGCTGTTGTTGGCAATACCCTCGTATTTGAAGGAAAGACCCTTGAAATCCGTTCTCGAGAAGCTCGCGAAGTATATCGTCAAGCGATAGGAAATCTAAGTCGTTACGACAAAATCTTATCTCTCATCCAAAAGTATCTCAGTTTTCATTTGGGTATTTACGGTGTTGTCCCAAATGACAGGAGCAACCGGGCTTATCATGACATTTATGGTGCTTTTTTGCGGAATGAACAAAATATGGTATCTAGCAAGCAATATGACCTCCAACAATTTTATACCTATTTAGCTTATGAAGCGTTTTTAAAAGCCATAGACGTTTGTCAAAACGAACTTTTCTCTGCTGCCAATTTGCGTTCTGGTAACGTTAGTGTGCGCAATCGTGCGCAAGCTTGTTTTCGCGAAGCGCGAGGCTATGCGCGTATGGCTAAAATGAGTCCCGATGTATTCAGATCGATTAATCTTCAACAACTATTTGACGTTTACGATGTCAATAAGTCTTCTTCTAAAGAAGTTAATAAACAAAAAGCCAATCTTACAAGTGATCGCAACTATTTAAGCGTAAAACTTCAAGAGGTAACCAGGGTCATTCTAAACCGTGAGAAAGATATCACCGCAAAATGTCTACGCGGATGGGATAATTTGGCGGCGGTTTTACAACATAATCTACCGCAACTGGTTGCGATGCCTCTGCATGTCTTTAACGCTGATTTGCTCTATTTGTTTTCCATGATGCAATGGGCTACTAGAGACGAACGCACTACCCAACCGATCAGACAAGTTTTGAATAATTTTTCAAACCCGGATATTAAGATTTACAATGGTCACGTCACTAGGTACCGAACTATCCTGTACGAGCAGCGCGAGTGTTTGGTGTCTTTAGACTGCTCTCCGGATCTGAGCCAAAAATTCAATCAATATAAACGCTAAGGATGGATCCCCGCCTACGCGGGGATGACAAGCAAACAAAATGCTCTAACAAATCACAAAATAAATTTTATGCAACAACGCCGGCTTATCCGCGGGACTTAAACTGAGCGCGTACTTAATGGTAGTGAGTTCTGGCCCTTCACTACGTTCGGGATGACGGCAGCGATTTTCTGTGATACTTTCTAAAGAAACAATACCCAGGCGCATGAAAAGGATATTCATAGTATGGTCAGGTTTCTACCCAAGATCATCACAATCATAATATCGCTATCTCTTGTCTCCTGTATGGTCGGACCTGATTATAAAGAACCTGTCAAAGACATCGCGGCGCACTGGAAAAAACCAGACAAAGCCGTCAAAGAATCTCACATTCAAAATGCCAACTGGTGGCATGTTTTCCGCGATCCCACTTTAAACGCTTTGATTCAACAAGGTTATACCCATAATTTATCCATCCAAGCCACCGGAGTGCATGTGCTCCAAGCACGTGCTCAACTAGCCCAATCCGTAGGAGAACTCTATCCTCAACAGCAAACCATAACCGGCAATCTCACTTATAACCGGATTGGCGGCCAAGAATTACAATTTCTACTCCCCTCTACATTTACCACTACCACCCTAGGTGTGAATGCGTCGTGGGAATTGGATTTCTGGGGAAAGTACCGTCGAGCAATTATGGCCAATGATGCCAGTTTTTTAGCATCTTATGCCGCATATGATAATGCCTTGGTCAGCTTAAGCGCTGACATTGCCACCAATTATATTTCGATTCGTACCACCCAGCGTTTGATTCAAGTGACTCAACAAAATATCCAAGCACAAAAATGGATCTTGGGTATTGCAAAGATTCGTTACAAAGAAGGTCAAACCAGCTTGCTTGATGTAGAACAGGCTCAAACGATGCTGTCGCAAACCGAGTCAACGTTACCGACTTTGCGCGCCACATTACAACAGCAAAAAGACAGCTTAGGCACTTTGTTGGGTACGACGCCAGACAAAGTAGATGGTTTGTTAGGTAAATCAAAGGGTATTCCTCGCGCACCAGCCCGAGTTGCCGTCGGTATTCCTAGAGAAACTTTGGCAAAACGACCTGATATTTATGAGGCTAGGATGAAAGTCATTGCCCAATCAGAAATGATAGGCGCGATCAAAGCCCAGCTTTACCCTTCATTGTCCCTAGCAGGTTCTTTTGCATTTGCATCCAATAATATTAATAATTCGTCTTTGAGTGATATCTTTAATTGGTCAAGCCGTACGATTAATGCTGGACCAGGACTAGCTTGGCCCATCTTAAACTACGGACAAATCACGAATACAGTGCGCGCTCAGGATGCCGTTTTCCAACAAGCAGTATTAGATTATCAAAACAAAATTCTCAGTGCTCAGCAAGAAGTCCAAGACAATATCACCTCATTCATCGAATCTAGAAAAACTACCGGAGCACTCGTAACGGCAGATCATTCAGCCGTCACATCCACCCGCTTATCTATGATTCGTTATCGAGAAGGCCAATCGGATTTTACGCCGGTTCTACAATCGGAAATCCAAGAGTTAAATGTACAGATTTCTCTCGCCAATGCCCAGGGCAATATTCCCAAAGCATTGGTCGCATTATATCGATCTTTAGGCGGCGGCTGGCAAATTCGCAATGGCAATGATATTGTTCCAAATGAAGTGAAAAACAAAATGGCGGCACGCACTAATTGGGGAAGATTACTTCAACAACCCAATCACGAGCCTCCAAAAAGCAAACCGCAGCAGATCAAAGAATTGTATTTACCTGATTGGTGAGATAAAAATAAAAATGATATCAGAAAAACACACAAAATTATTACAATTAAGCTTGGTAGGCCTAAGTATCCTCTGCCTGCTCATTTGGGGAGTTAAACGGTATCACGACCATCAAAAGCCAGTTTATACAGCGCCTACGGTCGTCATCCAAAAACCCAAATTGGCAAATGTGACCGAATATGTCACGCAAACCGGGACTTTGGTCGCGTTTAATTCTGTGGATCTCGTCGCCAGGATTGAGGGGTTTTTAGAAGCCATTCAATTTACTGATGGCGCCTTTGTCAAAAAAGATCAGGAGTTATTTATTGTAGAGCCCGAACCTTATCAGGATCAACTAAAAGAAGCCCAAGCCTCCGTCGCATCGGAAGAAGCATCATTTGCTTACTCCAAAATTGAGCGCGAGCGTCAACAAAAAATGTATAACCAAAATGCCACCTCTCTTAACAGCGTACAAGAATGGGAAACCAAAGTCCTGCAAAGTCAGGCAGAAGTCGACAAAGCCATAGCAAATGCAAGAAATGCGGCCATTACTTATAGTTATACACATGTCCTGGCCCCTTTTGATGGCCGGATGGGCAGACATTTGGTAGATGTGGGTAATTTAGTCGGCAATGGAGCAGCAACCAAATTAGCAACGATTGAGCAAATTGACCCGATTTACGTTTACTTCAATTTAAATGAGTTAGACTTACTCAGAGTGCGGCGCATGGCAAACGACAATGGGATTACACCTGATGACCTGAGCTCGATTCCTGTCTATGTAAGCTTGCAAAGTAAAACAGATTTCTCGCATGAAGGTAAATTGGATTTTGTGAACACTGGGCTCAACGCATCTACTGGAACTATGGAGTTTAGAGCCTTACTCCCGAACCAAGACTTCGCATTACTACCCGGACTTTTTGTGCAAGTACGCGTACCCATTCAACAACCCAAACAGCAATTAACGGTCCCTGAAGTCGCTGTGCAATATGATCAAATCGGCGCTTATCTTTACGTCGTGGATGATACAAACTCCGTCACCCTCAAAAGAGTTGTGATCGGTCCAACTGATGCAGGATATCGTGCCATTACCCAGGGGCTGCTCGCTACAGATAATGTGGTGGTAGCTGGATTGCAAAATGCCGCGCTTGGCATTAAAGTGACACCAGTGACCGCTGACAAGGCGGAACTATGATTTCCAAATTTTTTATTGAACGCCCAATTTTAGCCAATGTGATTGCACTCTTACTTGTTTTTCTTGGCATAGTGGCCATAGCTGTTTTGCCTGTTTCGCAATATCCAGCGATCGTGCCCCCTACCATTCAAGTGTCTACGAATTATCCTGGAGCTGATGCCAGAACTCTGATTAAAACTGTCGCCTTACCCATTGAACAACAAGTCAATGGCGTAGAAAACATGCTATACATGCAATCCAATAGTACCAACAGTGGCGCGTATAATCTTATCGTCACCTTTGCAATCGGAACTGATCTGAACTTTGCCCAAATGTTAGTACAAAACCGAGTTCAAGCAGCCTTAGCACAATTGCCCGACGTAGTTCAAAAACAAGGAATCATGGTCCAAGCAAAATCCACAGCAATACTTCAATTCATCACGTTAACCTCCGAGCACAATGAATACGATGGATTATTTTTAAACAATTATGCCGCTATTAATATGGAAAATGCCTTGGAACGGTTGCCGGGTGTTGGAAATGTCATGGTGTTTGGATCAGGTTCGTACGCAATGCGTATTTGGTTAGACCCCAATAAAATGTACTCTTTTGGCTTAAACCCGAGCGATGTTATAAATGCTATTAGCAATCAAAACAAAGAAATTTCTGCAGGTCAAATTGCCTCACCTCCGACTCAAGGTCAACCCTCCTATCAACTCACAGTCAATGTGCCTGGCCAATTGAGTGATCCAGAGGAGTTTGCCAATATTATCATCAAAACCAAGGTAACTCAGCCCAACCAATTAGCCAATGCTAGCTCTTCCTCGCAAATTGTGCGCATTCGGGATGTGGGCCGTGTGGAACTAGGTTCTTCTAGCTATAGCCAATTATCCAAACTCAACAATAAACCGACTGCAGCAATCGCTATTTATCAATTACCTGGAGCCAATGCTCTGAAAGTGGCCGAAGAAGTACGCCAAGCTGTTGCAGCTATGTCAAAGCAATTCCCACCTGGTTTACGCTATGACATCCCCTTTGATACCACCATGTTTGTTAAAGCATCAATCAACGAAGTCTATAAAACCTTATTTGAAGCAGGTATTTTAGTCTTGGTAGTAATATTGGTTTTTCTACAAAATTTTCGTGCTACATTGGTACCCGCTACCACCGTGCCCGTAACAATTATTGGGGCCTTCCTTGCTATGCTGGCTTTGGGCTTCAGCATCAATCTGTTAACCTTATTCGCTTTGATCCTAGCGATTGGGATTGTTGTAGATGACGCTATTGTTATTGTAGAGGGTGTGACTCAACATATTGAACGTGGCATGACACCTAAAAATGCATCCATTCAAGCAATGCAAGAATTAATGGGCCCTGTTATTGGCATCACCTTAGTATTGATGGCAGTATTTGTTCCACCCGGTTTTTTACCTGGATTAACCGGCGCCATGTATGCACAATTTGCATTAGTTATTGCTGCAACCGCATTTATCTCTGCTATCAATGCCGTAACGCTGAAACCCACACAATGTGCTTTATGGTTGAAACCCATTGATCCTAACCGTAAGAAAAATATTTTTTTCCGGAAATTTGATGTCGTTTATAAATCCTTAGAAACCAAATATTCTGGATTGATCACAAAATTGGTTCATCAGCACAAACCCGTTTGCCTGCTAGGCGTTATTTTTGTTATTTGTGCCATCATAGGGCTCGGACGCATTCCAACGGGATTTATTCCCATAGAAGATCAAGGCTATCTGGTACTCAATGTAGTTTTACCAGACGCATCCACTTTAAATCGCACTGAAAAAGTCATCCAAAAACTCAGTACACAAATTTCCAAAATGGATGGCATTGCCAATGTTATTAGCATCGACGGCGTATCATTGCTGGATAATAACAGTAGTCTTGCCAACGCTGGTATCCTATATGTTATTTTTAAAGATTGGAGTGAACGAGGTTCAGCGCAAGGTATGCTACCTCTTTATCACCAACTGACGCAATTGGCGGCCAAAACATTGGATGCCCAAGTCACCGTCGTCGTTCCACCAGCCATACAAGGATTAGGGTTATCCGGTGGATTTCAAATGCAAATTGAATTACAAGACGGGACATTTGATTATCAAAAACTCCAATTGGTTACCGATCAATTAGTAAAGCGCGGCTATGACTCCCCTGCCATTCAAAAAATGATTACCTCGTTTCGTGCCTTTGTGCCTCAAGTATCTTCGCTCATCGACCGCACCAAAGCCGAATCTCTCGGCGTCACCCTCGGCGATGCCTTTGATACATTACAAACTTATCTCGGATCTTCTTATGTAAATCTTTTCTCGAAATTTGGCCAAGTATTTCAGGTCTATGTGCAAGCAGATGCCTCGCAGCGCATGACCACGGAAGATGTGCGTAATTTCTATGTGCGTAATCAATCGCAACAAATGGTCCCCTTAGGAACCTTAACCGATATCACCCCTACTGTGGGACCTGCTTTGATTTCTCTCTATAATTTATATCCTTCTAGTTTAGTCAACGGTATTGCTAATCAAGGATTCAGTTCAGGGCAAGCCATCGAATCATTGGAACAATTGGCCAAAGACACGTTACCCGCAGGCTTCACTTATGAATGGACCAGCACGGCTTATCAGGAAAAGATAGCCGGTAATTTGAGTTATTATATTTTCGCCATGTCATTGATTTTGGTCTACATGATTTTGGCGGGACAATATGAAAATTGGTGGACACCGATTTCCATTATTTTGAGTGTGCCGTTGGCTTTGATTGGAACGGTGATGGTCTTATCCATGTTAGGACTAGCGAATAATATTTACACGCAAATCGGTATATTATTGTTGATTGCATTGGCCGCAAAAAATGCTATTTTAATTATAGAAGTCGCACGCGAACAACGAGAACACCATCATAAAAGCATCGTAGAAGCCGCCATAATTGGCGCTCAAATACGCTTTCGCCCTATTTTAATGACGTCTTTTGCATTCATTATGGGCGTATTACCCTTGGTATTCGCTACGGGTGCTGGCGCCAATGCGCGACGCTCCATTGGGATCACGGTATGCAGTGGCATGCTGGCCTCTACCTGTTTAGCGGTGGTGTTTGTGCCAGTATTTTATGTCTTATTCCAAACCTGGCAAGAAAAACGGAAGAGTGCACGTACGGTAAAGACTGCTTAGTCAACCTACTAGCCTCATAGATGCGGCCCGCCCTCGTCTTCTATATCATCCACCTCATCATTATGCATATTCGGGCGAGGAGTCAGCTTAGTGCGTAATGGCGACGCCGACAACAAACCTTCCTGATGCGCATCCTGCTCACTAACGGTCTTGTGCGGCAACTTTTTATTAATCAAGGCCGTACTATCATCGTGCTCCGTAAACATCACAACTGGGGACATCATACGCTCATGCTCAATTTCGGCTAAAGCATGATCTTGTTTTTGTAACATCACATACGCCTGCATCCCGGTAGCCCCTGCTGCAACAAGGGACAACAAAGTTAAAGCAATCGCCGGAATACCAATTGGCGGAAACAACAGAGAAGCCAATCCAAGCAAAGCAATCCCCAATACCAATACATACAAACCATAAGATTGGCGATTCATAAATTTCAATTCATCTTTTTCAGGATGATTTTCTGGTAAAAATACATCTATATCTTTATATTGATGTTGCAAGGCAATGCGCTGCTCATCAGTCAACTCGCGCGCATCAGGCGATGACTCTTCTAACCAATAGTCAGGGCTTTTACGCGCGACATCGATGGCAGCACTGGCAGCCACAACCGCGGTATAAACCAACAGACCCACGCCTGCAAGCGGCAAAAATAGCCCTCCCGCCAGCAATGGCAGAACCAATAAAGCCAGATTCGCACCTGTCCAATTTTCTTCGGCCCAAAATCCTAAAAACCCTTTTGATACACTGACCAAATAACGATCACGACGCTGATGTAACTCATTAAGCAGATCTTGTAGCTGGATAAACGTTGGATTTTTAGAATCTAAATTCTGCAATAGCAGCAATTTTATTTTTTGGTAAGCGAGATCCGACAGATCCTTGTTTTCAGCGTATAACAGTTTGAGCAAAACAGGTTCAATAGCATCATACATTTCTATTGCATGATTTTGGGGCTTCATCGCAAGCAATGTATCACGAAAACGTAAAGCCAATGTCAGCTCTTCTTGCATAGTGATCGTACTCATATTTGGATAACCTTAGTTTTTTCCATACACATAAATTCCGGGCGCATCCCGCAGAACGGGCATCTGAATATTAGCAAACAAAGGAGCCGCCAAAACACTTGAACCCGTGTACTCTTTTAACCATAATAGCCATTCTGGCCACCAAGAGCCAGCATGCTGCTTTGCAGTTTTTATCCAATCGTCTGCCTGTTGCGGATACTCGTGATTGGTATAATACCCGTATTTATTACTACTAGGAGAATTCACAATCCCCGCAATATGCCCCGATCCGCCTAATACAAACTTCTTGGGCCCACTCAGCAACCCAAACCCCTGATACGTGCTTTGCCAAACTGCAATATGATCTTTTTGTGTGGAAAGAAAAAAAGTGGGGACATCAATTTGCGTGACATCTAAGGGCACTTCATTGATCTGGACTTTACCCGGCTTGACCAAATCATTGGCCAAATACATCGTTCGCAAATACTCAGAATGCATTTTAGCCGGCATATTGGTCGTATCCATATTCCAAAATAACAAATCAAAAGCCAGCGGGGATTGTCCAAATAAATACCGTTGCACAAACACTCGCCAGATCAAATCGCCTGGTCGTAGCGCATTAAAAGCAGCAGCCATCATTTCCCCTTCTAAATAACCTTGCTGTTGCATACGAGTTTCTAGAGCCTGAATCTGTTGCTCATGGATAAATACCCCCAGTTCCCCTGGCTCACTGAAATCAATGAGCGAAGCCAAAAAGGTTGCTGAAGCGATAGCATCAATCTTTTGCGCTTTGTAATATGCTAACAGTATCGATAATAACGTCCCACCAATACAAAATCCCAATGCTGACACTTTGGGGATTTGCATCGATTGTTGGATAAACTCAATTGCAGCGATAGGCCCCAAATGCAAATAATCACTCAACCCCCAATGGGCATGAGATTTATCAGGATTGCGCCACGAAATCATAAATACTACAATCCCCTGCTCTACCAACCAGCGAACCAAAGAATTTTCAGGGCGTAAATCCAATATATAATATTTGTTGATCCAAGGTGGCATCATCAATAAAGGAATAGCTTTCACTTTCTTGGTTTGAGGGGTGTATTGAATCAATTCTATTAACTCATTTTGATAAACGACTTTCCCAGGCGTAACTGCCAAATCTTTCCCCACGAGAAAAGCATCACCATCCGCCAATGGCATGGTCCATTGAGCGCTGCTCTGAGTCTGAAAATCGTGCAAAAAATTGCGGAGTCCCCGGAGTAAATTCAAGCCATTATTTTGTACCGTGTCGGTCAATAGCTGCGGGTTGGTTAACAAAAAATTTTCGGGAGACAACGCATGACAATACTGTTGGAGCAAAAATTGGACTCGTTTGATGCTAGGTTGGTCTTTGGCTGGAAAATACTCTGAAAGCTGGAGTAAATGCTTTTCCAGTAAAAGATAATGCTGACTAATCAATTGAAAAAAGGGATGTTGTGTCCATTCTTTTGCTTCAAACCGCCGATCTGACTTAAGTACCGGTAAGGACGTGTTACCAGACCAGTATTGCAGTTGGGTTTGCAGTAAATTTTGAGCATCCTGACAATAAGCATGATACTGATCAGTCGCTAAACTGGGATTTTGGACCAGATAATTGCTTAATAAGCACAAATCAGCAAAAGCATGCGGAATTTTTTCTAACCAGCTCTGTAAATTCTCTGGTTTGTGTTTTGAACGCTGCAATAATCCTGCACTGGTTTCAATGATATCCTGAATCAGCGTTGAAAATTCAACGTTTTGGTCCATGTGAGATTTATCTCCATTATTTACATCGTTACCAGAAGTAAAACAACGAATAGTAGGCTGGGCCTTGCACCCTACGTTGGCAATGTTGGGCCGAGCCCAAACCCTGATGTATCGTCACCTTTTTTCTGTCATCCCCGCCTGCGCGGGGATGACAACTTAATAAATAATATGCAAGATAGTTAAAATCATTGCATATAAAAAAGGTGACGATACCTCAGGGCCCAACCTACTGCAGGCCACGCTCTATTGTTTTTTTGTATTCGATTTACATTCTTCCGCAAAAGAATGCATGGTTTTTTCAATAATTTTCAATGATTCTTGCATATATTCAATGGCTCTTTCTCCATTGGCCAAAGCCCATTGCATTTGTTTTTCCATAAGCTCATCGGGTCGAGTAATTTTACCCAGTTCTTCCGGTTTCATGGCTTGAAAATTCTTTAAAGTCTCAGTATTCAAACGCACAAAATCTTGCATAGGTTCTTGAAGGTTTTTCCATGTTTCTGAATATTTTTCATATCCATCGCGTTGTTGACTCATGCTATTCTCCTAATATGTTGCATTGCACAATAAATTATAGGGTCAAAAAAAGCAATTTGTCAAATTTATGGATAAGAGTACTTGAGAAAACACATGAATACTCACTAAACTGGGTCATACCAGCATAACAGGGGATAACGCAGTTCGCTTAGTTTTCGCTGTTGTTTTGGGATAATACTTGTTTGCTGATATTCGAAACTTCATGTAAAATAAATGCTCAAAATGCTCAAATTATACCACTCGGTTCTTGTATTGACAAGACAGGACATGCAGCGGAACGTAGGCGTCTGAATTGTCAATAGACGCTATAATCTTGTATACTTGCAGCTATTTTTCCGAGCTTAAGACTGATCATGAGAGAACATCTAGAGCAATTGTTGCAACAAGCGTTGCAACAATTGGCAGCACACCATACTATTGGCCCAATCTCGATTAGTCTTGAGCGACCTCGAGATCCGAGTCATGGCGATTGGTCATCAGCAGTGGCATTGAGTTTGGCCAAATCGCTCCAGCAACCGCCCCGCGTGATATCTGAACAATTGCTTGCTCTGATTCCCTCTGATCCCGACATCGAAACCGTAGAATTGGCAGGACCTGGTTTTATCAATTTTAAATTACATAAGACCTATTTGCACAAACAGTTAGAAACCATGTGGTCTTCTCCCAATTGTGGTATTCAAGCACGCACCCAACCTGTAACGGTCGTCATCGACTATTCATCGCCTAATCTGGCCAAAGAAATGCACGTTGGGCATCTACGATCAACTATCATTGGTGATGCATTAGCCCGTATTTTGACATTTTTAGGTGAGCATGTGATTCGCCAAAATCACATTGGAGACTGGGGTACCCAATTTGGCATGCTCTTGGCGTATATGCATGAAATGCAACAACAGTCACAAACACCCTTCAATTTATCCGATCTGGAAAGTTTTTATCTCGCTGCGAAACAACGCTTCGATACCGACGCGGCTTTTGCCGATGCAGCACGCGCTTGGGTGGTCAAATTACAAAGCAATGATCCCGTAGCGCAAACATTGTGGCAACAATTTATTTCTTTATCATTAGCCCATTGCCAAGCACTCTACCAAGTCTTAGGCGTCCAATTGCAGCCCAGCGACGCACATGCGGAAAGCGCTTATAATGCCGCATTACCAGGCATCATCACAACCCTAGAGCAACAAGGCTTATTACGCGATGAAGATGGCACGAAATGCGTGTTTCTAGATCAATTCAAAGGAAAAGAACAGCAACCTTTGCCTATTATTGTGCAGAAAAAGGATGGCGGATTTCTCTACGCATCTACTGACTTAGCGGCAGTGGACTATCGTTGCCATACTTTACAAGCAGACCGAATCCTCTATGTCGTCGACGCACGCCAATCCTTACATTTTCAACAAATATTTGCACTAGCTCTGCGAGCTGGATTCGCAACACCCACCACTCAATTAGAACATGTTGAATTTGGGATGATCTTAAATAAAGCAGGCAAACCTTTCAAAAGCCGTGATGGCGGTGTGACCAAATTGGTCGATTTATTGGATGAAGCCCAACACCGTGCTGCAGTTCTGATTGCAGCAAAGAATCCGGATTTATCACAACAGGACTGTCGCGCTATGGCGAAAACGATTGGGATTGCCGCAGTCAAATATGCCGACCTGTCCAAAAACAGGATATCAGACTATGTTTTTGATTGGGACACGATGCTCAGTTTTGAAGGCAATACGGCACCCTATTTATTATATGCTAATACTCGAATCCACAGTGTGTTACGCAAAGCGAACGTCGTTACGCAAGCGCTCGACCCAATCAATTTTGACGTTCAGGCACCCCAAGAAATTGCATTAGCCAAACATTTGGCGGTGTTTCCTGATGTTCTAGTGACTAGTGCGCAGAAAGCAACCCCGCATTTAATTTGCACTTATGTGTATGAATTAGCAGGCCTTTTTTCATCTTTTTATGAAGCGTGTCCGATTTTATCGCCTGAAAACGAGTCGCATAAAAATCCACGTTTAAAATTGGCCGCTTTAACGTCTAAAGTGTTGGAAAAAAGTTTAGATTTGTTGGGCATTCCAACTTTAAATCGCATGTAATCATAGGTTGGGCCTTGGCCCTGAGGTATCGATACATTTTTTATATGCAATGATTTTAACTATCTTGCATATTATTTTTCAGTTGTCGTCCCCGCGCAGGCGGGGACCTATTCATTTTTGTGGCATTGTGACCACATATTAGATAGATCCCCGCCTGCGCGGGGATGACAGATAAAAGGTGACGAGACTTCAGGCCAAGGCCCAACCTACAACGAGATCAGCTATGCCAGAATTACCAGAAGTCGAAACCACATTATTGGGCATAAAACCCCATATTTTGCATCAGACCATTGTAGACGTCACGATTCGTCAGCATCAATTGCGTTGGCTCATTCCGCAAGATACCGCTAGCCGTCTTAAGGGGCAAAACATTCTAAGCATCGCTCGACGCGGCAAGTATATTATGATTGCAACTACGACCGGAACTATTCTGATTCATCTAGGGATGTCTGGCCGCCTTAGTATCGTGCCGCTTACCACAGCACCCGCAAAACATGATCATATTGATATTCAACTCGGTCAACAGCAGCTACTCCGCTATACCGATCCTAGACGTTTTGGGGCATTTTTGTGGATTGATACCCAACCCGTCCTGCAGCACCCATTACTCAGCAAACTGGGACTTGAGCCTTTTGATCCCAATTTTCATGGTGATTATTTATGGCATAAAGCCCAAAATAAATCAGTTGCAATCAAAGCTTTTATCATGAATCAACATATCGTAGTCGGTGTAGGTAATATTTATGCGACCGAAGCTTTGTTCATGACTGGCATACACCCCTCTACCCCAGCCAAACTCATCTCAAATGAGCAAATGCACAACCTGGCTCGAGCGATTCAAACCATATTAAACTATGCTATTCAAGCGGGCGGAACCAGTTTAAAAGATTTTTTACAAGCAGATGGCAAACCTGGCTATTTCAAATTACAATTACAAATCTATGACCGCAACGGCCTACCTTGTCCTAAATGCCAAACCACTATAGAGAAACTGATCATTGGCCAACGAACCTCTACATTTTGTCCAATTTGCCAAATTTTACCTAGACGTTCTTATGGAAAAGAACATGTTTGCTAATCTGCTAAATCTAAAGAAAACATATCAACAACAACTTGCATGGCGTAAAAGTAAATTACCGCTATCCTATCTCTATTTGATGATAGTGATTTACTTGATTGCGGCTTGGTTTAGCGAGGGCTACGCCCATGCAGATGAACATTATCAAATCCTCGAGTTTGCTGCGTATCATATTCATCACTACCCTTATATCTATCCTTGATTGTTTTTTTTCTTGTTGCAATTGATCACCGAGATTTTCGAATGTATAAATATATTTGGACGCACTACAACCATACCCCTGCTTTTTTAAACTATATCGATAAAGGGGAGCTGTTCGCGGATAATTCCGTTCTGCTCGAG
>CAIRCS010000141.1 GCA_903877115.1 uncultured Legionella sp.
ATGTATCGTTATAATGAGTTACATAGCGAAATCAACAGCTTACATCATGTTAAATTAGGATATAAGATTTTTAAAATTCTCAAAGAAACAATATTTTTAGTTATTCACGATTCAATTGGATACAATCGACAAGAAAAAGTGCAAATTTATACATATATGAATATTACATAGAAAACTCATAATTCATCATTGTCCGTCGAATATCTCCTACGGAATGCACATATAGGGACCCTGAGCATATGTACGATAGCTATCTTTGGTCAAGATGCCCTCAGGGCGTCATGCCAGGGCTGCTTAGGTGGCTCATTTTGGTCCTTCTTAGAGAACTCGATGTACACACCTCCGACGACGTATAGAAATTCAAGAAAGCTATTCGAAGCATCGTAAATTGTAAGTATGATGATGTGATAAAAGTTCTATATCATATCATGGCTAATAAACTCACAAAATCTATTTTTTTGGTCACTAATTGGTAATCAAAGTGCTTTACTTACCATGCACCTCAGGAATTCTGCAAGATGACACCAAAGTAAGTTAAGCAAGATGATGTCAGAAAAATCATACCTTGCAGATGACTAAAGCAGGCTTGGGAAATGTCGCGGAAGCTTGCAGAGGTCATATTAGCCGTGGATGAGGTCAACAATTGGCCATAGGCGACGACCTGTCGTCGAGGTAATATTCCGCCACCTGGAAGAGTACCATATCGGTACATTGCATTCAAGACTCATTCTATATCATCTATAAGTGATTTAAACGTAAATTTAAGGTTCAAAATGTATTCAAAAATTGTATTTCACTCAATTCCCGTATTATGTCAAATGTACTTCACCTGAATATCTTGAGTTGAAAAGTACATGTAATTCATTCCTTCATGTTATTTGGTTAGAATCGCGGTAAACATCACCTGTAACATCTAAAGAAACAGAGAAAATTATCAGAAGGTATTAATTAGTCGTCAGTAGTCAGTACTACGAGAAATTTGTAAGACAATACCCACAAAATTTATCACATTATATAGAGTAGTGGTTCTAAATGAGAAAGTTACCTCTTGCGATCAAACCTTCGGAAAAGGTCAAGAGGTATCCATCAGAAAGCAATAACGATCAGCAACCAGCAAAAGAAATAATCAATATTGACAAATTGTCGATCCGAATGCTGAAGTTTTGTTCAAAGAATCGTGACGAAGAGCGTGTGTTTTGCGCGCAAATCATAGATAAATAGCATCCAAAGAGCTTCTCTTCAAAAAATTATAAATAATTCCCACCTGTAAGGTTAATTCCTTGAACATATGCTTTCGACGCAGAATTTCATGAGGAATCTGAATCTGCTGTTACTTAAACCTTGTATGTAAGTTAATGGAATGATTTTTGATAAAAATGATAAATCTTCTATATAAAAACATGCAAATTTGCATGTTTACGGGGTTTTGGGAGGTTAAGGGTTAAGCGAGTCGGCTTCTGCGTTACACATATCGATGGACTCTCCGAGTTCAGCAGTAGTTTTATCCGTCAGGTGGCGACACATGATATAACCGCGTGGCATTAGCAGGGCGATGAGGAAGGCGAGGCCATGGATATACATG
>CAIRCS010000142.1 GCA_903877115.1 uncultured Legionella sp.
CTGAATCGACTTTCATTGAGTGACCCTTCCTCATTAAAAACAAGGAATCATGATCCTTTTTTTATTTTTATCAAGTAGTTAAGCAGGTTTTTTTAGAATTAATTTGAGGGGATCTTTGAGGTGGAAAGTAGAACGGATGACACAAACCATATGCAAGTTGCTGATACGTCAGTCGACGGCGAGCATTTTATTGCGGCAGAAAATATCCAATTGACAAAAGGACTGCACTATTTTGTTTTTAAAACAATACCGGCTAAAACTGAATTGTATATCTATATGATAGGAGAAAAATCAAGCATCCTTTTCCCTTGGCTAAATGCACCTAATGGATCTGTCCGTTGGAGTATATTTGGTGACAATCATCTAAAACCTATTTTCAGCCAGATGCAATCTTCTTCAGAAGTAGAAAATTTAAGCATTGTGATATATAGCGCATTGGATCAACTGATTCAATTGCGTTGGCAGCACGGTAATGCTGGTCATACCATCTATCGGGGAAAGGCAGAAAATGTTTCCAGTATCTATAAAGCGGAGCTTCGACATTTCGTGAACATAAAACCAAATCAGTCCGCTAAAAGTCATCGTGGGACTACCGAAGGATGAGAGATTAGAGAATTGCCCCATGCTGACTTCTAATTTGAATCAGTACCCTATTAGGGGTAAACATCTTTGATGTTATTGCTGCTTTACCACATATTGATTTAAATAAGTGACTTGACCAAAGAAGAAATCCATACGCAATCATTCTTATCTTTTCTCAATGATTCAAATCCGCTATCATACACAACGTTGGGTAAGATTTTGGGTAAGTTTCGAGTCCTTATTATTCTAAACCAATAAAATCAATAGATTACGTGGAGGTTCGAGTCCTCTTCTCGGTACCATTAAATTAGTGGTTTATTTTAATCCAATTCAAGTTTTGGCTTCATATCGGTCTAAAAAGTTGAGTATTGCGTAATGATTTTATCTAAATAATTGGAAAAACCCTGAATTTCTTTAGCACTCAACGGACTAAGCCCGCCCTGCAGCAAGCCACCACCCCGCAAAGACTCATTCCTATTCCGCATAGCCAACACTTGCTTAATATTGTTTACCGAATAGAGTGTCCCTCTTGGGTTCAGTACAATGACTTGCTGGGCGATAAGCAGGTCCGCCAAAATAATATCGGCGGTTATGACCAAGTCTTGTTGCACCGCATGGGCCACAATGTAATTATCCGCCGCGTCAAATGCGGACTCGACTAAAACCCGCTTAATAAAAGGCGAAGGGGGAATAGTCACTAGATGATTGGCAACTATATATAACGGCACACACCGTTTGCTAGCAGCACGAAATAATATTTGCTTGATTGCTTTTGGGCAAGCGTCCCCATCAATCCAAATGTTCATAGTTTCATTTTATCTGTTTTTTAATTGGTGATACACTCAATTTTATATATTCCAACGCATAAGGATCGCGCTGTGAATCCTTCAGATAAAATGCCACATCGTGCTTGGTATTTTTTATTGTGTTATCTAGCATACAGCTCCTATACCTTCAATTTTATAATGCTGGAATTTCTCCGCCCCAAGCTCATGATCATGTATCACCTAAATACCGTGCAAATGACGCCTTATTATAAAATAATCTTTATGGGCATGATGGCCGGCGGTATTATTTTTAGTTTTTTAGTCAATCTCATCAACTATAGAACCTGCTTTATTGCGCTTTGGGCCATTCAAATTCTAGGTTTGGTAAAACTACTTTCGCTATCTCCCCTTATAGTCAACACCCCCATCATCCATCAGCTCAAAGCTGGCATGCTGTTAATGGGTATTGCAAACGGAGGGATTTTTGCAGTCATCCATCCATTAATTGCTCTGATATTTCACAATCCGAATCAAAGCAAAACTAAAATCATGAACTTCTTGCATACGAATTGGCCACTGTTCCTCATCATTGCTTGCCTATTTGAAGCCCAATTATGGAAATATCACCTTGATTGGTTCTGGAGTATTTATGCGATGCTATTTTTATCTTGTATTTATATGGTCGTCGCAGTATTTTTGCCATTACCCATACAAATACATACGCATCGCATCCCAATCAGTGCCCGACTCAAATCTATGGCACGCCCTGGCTACGTTTTATTGATATTTTGCATGCTATGTTCTTGTGTCATTCAGTACAGCCCCGTAATCTGGATAAAAAACTGGATAGAAATAGATTTAAAAATCCGCCCACTCTACTTTTTAATGTTTTTTAACAGTATCCAAATTATTTTTCGTTTGTTTGCGGGTTCTATTGCACAAAAAATATCGCCCCCAGGATTACTCGGACTTGCTGCCATCATGAGCGCATTGAGCCTATTTTTACTCGGGATAACGACACATACTTCGATTGCTTTGTGTGCAATAACAGTTCTCATGATGAGCATCTCTTGCTATTGGCCAACTTATATTGCTATCGTCGCCGATCGATACCCTTTGTCGGGCGGGCTAGGCATGGGACTCATGAATGTAAGTGCTTATTTCGCCCTGATCCATCTTGTCCCAGAGGTGTCTACATTGACCGACGTAGAAACGCGTCAAAACGCCTTTTTAGGCTTATCCTGGTTTGCAGCTTTTGAGTTTATTTTATTGATCGGAGTCTATAGCGCTTTTCGAACACAAGGCGGCTATAAGGTGCTTTCTACTTATGATCGGTCTTTGTAGCCAGTGTACCATGCGCCAATGCCTGGCCTAACTGGACAGCATCTCCCGCATGCATATGCTCAAACCATTGGAGCTGCTCGCGATTGGCGAACAACACAATAACCGTTGAACCAAGCTTGAAATAACCCATTTCCATCGCTTTTGCTAGCACAATGCTATCCGCAGGATAGGTGAACCGTTGGATTTTCGAGCCCCGCACAAAATCACCGTGCCATACCGTTCCCATACTTCCTACAATAGCCGCACCCACTAATACCATCGCCATCAAACCGAATTGAGTGGAAAAAATAGCAACCACGCGTTCGTTTTTAGCAAATAAATTTGGAATAACCCGAGCAGTCCTGGGTTGTACCGAATATAACGACCCGGGAATATAAATCATCTCCAGCAATTGGCCTTCCATAGGCATATGTACACGATGATAATCTTTTGGGGACAAATATAATGTCGCGAAGCAACCGGCCCTAAAAGCGGTGGCATAGGATTCGTCTCCACCCAATAATGCGGCCACAGAATAGGTATGCCCTTTGGCTTGCAAGATCTGTCCATCAGACAAATAACCAATTTCACTGATACTGCCGTCCACAGGAGATATCACATCTGCCGTGGCAATGGGTCGCGCTTCAGGTCTCAGTCTTCGAATAAAAAACTCATTAAATGAAGCGTAATTGAAAGGATTAGGCTCCATGGCCTCGGCCATATTGACTGGGTATTTACCCACAAAATACCGAATAAGATGATTCTTAACTTTTATGACGCGCATATTTGCCATCCATCCGGCAAATCGATTAAGGGCGCGTTTTGGGAGAAGGAATTGCGGTATCGTTTTAAAATAATCAATGAACATAAAACCCGGAATAGTTTACAAAAACCAAAATTCTACTGGTAAAACATGATTTTGACCAGCATTTTTAAGTCTTCATTCGGTCATTGAGAGCTCTCCCAAATTACCTAACGGCTCTCCCTGACGGTCACCACGAATCAATCTCTGCGACAAATGTAACATCAGAATGCTTAAAGGTAAGATACAGAGCGTATCCATCGGGAATGACAACCATCCATTACCTCCGAATGATCCCAAATAAGAAATGACCGTCAAAGACCCCATATACAACCAGAACCAAACTAATGACGCGTCACAGGTGAATACATTTTTTCGATGATAGGCAAGATAAGTAACCAAACCCAGCACTAATGCCACATCTAGTTTCCAAATAATAGAAAATCCACACCAATATAACATGAGGTTACACACATAAAACGCGATATGTGATAAAACCAGGCTATTGCGCAGTTTAAACGGCCGATGAGTATCTGGCTGCAGTTTACGCATAGCCAATAAACAAATAGGACCAATCCCATAAGAGAGAATACTAGCCGACGATAAGAAAGCCACTAATTTTTGCCACCCCGGAAAAGGTAAAAAGGCTAATATGCCGACCAACAGATTCACATACAAAGTCACATGAGGAATACCATGGCGATTCTCTTTCAAAAATACCTTTGGCAAATGATTATTCAACGCCATGCCATACAAAATACGCGATGTAGCTGCTGTATACACAAACGTTGTCCCAAAAGGAGAGAATGCAGCATCAAACATTATTAAAGTTGCAACCAGGCCCAAACCCAGCAATAGCGTTAATCCAACCAATGGCCCGCTGTCTCCTGGATAGGTCAAATTATGCCAACCTTGAGCCAAATATTTCTGCGGCATCGCCGCGACAAAACTAAATTCCAGCATGAAATACAGCAGAAATCCAATCAAGACCGCACCTAAAATTGCAATAGGAATATTACGTTGCGGATTTTTGACCTCTCCGGCTAACATCAAACCATTTTGAAACCCGGTGAATGCAAAAGCCACACCGCCAGCCGACAGCGCAGTGAAGATTTGCACCCAACTTTCTTTATCCCCCAAACTGATATGAATATTCGCCAATGAAGGTGCGTGATTGAGTAGCGCAACAATGGCAATGCTTGGCAAAATAAATTTCAGTAAACTGGCATATTTATTACATTCGGCCAAAAGCTTGATACCATAGGAATTCAGCACCACCACAAATAGCATGATCCCAATCGCGGCTACATACCCATATTTAGACAGCGTCAAACTTGCTGTATTGCTATCAATGAGAATCGGAAAAAAATGGCTCCCATACTGCAAAATAGCTTGAATTTCGATAGGGGTCATCACCACATAGGACAACCATGACGTCCAAGCAAACAAAAACCCCACTTCACGGCCATGAGTAAAGGTTGGATAATTCGACATCCCACCTGACACCGGGAACATTGCGCCCAATTCACATAAAGGCAATGCAATAAAGAGCATAAAAACCGCAGCCAAGACCCAGCTTACTAATGAATTGCTCCCAGCCATTTGCGCACTGATAAAGGGACTAAACAACCACCCAGACCCAATCATTCCACCAGCAGAAGCAACCAAAATATTAGTGGTTGAAATATCTCGTTTTAGCATGTTCTGCTCCTACTGTGAAAGGTATACTTTTTTTGCGTTAAATGTGATCTTTATTTTTCATACTTTTGAATTATGAACAGACCAGAAATAACATAGCATACTTGTTCTCATCACATAAGAGGCCGAATCTGCACCGGTGGTTGTTCAGAGTCTATTCTTTGATCTGAATCAGCCTGCACTGCATCTTTCAAATGATGCAGACCCGATAACAAAGTACCTGAAGCATCCTTTTCTGCGATGCGAACAAAAATATCATGGCGCATGTTTGCGCGAATAGGCGGTCTTTCATTAACGCACTGGAATAACTCTTGTTCATTTCGGCACAAATTAAGTCGCAATGCCGGGCAACAGGTTACAAATATAATTTTTCACGGTATCAAAATCATAGGGCGCATCACCTTTGACAAAAGCCATCAATTGTTGCGACGGCAGCTCGACATTATTCCCTTGTGGTGCAAGCGTTTGTCTTTCTTATGAATGGCGCGTAAGGTTTTGCTAAGACTGTGTTGACCCGGTAATGTCTTTTCTTGCATAGCGCTCTCCTATCTTTGATTGGTATACATGACTTACGAAAAAAACGTAGGTATGATAGCATCTTTATCAACTGAATACCGGTCATCAAGGAGTCACTTTTATGAGCGAGCATATTAAACAAGTCACTGACAGTAGTTTTGAACAAGATGTTCTTTCCACAAACACACCCGTTTTGGTGGACTTCTGGGCAGAATGGTGCGGTCCATGTCGCGCATTGACACCCATTTTTGAAGAGGTCGCCAAAAGTCATCATGAGTCAATTGGCTTTGCCAAAATCAATATCGATGAAAACCCAGGAACACCAGGCAAATATGGTGTCATGAGTATTCCAACATTGATTTTATTTAAAAATGGTCAAGTTGTAGCCATGAAAATGGGATTATTATCCAAATCACAACTGATTGCTTTTATTGAGAGTCATAACTAACCAATTGTACATCATCCTGGGCGCGTTTTTTGCGCGAAAGATCTCCGGATTAAGCACCGCGCTAACTTCAGGAGATCCTTCACTGCGTTCAGGATGACGTACGTGTGAAGCCAACCCAAAATGACTCAATTTGTCATCATTGCCAATGGGCCATTTTTGGCTCACGACATCATTCTAGAAGCCATTCAAGGTCGACAAATAATCGCTTTGGACGGCGCTGCAGATAAGCTTCTAGCTCTCGGTATTAATCCCCATGTCATTTTGGGCGATTTTGACTCCATTCAGCCACAAACCCAGGCTCATTGGGGGATCCGACAAACCTACCAAACCCTGCCCGACAACGCACCATCCTATATCGGCCATCACGGCGTTATCATCGTCCCTGCAAAAAATCAAATGCTCACCGATCTCGCCAAAGGGATCCACTATTGTGATCAACACCAGGCCCAAGACATTAGCATCCTGTGTGCCACTGGCGGCAGAGACGATCATCATGAAGCCAATAAATTAGCACTGCAAAGTGAATATCGCAAACAACGCACTATCCTCATGCACAGCGCTCAACAAACCTTACGCTGGGCTAATAATGAAGAAGTGACACTACAAGGTGAAATCGGGGATTATTGCGGATTTGTAGTGCAAGAACCCGGTTATGGAGACTCAACTGGTTTAGCATATCCTTGCATACATATACCCATCAGCCTATGCAACCGACTCAGCATGCCAACGGCGACGCTCCATATCACAGGCAGTGCTCTAATTATCATGCCGCCTCAATTGGACGCACATCGCAAATTAGTTTATAGCAAATAGACTTTTAAAACGCTCATTCTTCCGTTAACTACGTCATTTTAGATACCCTAAATGTAATAGACTTCTTTCGAAACCTTCGTCTTTTGTTCTACTGCGTCGTTATGTACGTTTCTGCGGTGCTCATTTACATGTGTAAACTCCGCTCCTCGAAACATGCATGCCTAGCATTAGAACAAAATACTCGGTTTCGAAAGAAGTCTAATCTAAGATCATGCGGCTGAATCTTGTATATCAACAGTGAGCGAAAAACCCTCACGATTAAGCAGATCCTGTAAACATAAGCGTATAAATTGTTTTTTTGAATAGCCTAGTAACGCTGCATACTCTGCTGCTTTTTTGGGACTAATGATCCTTCTTCCATGTTCTATATCACACAAAATTTGTCTTGATACACCAAGAACCTTTGCAAACTCAACCTGACTCAACTCTTCCCCTTGACGAATAGCCAAAATGAACGAACCTAAGGTTAGTTTTTCACTCATCATATTCTCAAGATAGTGGATACTCTCTTCTGTGTTTTTAGTAATCATGTTTGTTTACCTCAATTATTTCAACAATCTCCATTTGCCCAGATGTACCAATAACATAAATGGCACGATATGATTTAGAGAGTCTAATCGACCGCTGCCCTTTGCGAACGCCATGTAAGGGCTCATCATGATAACCAGGTGTTTTTCTTACTTCTTTTAAACCATCATGACCTACCGCATCAATCCATGCGGTTAATTTTGCAATAATATGCTTTGGAAGTTTTTTAAATCTGCACCTGCTTTTTTTCGTAGTACAACGTTATAAATTTCCAAAACCATCTCGTTATTGTTATTTAACAAATATTGTACACCAATATTGTGTACGCATCAAGAAACCACAATCCCACTTTAACTATCAATAAGGTAGGCAACGTCCCTAAAGTTTTTTCTCTCGAGACTTATCCTACATCTGGCACCATATATATTTTTACGCTATGACGATAAATGGACTACACTTATAGAATAGAAACCCATTTCATTGAATCATTATGCAAACACAAACAGAGCATCCCGCCACATTTTCTGGATATTCCGAAGCAGAACGGAAATCCCTATTACAACTCGCGGTGGATCATGAAAACGCACAACATAAACGACCGACTATCCATATTATTCACGCCGACGACCTAACACACTTTCTTGCTACACATCAAAGAGAGGAACGTGTTCAATTGCTTGTGGAAAAAGAGGGGCATTATTTTGCGTTGGATATATTACAACAAGACGATCGCAAATCGTGTATTGTGCTAGACGCCGCAAATGATGAGAAATCAAAAGGGATCACCTCCGAGCTAGAAACCCAGGGATTCACCGTTTTAAGAGCCAGTGGTTTAGACAATGACCAATACGCAAATAGCAATCTACAATCAGATGCCACTAATAGCGCCTTATTTGCACTTGATCATAGTATCCAGTTGGCCAATGCACCCAATGATTTGCATGCCACAGTCCAAACAAACGCATCCGAGGGTAGTTTCACTTGGGATGTACTCCCGCCTAATTTTTTAAGGAATGCACAAGAGTTTGATTTCCTTGAACAGTACATGGAGAAACATGCCAGCGAACTGGATATCGCAACCAAGCAATATATTCAAACGGGATTAAAAGAATATGATGAAGGTGGCGTAATCTCCACCCAAAATGACGCAATCACGATGCATGTGTTTCTCAATGCGCAGCGTCTCTATCAAAAAGAAAAAATAATAGAGGCGATGACGCAAGCCATTCAAGAATCAGACCACTCATGGAAGATCTTCGACAAATCAGCAAAAAAAATTGAATTAACCCGGATTAAACATGAGTTTGCAGACGCGGAGATAAATGGGGACCCCTTTTCTTCCCCTTCTGTTCTGGCATTTGATGCAGAAGTAGAGCAAACCCACTGGCGCAATCCAAACCTCAAAGCCACTACAGAATATCGCAGCCACATGCAGGGACTAAGGACCGAGCAAAGCGCCGAACAAACGCCTGTAATGGGATTGTAGGATTGGCCTTGATCCAACACTACACACCTAAAGGATTATAGATATAAAGTTTTTAAATAATGCAGAATAGTCGGGGTACAAGCAGGTCGAAATCGGCTATATTCAATAAAATTCAAAAGGCCCTGTTGAGGCGGCTAAAAAGCATTTTCAAGGCGCGACTTGTCGGTGGGGGCCTAGTCTACGTCTATGCTTAAAAGCCCCCAACAGCAGAGGCTTGTTGGGCCGAGGCCCAACCTACTATTTATACTTTCTTTCTATAAGTGGTGGCGTACTCAGACCATCATTTCACTTAGATGAAGAGAGAGGACTCATTGACTCATCAGGAGATGACACAGATAGCACAGGCGCATTACGGCGGAACATACTGTAACCGATGCCCGCCATCAACAAACTGCCGGTCGCACTCAGTGCACCGGTTGCAGCAGTGGTGCTGAGGCCGATTGCCGCACAGGCATTGCCAAATGCTGTCACTGGGGCAGCGAAGCCTAATAGTCCGCCTACTGTAACCAACAGGTGATTCATCCCTGCTGTTAATGCTACTGCTGAAAACACATTCATTGCGATCAGAAGCAAATAGATTGCATTCACCAGAGCAGCCACCATCAGTGCCATACCAACATAACGTAGCGCGGTTGACAGCATAGAGCGCGAGGCCACTACCGCTTCTACATCCTCATCATTGGCAGCCGCAGGTTTTTGGCCCAAGCGACGCAAACCATATCCCACGCCCAATGTCAGCAAACTAGCGCCTGCAGCCAATAGTTCTGAGCCAGCAACAGCACTGATTCCATAGGTCGCAAAAAACTGAGTCAATGCCGCAACAGGTGCGCTCATGCCCAACAAGCCCCCGACGGTTACCACCACTTGATTTACAGCGCCCGTCAAAACAACCGAGCTGACAAACCCTGCCGTAACAATCGCCAAATAGATGAGGCTCGTAATGGCAGTCACAATCAGCGCCATACCAGCTAAACGTAGTGCAAATGAAAAGTTGGTATCTTCAGGTGTTGATGCCGAGCGATGGTTCCGAAATGGTGAGTAGGTGTTTGTGGTTGAATTCTTGCGTGGGGGTGTTTGCTGATATTGGGGCCCGCCTCCCTCTGCTCTTTTATTTGGCGTATCTTCTTCATCTGATGATTCACCCAGATCATTAAGAGAAGCATTTCCCGCTAAAACTCTATCAAGTAACTGCTGGCGATTAGACGAGCTCGAAATACCGCTTTTTTGCGAAGAAGAAGCTCTTCTTGTAGGAATTTGCGAAAAAGAAGCTCTTCTTGTAGGAATTGCCGAGCTAGACAACGTAACAGGTAAACCGGTTGTAAGGCTATCAATCAATACGCCTAAATGGGTATTCTCTTTTGCAGAATATTCCACAAATGTTGTCGCATAGCTCTCTGCAGCTGAGCGAACAGCTATTAGCTGATCCATAGATAACAGATCAATCTTATTGCACAATAATAAAAGTTGCACGCCCGAAGGTAGGTTAATGCGCTTGGAAAGCAGGTAATCATCTAAATTTTTTTTCCAATTTGAGTCTGTCACATCAAAAACCAAACAAATTTTACTAGCCTTCAGTAATGCAGTGTTAATTTGCTCAGACTCAATATCTCGACCACAATCTGAATATTCGATCTGAAGATTTTTTTCTGGATATCTCATTTGCGCAGGAATAAAACCCAGGCGCACTTTATGCGCTGTCTCAAATTTCTTCTTAGAACCAGTCAATCGATTAAATATTTGAGTTTTCCCTGCTCCTTCGGGACCAATCAAAATTATATTATGTTTGTCGAGCATAGTTACCTCTTTTTTATTAAATGACGCATTAAAGGGGCAACGTGGTCTTCCACGCAAGATTGGTGGATTTAGA
>CAIRCS010000143.1 GCA_903877115.1 uncultured Legionella sp.
AACCACGTTCAAACGCAACATAAAAAACATGATCAGCACAAGCGAAAAAGTACCTCTCAGTGTGTTGGCCAAAAACTGGGTAAAAAAGTTATTGAGCGCTTCAGTATCACTAACAACATAATTCTCGTTTACATTCCTTTCGAGAACAAGCGTTTCAACAGTAAAATCGATTGGTACTTCAGGAGCTGATCCTCTCAGCAGAGAAGGATTCACTATCTGGAACATGATACAAAATTAGCCATTTATTAACTTCAATAATTTAAGATACGTGATCAATTGCATGAATTTTTAACTTTGATTTGCGAATTCACCCACGCACCAAACAACCATATTTTTTCGCATCTAAAGGTTCTAATTTGTGTTGATGCCAAGTTCTAGTAGTTTCTACACAAAAGTTTTTGCGCGCAATAAAATAGACATAAGTTGCTTTAATCATGAACAATGCTATTATGATTAGCATTGTTGTTTTTCTTTCAATAAGTTAAAAACTAAACAGATCAACTAACTTAAAAGCTTTGTAATTTTCAAATCAAATTTGCAAGTTTAATTAAACAATATCGCATGAGACCCACAACTTTTAAGTTAAACAGATCAATTACTAATAAGGTTCTATTGCTCCTTCAATAGGATTAATAAAGTCGTTATTCATAATCCCTACATAACAAAGGATACACATTTGTAGAATCTGAGAGAGTCCTTTATTATTTAAACAAAGTAAAATATTACGAGCATGAAATCTCGAATGCTCTCCGGATTTTTCAATACAAACTGATATCGACCATTTCCAACAGTTATCATAGTAATGCCCTTCCGCATAGTATGAATCAAGAATATCAGTTGGCATACTAATCTTTCGCTCCTCTACCCAATCCCAAATTGTGCATTGGTCTATGTAGCAGTCCAAATCAATACTTGATCTAAATCTCCTTCCGTCAACTGATACCAAAGGCATACAGTTAGGAAACGTCGCAAGATCAAAACAAATTTTAGAAAAGCAATCGAAACAATCCTCCCTAACAGAATCAATACCCTCACACTTATTATCTTCATTAGCAGGATCGATACTCACATAATATTTCTTGTCGTTTAAAATGCGAGGGCCATAAGACATTTCATTCATAACCAAATGCCGTTTGGATCCATTGTATTCATCTTTGACTGATACCTCATACTCATATTTTATCACAAAGAATTGCATGGATTTGATCTTTGCCATTGCTACTTTGTAAAAATAATTAATGAAATCTATATTGATTAATCTAGATTCTATCGAAACTGACTTGACAAAATGTGTAATCTGGAAAATGTTCGATTTTATACATACCGTTAGTTACATTAGCACAAATCGTCAAAGAAACAATAATAACGCAACAAAGAATCAATAAGATGATACTACTACTTGATTCGGCAAAGTATGGAAAACCCATATAAAAAATACCAGTGAGGTCACTGAACGGACCCCCTTCCATTTTATTTTTTGTTCTTTGTCCTCTCTGCAAAGAACAAAAGTGAGTTAAAAATCTATGAATCGCTAAGTCTAAAAGTGAGATTATTCCCATATGGTCTTAACCATGGGTTCTTCAAAAGTATATGGTGCGTATGTGTGTGTGTGTGTGTTTTTGTGTGGGGCGGTGGGGTGCAGCGGGAACAGAGGCGGCAGCAGCAGCGACCGGCGCGTACCGTCAGGGCCCATAGCTGCAACGCGGGCAGCTTCGGACGCCTCCCTGGCGGCAGCAGCTGCAGCCTTGCGCGCCTCCTTCTCTGCGGGCATTGACGGCGGCAGCGTTGGCAACTAGCCTGTGGGGAGCGTGGTCGGCCCCCATCTCCACACCTGTGGCTTCAACAGCCGCCTTGCCCTCGGCCTCGGCAATGATCGCCTCCGCGTGGCCGGCCTCCAGGCCCAGCGCAATG
>CAIRCS010000144.1 GCA_903877115.1 uncultured Legionella sp.
CCGCAGCAGGCTAAAGATCAATATCAGCCTCTAATGCATTATTTTCAATAAATTCACGTCGCGGCTCAACTTGATCACCCATCAGCGTTGTGAATATTTCGTCGGCCGATATAGCGTCCTCAATAGTCACTTGGAGCATGCGCCGCACATTAGGATCCATCGTCGTTTCCCATAATTGCTCAGGATTCATTTCCCCCAAACCTTTATAACGTTGAAACGATTGTCCGCGTTTGGCTTCTGACATCAGCCAGAGCAAACCTTGCTCAAACGTAGTCACCAAATGCTTTTTCTCACCGCGTTGCATCCACGCGCCATCTTCAATCAGTCCGACCAAATCGGCATTAATGGCATACATTTCTTGATAATCTTTAGAAAGTAAAAATTCTTTGTTCAAGACAATAGGGTGATCCGTACCATGCTGACGAAGCACAACACGGGGCAAATACATAGCAGTTTCGGGATTCAAAATCAAATTGACTCCAAATTCTTGCGTTTTGAGATCCAATTGATTGAGATACGTTTGTAATTGCGTGACCCAGATTTGCATATAGGCCTCATCCTGGAAATGCTGACTTTCTAATAAAGGCAAATGGATGATCTGTTTTAACAAATCATGGTGATAACGTCGCGCATAGCGCTGCATCAATTGTTCCAAACGTCTAAATTGCGCCACTTTTTGACTTAAAGCCAAAGAAGAAATAGGTGGCGCAGCTTGTGAAGGGTAAAAGGATGCACCATCTAACGCACTCATGGTTAGAAATTCAAACAAAGCATCATCGTCTTTGACATATTGCTCTTGCTTGCCTTGTTTGATTTTATACAATGGCGGTTGCGCAATATAAATATAACCGCGAGTAATCAATTCTGGCATCTGACGATAAAAAAACGTTAATAGCAATGTACGAATATGCGCACCGTCGACGTCGGCGTCGGTCATGATAATAATGCGGTGATACCGAGTCTTATCTGGATCATATTCATCCGGACCAATGCCACAACCCAAAGCGGTAATCAACGTAGCGACTTCTTGTGAAGACAGCATTTTGTCAAAGCGCGCTTTTTCCACATTTAAAATTTTACCTTTTAAAGGTAATATCGCCTGGAATTTACGGTCACGACCTTGTTTCGCTGAACCACCCGCAGAATCTCCTTCCACGATATACAATTCTGACAAAGCCGGATCTTTTTCTTGGCAGTCCGCTAATTTACCCGGTAAACCCGCGATATCTAATGCGCCTTTACGTCGAGTCAAATCGCGAGCCCGCCGCGCCGCTTCACGCGCACGCGCCGCATCAATCATTTTACCAACAATGAGTTTCGCAACTGCTGGGTTTTCTAATAAAAAATCGTTGAATTTATCTGCAACCGCCGATTCAACCGCCGCTTTGACTTCAGAAGAAACTAATTTATCTTTGGTTTGCGAAGAAAATTTAGGATCTTGCACTTTGACTGACAGCACAGCAGTCAACCCTTCACGCGCATCATCACCCGTCGTCGCTACTTTGGCCTTTTTAGCAAAACCTTCTTGTTCAATATAATGATTAAGCGTACGAGTAAGCGCAGAGCGGAAACCCGCCAAATGCGTACCGCCATCGCGTTGCGGAATATTATTGGTAAAACATAATAGATTTTCCTGATACGTATCATTCCACTGCATGGCTAATTCTATTCCAATATTGTCTTTTTCAGTTTGCATCGAAAAAACAGTGGGAAAAACTACCGTTTTATTACGATTCAAATACTCCACAAACGCTTGGATCCCACCTGCATAACAAAAAATCTCTGATTTTTCGGAGCGTTCATCTTTCAAATGAATATTCACACCCGAATTTAAAAAAGCGAGTTCACGCAATCGGCGTGCTAAAATATCATAAGAAAATTCAATCTGTGTAAACGTATTCGGGCTCGGTTTGAACCAAATTTGCGACCCGGTCGTCGTACTGGTTCCGGTCACAGCCAAAGGCGCCAGAGGCTCCCCATGCGCGTAATGTTGCTCGTGGATTTTTCCTTCACGTCGAATCACCAAATGCAACGACTCCGATAGCGCATTGACCACTGACACCCCAACACCGTGTAATCCACCGGACACTTTATAAGAGTTGTCATCGAATTTACCGCCCGCATGCAAAATAGTCATAATGACTTCAGCGGCTGAACGACCTTCTTCTTTATGAATATCCACAGGAATACCACGGCCATTATCCACCACCGTAATAGACTCATCGGCATGGATGGTGACTAGAATTTCAGTACAATATCCCGCCAATGTTTCATCAATCGCATTATCTACAACCTCAAACACCATGTGATGCAAACCAGTGCCATCATCCGTATCGCCGATATACATGCCAGGGCGTTTACGTACTGCATCCAACCCTTTTAATACTTTAATATTGGTAGAATCATAGGTCATAGTCATGTCAACACTCATAAGGGTATTCGCTTGAAATTTCGCAAAATATATTGTTGTATCATATCAGATTTTTGTCTTATTTTCGAGTCAAAACGGGAGGATTTGGAATAAAGCTTGGGGTGAAAATATAATAATCAAATTACACACAAAAAACATATTCCGCTCTGCGGTGTAATATGATTGGTGGTGCCGTGATTATGTTAGGCTTGGCTTTACTCATCGCAGCGACTACTGCTTGCTTGTCAACGTTTGCGGAAGAGGTAGCGCCTGGGTCGATGCGAAGATAGTACCGGCCTTAAACACTTAATATGTCACTGTTTCAACTTCTTTTTAACCGTACCTTTGTTTGATGTCAGTGTTTCGGGGTCCTGTCGCCCCGGTATCCCAGCGTGCTCGCAAGCTGCGCGCGCTAGGAGCCCTCCGTAGCGCCACCCCTCAATCCAGATCGATCTCAATTGAGGGGTGGCATGTTGGTTGCTATTTTGCGCGCGGAGCTTGCGAGCACGGAAAATAGTAACCAATATGACAGGACCCCGAAACACGGCATTCGAACAAAGGTACGGTTAAAAAGAAGTTGAAACAGTGACATAGCTGAGTAAGGCTCATGCATGCCTATTTACGCCGTCAAAGACTCCAGTAATTCTTGAGCATGTAACCGAGTTTGAGACGTAATGGTTAACCCTCCCAACATTCTAGCCAATTCTTCTATTTTTTCCGCAGGCGTTTGTAAATGCGTGATGCGTGAAAAGGTCTGTGCTTGGTCAGCATGCTTTTGCACTAAAAAATGCTGATGTGCACTGGCAGCCACTTGCGGCTGGTGGGTCACACAGAATACTTGTAAACGAGAGCCTAATTGGCGCAACAACCGGCCAACTATCGCCGCTGTTCCGCCACCGATGCCAACATCCACTTCATCAAAAAACAAAGTTGGCGTGCTCCCCTGTTGCACGGCAATCAATTGAATCGCCAAACTAATGCGCGACAGTTCTCCGCCCGATGCAATTTTGGTTAATAAATCAGGGGGCATGCCAGGATTAGTCGCAACTCGATACTCTACTTTATCCAAACCATGTTCTTGCATCGTAGTAAGTGGTGTGATGACTAACTCAATAAAGCCATGCGGCATGCCTAATTGCTGAATATTCTCAGTAATTTTCATGGCCAAACGCTGTGCAGCATCCTCGCGTGATGCCCGAATTTGCATGGCTAGCGTTTGATAAGCTTCTTGTGCGGCAAAATAATCTGCCGCCAATTGCGCTTTGCGAGCTTCCATTTGTTGTTGGTTTTGCAATGCCTCTTCCCAAACCTGCCCTTGTGCCGGCAATTGCTGCACCGGAATCTGCCATTTACGCGCCAAATGATGTAAGGCACTCATCCGCGTTTCTACCGCTTGTAAGCGCTGCGGATCCATCGAAATCGCTTGTCCAAAATTATCCAGCTCATCATACGCTTCGTCACACAGAATACGCGCTTGCTCTAGTAAATTTTGGACAGACAGTACCTGTCGGTTGTCCTGCGGCAAGCGCGCCAGATTTTGTAAACTGAGATGCAGACTTTGGCGGATACAAAACTCATCTTCAGCCTGAAGCATTTGTAATATCGCTTGGGTTTGGGTCGCGTACGCTTCCGCATGATGCAATAATTGATGCTCTTGATGTAACGCTTCGATTTCACCTTCGACAGGGTGGATGGCTTGCCATTCTTTGAGATTTTCGATCAAGAGACTATTGTCTTGTTGCACATTCGCAGCTAAAGCTGCTTGCTGGGTTTGAAGTTGTTGGCAGCAACGATAGCACTCAGATAATTGTTTCCGCAAATCACCATGCCGGGCAAATTGATCCAGTTGATCACGATGGGTCGTAGCTGAAAATAAAGTTTGATGTTCGTGTTGGCCATGAATATGCACCAAAGTTACACTCAATTCTTTCACTTTTTGTAAGGGGAACGCCACACCATTGATATACGCTTTGGAACGGCCTTCGCGCGTGATCACTCGGCGCAGAAAAATATCGTCGTCCACCGCCAAATCATGGGCCAATAACCAACGTGCCGAGTCTGAATCCACAGAGCAAATAAAACAGGCTTGGATATCGCAAGACTCCCCACCCGGCCGAATCACACTGGCATCTGCACGACCGCCCAATGCCAACATCAAAGCATCGATCATAATCGATTTCCCAGCCCCAGTTTCTCCGGTGAAAGCCGACATCCCCGCCGCAAAATCGAGTTCCAATTCAGCAACGATGGTAAAGTTTTTGATGCACAGAGAGGTAAGCATGGTTATCCCTCAGAACCCCAACCCAATTTAATTCTTAGCGTATCATAATAACGATAGTCTTTAGGATGCAACAGCTGTAATGACCGCTCACTTTTTTTAACTCGCACAGATTGACCAGGTGCAATGGAGTAAGAGCATTGCCCATCACAAGAAATCTGTAAAGGCACTTCATTCTGCGCACTGATCTCAATCCGCAGTTCGGATTGATCATCGATCACCAAAGGACGAGCCGAAAAGCTATGCGAAAACATGGGCACCATCACCATGGCATTCAATTGAGGATGCAAAATGGGCCCGCCTGCCGATAGAGCGTAGGCCGTCGAACCAGTAGGGGTTGCCAAAATCAACCCATCTGAACGGTAATGACTGACAAATTGTTCATTAACAAATACATCAAACGTAATCAGCCGTGTTTCATTACCCCGGCTTAATACCACATCATTCAAGGCTTGCGCCGCAAAACAAACCGTGTTTTGTTCATAAATAGACATAGCCAGCACTGAGCGTGACTCTTGAAGATACGAGCCCTGTAAAACCTGATCCAATTCCAGCGCAAAATCATGCGGCGAAATATCGGTTAAAAAGCCCAAATTCCCCCGATTGATACCCACCACTGGAATATGATGTTGAATCGCGATCTGCCCAGCAGACAACAAACTCCCATCCCCACCCACTACAATCATCAAATCCTGATCAGGATCGAGCTCTGCACGTGGCAATACGGGGATGGGTAAATCACAATTCTGCGCAGTATCGGGATCCAGCATTACGATATGCTTTTGCGCCAAATGTGCGGAGACTTGTTGCAAAGTCTCCAGCACATCCCTATTTTCTCGTTCTAATCGCGCATATAAAATGACGCGTTGGAATTTTTTTTGCTTCATAACCTAACCATCGGTATTGGTTTGAGAACGTGAAGTCCGCTTGCGCTCCGTCTCGTTTAACTCTTTTTTCCGTATACGGATTGTTTTCGGTGTCACTTCTACCAATTCATCATCATCAATGAACTCTAGAGCCTGTTCCAAAGACAATTTGATCGCTGGGGTTAAAACAATATTTTCATCGGTGCCCGATGCTCGCATATTAGTTAATTGTTTTTCTTTGGTGACATTCACGACCAAATCACTATCCCGAGCATGGATACCCACCACCATACCTTCATAACAAGAGGTTTGTGGCTCAATAAACAAACGACCGCGCTCTTGCAAATTAAACAAAGCAAATCCACGAGCAGTACCTTGGCAGTTGGCAATCAGAACGCCATTATTCCGTTTTCCAATCCGGCCTTTTAACATCGGGCCATAATGATCATACACATGATACATCAACCCAGTCCCGGAAGTAGCAGATAAAAACTCAGTATGAAATCCAATCAAACCCCGTGTAGGAATTTGATAATCTAAACGGACACGTCCTTTGCCATCTGGAACCATATTTTGCAGTTCCCCACGACGTTCGCCCAATTTTTCCATGATAGCACCTTGATTGGCTTCTTCAACGTCGACAGTCAGGCGTTCGTACGGCTCTAATTGTTCGCCATCTTCTATTTTGATGATAACTTCAGGTTTACAAATAGCCATTTCATAGTCTTCGCGGCGCATGGTTTCAATCAAAATCGATAAATGCAACTCTCCGCGACCAGATACCCTGAATTTATCGGGATCTGCGGTATCTTCAACGCGTAAAGCCACATTGTGCAACAATTCTGTTTCCAAACGTTCACGAATCTTGCGACTGGTCACAAATTTCCCTTCCTGACCCGCGAAAGGCGAATCATTCACTTGGAACGTCATGCTAATAGTCGGTTCATCCACGGTCAATGGCGGCAAGGCTTCTACCAAAGAGGGATCACACAAAGTATCGGAAATATTTAAATTATCGATGCCCGTAACCGCAATAATATCGCCAGCCCGTGCTTCATTAATTTCTACGCGATCGAGTCCTTTAAATCCTAACAATTGCAACAATCGTCCGGCGCGCACATTGCCATCTTTATCAATAATTTTTACAGCACCTTTTGCTTTCACATGGCCACGCGTCACACGACCAATGCCGATGGTACCCACATAAGAAGAGTAGTCCAAAGAAGAAACCTGCATTTGAAAAGGACCTTCCGCATCCACATCCGGTGGCGCAACCCGATCAATAATGGTTTGCAACAAAGGATCCATATTGCTGCTCTCATCATCGATATCTAGTTTTGCATAACCATTCAATGCAGATGTATAGACAACTGGAAAATCTAATTGCTCGTCAGTCGCGCCCAAATTGTCGAACAGATCAAACACTTGATCCATGACCCAATGGGGTCGAGCGCCAGGACGGTCAATTTTATTGATCACGACGATGGGCTTTAATCCACGCGCAAACGCTTTTTGGGTTACAAATCGTGTCTGCGGCATAGGACCATCTACGGCATCTACCAACAATAATACACTGTCCACCATGGATAAAATTCGCTCCACTTCACCACCGAAATCAGCGTGTCCAGGCGTGTCGACGATATTAATTTGATAGCCATTCCAATGCACAGACGTATTTTTGGCTAGAATCGTAATACCGCGTTCTTTTTCTAAATCATTTGAATCCATCAAACGCTCAACTTTGGGTCCGCGCTCATTCAACGATCCAGTTTGCTGCAATAATTTATCAACTAACGTTGTTTTACCATGGTCAACGTGCGCAATAATGGCTACGTTTCGAATTTGTTCAATCATAGATACCTTAAATAAGCCCGATTCAAATTATAAACGAATGATTATACATGATTTTAGCTGAGTACGAGATAGAAATTATCTTATAGCAGTGATTTTGATCAGTTCACCACATATTTAAGATATCTTTGCTACACTTAGAATAAGAAGAAAATCAAGGAGACGTGGGATGAAGAACTTGATTTTGCACCCTACTGACATCAGTCAGTGGTATGCATTAGTCACCGAAGCAGAGGTGGCTACGCATCAAAATTTAACTGAAGATACTGAAAGTTATTTGGTATTTTTATTACAACGCTTTGCACAAACACCCCAATTATTTGAATCCACTGTCGCAATAGATTTTTTGACTGCCCTCCATGGACCTACTCAATTACAAATTGAGCAATTAAAAGCAGTGGGCGACAAAAGTCTATTGGTCTGCGGGCTCTTTCCAGGTTTGGCTACACGACGCCATGTCTCTCTTGATTATTACAGCCAAATGGGAAAAGCGGCTTATTTGACTGTCAGCGAATTGCAAGAACGCGCCACAGCTGAATTGTATTTGCAATTGAGTCACCATTTTCCCAACTTACAAAAAATCCTCCAAGCAATGCGCGGAAGTTTTTATCAATTTTCACAAGCTGAACCAAATTCAGCCTGGCTTGACTCGGATGAGACGCATACTCATTAGGGCCTGCTTAAGGGCCTCCAATCCTAGTGGAGATCCTTTATACTTTGTAGACAGTCGCAATGATCCCGCAATGATCGCTTAAGCCATCTCTCACTTCGACGCTAGAAGCATGGTACCCAGACGTTGTAAATAACCCATCCACTACAATCCCTAAATCACCCACTCGGTGCCATTGTTTATCAATAGTAGTAGTAACATGGGATGGAATATTATCCCGGTACTTTGTTGCAATGGTATCAAAAATTTCTTTACCGCGTGGGGCATTAAAATCGCCACACAAAATAAATTCCGGCACCCGCTCAAGATATGCAAACAATTTCGGTAAATCTTGCCTTTGCATTTGATTGACCTCCGCATTGGGCGTCCAGGTAAAATGGGTATTAAGCAATTGATTCATTTACGAAACAACAACGCCACATCAATCGCATCAAAAGTATAATTCAAACTACAAAATTCACAACGAATATCGACTTGCCCTTTTTCTTGCACCAAATCCTGCGCTTCCTTTTCACCTAGCAACCCAATGACTTGTTGCATTTTTTCATGTGAACAACGACATTTGAATTGAATAAGACGCTCTGGATACAACCGCAACTCTGTTTCGTGATAAAGTCGATGTAACAATGTTGCATTATCCAAAGTTAATAATTCTTCTGCAGTAATGGTCGCCCCAATTTGCACCGCATACTCCCAAAAATGTTCCCGTTGCATACTGCTTTGGCCGGGCATCAACTGCAATAAGATTCCAGCCGCGCTTTGCTCATTGATCGCAAACCATACTTTGCTGGGCAATTGTTCTGATTGGGCAAAATAGTGCATAAGATTGTCACTCATAGCCGTCGAAATCAACGGTACGACGCTTTGATAAGTTTGCGTTTGTTGATGAGGGGTCAAATTGATAACCAAATTACCTTGCATAAAGGCTTCGGTATACTCTTCATCTGACAAATTCTCAGAAAAATTGGCAAAGCCACGCATTTGTAATAAATGATCGCATTGAATCAACATCAACGGGAACCGCTTATCCCCTTGAAATTGCACACTCACCTCACCCTCAAATTTGATCCCACCCACTAACAACGCGCACGACATCATGGCTTCGCCTAGTAGTTGCTTGATTTTGAGAGGATAGGCACGTTGTTGCGTGATGGTTTGGTAGACGCTATCCAAATGGACCATTTCCCCACGGATAGCCGCATGTTCAAATAAAAACCGTTGTAAACTATTCATAGGATGCAATCACAAACAAAGAAGTACAGTATATCAGAGAAGAATGCTCTGTGCAGAGCTTATAATGCTGTACACCCCCCTCATCCGTTGCTTCGCGACACCTTCTCCCCTTAGGAAGGAGGGCTCCCGTCGCGCGCAGCTTGCGAGCACGATGGGATACCTGCAGCGGCAGGACCCTGAGACACAAAGTCAGCTTAATGACTCGGTTAAATAGGAGCCTGATGAGACAAAATAAAGTTGTCCCATCTACGATGGTTTAATTTTGACAACTTTTGCGCTATGATGATGAAAATTTAATACAGTCCAATGAGCGTATCAGAGCAAATCATGCATTTAATTCCAACAATACTTTGTGGCGGCGCGGGATCGCGCTTATGGCCAGTTTCACGTGAACTACATCCCAAACCGTTTATTCGTCTGGATGATGGACAAAGTTTATTGCAAAAAGCGTTTTTAAGAGGCGCCAACTTACCTCATGTCGCTGAAATATTGACCGTCACCAACCGCGAATTATATTTTAAAATCGAAGAAGAATTTACCACTATCAACCACGCATCCCTCTCCACCACCTTTATTCTTGAACCCTTTGGTAGAAATACCGCTGCGGCCATTGCCATGTCCGCACTCCATATCCAACAAAACTATAACAGCGATGCACTCATGCTAGTACTCGCAGCCGATCACCTCATTGCTAACCAAGCTGCATTTCAAAATGCTGTGAACGACGCGATGGACTTGGCATTAAAAGGCCAATTGGTCACTTTTGGTATTACGCCGCATGAGCCCAATACGGGATATGGCTATATCGAGGCCAATGGCGATGAAGTTTTGCGTTTTGTAGAAAAACCAACTTTAGAACTGGCAGAAACGTATTTGGCTACGGGCCGTTTTTTATGGAATTCTGGCATGTTTTTATTTACCGCCGAAACCATGCTCTCGGCTATGCAAACATTTTGCCCCGATATTCTGTCCGCAGCCAAAACCTGCTTCGAAACTTCTCGCATGGTTCAATCTGGCACAACACAACAAATTTTATTACAAGAAGAAACCTTTGGTCTTATTCAAGATAATTCGATTGACTATGCCGTGATGGAAAAAGCCAAAAAGGTATCCGTGGTTGCCTGCGACATGGGTTGGACTGATGTTGGCTCGTGGACCGTATTAGGTGACCTCGTCGCGCCCGATGCACAGGGCAATCGTATTACTGGCCAAGTTTGCTTGCATGATGTCAACAACTGCACCATCTCAAGTGATAATCGTTTGGTTGGCGTCGTCGGTTTAGACAATATTTTAATCATAGATACGCCAGATGCTTTATTGGTGGCCAGCCAAACTCGAGCTCAAGACGTCAAACACATTTATGCTAAATTAAAAAAAGAGGGGCATGATGTCCATAAAGTGCATCGGACAGTCCATCGTCCCTGGGGTACGTATACCGTTTTGGAAGAAAGTCCTAGTTTTAAAATCAAGCGCATTGTAGTCAAACCGCAAGGCAGTTTGAGCTTACAAATGCATCATCATCGTTCTGAACATTGGATTGTGGTCAGTGGAACTGCAGAAGTAATCAATGGAGATAATACCTTTTTAGTTGCCACCAACGAGTCCACGTATATCCCAGCAGGTCATAAACATCGTCTAAGGAATCCAGGGATGATCGATTTGGTGATGATTGAAGTGCAGTCCGGCCAATATTTAGGGGAAGATGATATTGTGCGTTTCGAGGACAACTATGGACGCACAGAAGCGATTTAAACCCTATGTTGAATGCGCCACAAAAAACGGCAGTCCGTTATATAGAAGGTCCTCTATTGGTTTTAGCCGGTGCAGGAAGCGGCAAAACCCGAGTTATTACTGAAAAAATAGCCTATCTTATCGAACACTGCCAATATACAGCAAACAATATTTGCGCATTGACCTTTACCAATAAAGCAGCACGTGAAATGCAAAATCGATTGCATGCGCTCATTCCCGCCCCTCAACGCCGCGGCATTGTGATCACCACCTTTCATGCCTTAGGTCATATGATTTTAAAAAAGGCCGGACAACACTGCGGACTCACTGCGCATTTTTCTATTTTTGATGCAGAAGATTGTTTGCAAATCTTACGCTCTTTGGTTTCCGAGAATCTGGGCCAAGATCGCAAAGAACTGGAACAAGTTCAACAACAGATTTCTTTCTGGAAATCCGAACTTTTGCGGCCGGATGACGTGCCTTCGTCCGCAAATCATTTAGCCGCTAAAAATTTATACCAACATTATGAGACCACATTACGTGCGTACAATGCCGTTGATTTTGATGATTTGATTGCACTGCCTGTATGGCTATTTCGCGAAAACCCCGAAGCATTAATCCCCTGGCAACAGAAATTCCGCCACATTTTAGTCGATGAATATCAAGACTCGAATAACAGCCAATACGTATTGCTGCGAGCCTTGGTCGGCGACCGGGCGTGTTTTACAGCAGTGGGGGATGACGATCAATCTATTTATGCTTGGCGCGGGGCTAGGCCCGAAAATCTACAACATTTACAACGGGATTTTCCGCAATTAAATATCATCACTTTAGAGCAAAATTATCGCTCTTCCGGAAAAATTTTACATTTGGCTAATCATTTGATTGCCCACAATCCTAAGCCATTTCCTAAAAAACTTTGGTCAGAATATGGCCCCGGCGAAGAGATCCGCGTGTTGGCGTGTCGCGATGAACAGGATGAGGCGGAGTTAGTGGTTGCCGATCTCATTAGTCATAAATTACGCCAAGGGCGCCCACTAGAAGATTACGCAATTCTCTATCGCGGCAATCATCAAGCCCGCTTGTTTGAAACCCTCCTTCGCGCTCAAGGAATCACTTATCATATCAGCGGAG
>CAIRCS010000145.1 GCA_903877115.1 uncultured Legionella sp.
GAAACAGGGTCCCTATCAGCTTAGGTAAAGAGACGGTAGGTAAGCAACAGTTCAATAATGATTGCGGCATATGCAAATCCATGCTGTCCAAAATCACACGAATAGCCAAAAAATTGATCTGGCAACGGAGTGCTTCTTGGCCAATCAGAAAGCTTTCCATATCTGCAACACCCGCCCGTGTTTTATGATACAACTGCTTTTTTTCCTCAAGACTGGTTAAGACATGAGCAGTATGCGCTAGGCGTTTTTGAACAATGTTGTGATCTTTTTTTAACCCAGCAATGAACGCCGTTTGTAAACTCTGGTGGCAGCGAATCGTTTGCGTATCCCATACCACCTCGTCCGGAATACACAGCGTCCCAGTTGTGAGCTGCGGGGATAGCCCAACTGCCGTACCTAAGCTAATCAGGGTTGCAAATTGCCCAGACTCTGCATGACGTTTAATCAGCGGGAGCGCAGACGCTCCCATGTCCGTCACAATCAGCATTGCATTGTCACTCAACGGATAGCTTTCGCCAATGTGCATACGATGTGGAACGATGCGTTGGACTTCCATAGGCAATGCAACCAGGATCCCAAACATCGTCACATCTCACACTTCAGTATTATTCAGAAGATTGGGTAACTCAGGCGCCATCTTACCTTTGGTTCTGGGCCCCCTTAATGACACCGCAAGTGCTTTGAAAGGATGCAAAAACATATCATTCACAGCAGTCCCTTCATACCCACAACTCGCCATGCAATTATTGCACTTCTCATTCCGACCAACGCCATACTCTTCCCACTTTGTCTCTTTGATCAACGTTTCAAAACGACTGGTCACGCCACGATTGAGTAAATAACAAGGTTTTTGCCACCCAAATACGTTGTAGCAAGGATTACTCCATGGCGTACATTGATAGGATTGGTTGCCCGCTAAAAAATCTAAAAACAGGGAAGAATGCGAAAAAGGCCACTTCTTTTGCGACGTTTTCCATTTAGCTAAAATGCCGCGGAATAAATTTTTGGTTTCTTGCCGAGATAGAAAAATATCCTGACGTGGCGCATCTTCATAAAAATACCCTGGGGACATCGTAATCTGATCCACACCTAATGCTGTCGCAGTATCAAAAAATTCGGCCATCTCTTCAGGTTCTACATCATTAAAAATGGTGCAATTAACACTCACTCTGTGGTTGTGTTGTTTTGCCAATTTGATCGCTTCAACGGCTTTGTCATACACCCCTTTACGGCAGACAGACGCATCATGCCGTTCCTTGAGCCCATCCAAATGGACCGAAAAAGTCAAATAAGGCGAGGGCGTAAATTCATGAATTCTTTTTTTCAATAACAAGGCATTGGTACAGAGATACACGTATTTTTTGCGATCAATGATACCTTGAACAATTTTAGGGACGTCTTGATGAATCAGCGGCTCTCCCCCTGCAATAGACACAATCGGTGCACCACATTCATCCACAGCCTGCAATGCTTTCTCTACCGGCATCCTTTTGGCAAGCTCGTGATCTGGCCGATCAATTTTACCACAGCCCGCACAAGCAAGATTACATTGATACAAAGGTTCAAGCATCAAAACAAGCGGATATTGTTTGATATTTCTTAGGCGTTGCCCTAAGACATATTTCCCAATCATGATACTTTGCTTCAGAGGAATACCCAACACTATCTCCTTATTTATCGAATATTATGCTAATTTTCTGCACTTTCACTAGGATCTGTTCACAATTCGGACCCTATGCGTTTACGCAATCCTGAGCACTAGCTTCCCGCTTTTTCTCCTGCGTATTTTTGGTATTGCTCTGCAATTGTTCAGTCCAATATTGATGATAACAACCCACAGCCATCAGCGGCCAACAATGTCGATACAAATGATAATTGATCATGAATCCAGCTGATGTCAACGCATCCGCATTTTTAATTGCGCCCACTTTACGTCTACCATCTCCGTATCCAGGAAAACCACAGCCTGTATAATGAGGTTCATCCCAAGTGCCCAAGGTATTCATCGTCTGACATAAATATTTGACCCCTGCTTCCACCGCAGGATGCTGGTAATACCCAGCTGCCATCAAACCCAATAATGCCCAAGCCGTTTGTGAAGGTGTACTAGGCCCTTGTCCACGCTGACCAAGATCGACATATGAAGCACACGACTCCCCCCAGCTCCCATCTGGTTGCTGGTGTTGCAGCAAGAATTGAGCTGCTTTTTGAATGTGAGGCTTCATCATGTCTTCAGCCACTTTGGGTAATGCACACAATACTCCGGCAGTTCCGTAGAGATAGTTAACTCCCCAGCGGCCAAACCAACTCCCATCCTGCTCCTGTTCGCTATAGATATATTTGAGCGCCTTTTTGATCACCGGATGCTGTGTCGTATAACCTATTAAACCCAGTGCTTCCAACACATGTGCTGTCACATCCACACTCGGTGGATCCAAGATCTCGCCAAAATCAAAAAAAGGAAATTTGGCTAAAAACGAAGCATTGTTGTCTTTATCAAACGCAGCCCATCCCCCTTGTTTACATTGCATGCCTAATATCCATTGGGTTGCTTTCTCGATGGGCACATCAAAAGAACTTCCAGAAGTATTTTGTTTGGCATGCCACAATGCAATCAACACCTCAGCGGTATCATCCACATCCGGATAATGATTATTCTCAAATTCAAACGCAAAACCACCTGGCTCAAGTTTCGGTTGAGTGATTTGCCAATCGCCCCCTACAAAAATTTGTTTGTGCAATAACCACGAATATGCCATGCGCAATTGTGGATGCGAAGGCTCGAGACCTGCTGCGTGCAACGAATTAATCATCAGTCCAGTATCCCACACGGGTGAAATACACGCTTGGATTTGTAATGTACCCTCAGAATAAATTGAAAATGTGTCAAACCCTTGCAACCCTTTCTGAAGCACAGGATGAGTGACAGGATACCCCAAAGTATACAGCGCGATCAATGAATACACCCAAGGTGGTTGAATGCCGCCCCAAGAGCCATCGGCTTCCTGATGAGATATTATCCAATCTATGGTTTTATTCACGGCCTTTTGGCGGCCTGGTTTCCAGGGGAAATGATGATACAAATTCACTATTTTCGAAATACCTAATAAAAAACTGCTTTCTTTGTTACGTCCTTTTAATATCAAGTCATCCAAATGACAGTCTGCAGGAATTTCTTTGACTGGTCGCTTCATCATCACCAAACTGAGCGGTAAAATAGTAGCTCGTGCCCAACTTGCAAAGGCGTAAATATTAATAGGTAACCAGGTAGGTAGCAGGATCAATTCCGGAGGAATGATGGGAATATTTTTCCAAGACCACTGACCAAACAAGGCTAACCAGATTCGAGTAAACATACGCACGTTTAACAGTCCACCCGATTGCAAGATAAACATTTTAGCTCTTTCTAGCCGTGGATCAGTTTTCGACATCCCACTGATTAGCAAAGCAAAATAGCACTCCACTGTCGTACTCAAATCCCCTGGACCTTTATAGTACAAAGTCCAGGAACCATCATCTTGTTGTTGCGCTAAAATATGATTAACCAGTTGCTGGCGTTTTTGTGGATCATCTAATCCCAAATAGTGCATTAACAATAAATACTCTGCTTCCATCGTACTATTTGAGTCCAACGGCGCTACCCAATAGCCTTCTGAATGCTGAATATTGAGCGCATAGTGAACAGCATGCTTTAATTTTTCTGCTGTAAGAGTTAGTAAATTATTCATGTTATGACCGTACGTAAGAGAAACCCGTATGTTTGCAACCAAGACTGTGCCAAAGTAAGGTAAACCTCGGCTTTTGACAATTTCGCCGGCAAAGCAAACAATGTTTTACGCGCCAGGTGCATAGGTACCATGACCGAAAAACGAATACGTCGATGCGTGACAGCATTGGTATAAGCCTTAGCATCCTCTAAATACAACAAAGCCTTTGCACGCCAATCTTGAATAATTGTGGGATACCGTCCTAATAATGTGCCTAGACTTTCCTTAGTCAGACCGTCGGAAAGCAAATCGGCTTGAATCGGCAAATAACAGCGTCCTTGCATCAAATCGTGCTGCACATCCCGTAAGATATTAGTCAATTGCAATGCTTTACCAAACGCAACGGCTTTTGGTAACAGCTGTCCCACATTTTCCTTAGTAAAATTTGGAATACACAGGCAACACAATTTTGTCCAAAACTCTCCTACTGAACCGGCCACCAAATACAAATACCGGTCCAACTCATGCTCGGTTGTAAAACACTTGATTTCCGAACTACTATCAAAATAATCCAGATCGATGGCCTGCCCTTCAAAAATCAGCACAAGAACTTCTTGGATTAAGGTTTGTATAGGATCAGATTGGTGTTGTAATCGAGAGAGTAGAAAACCACAGCTCTCGAGTAAATCCACATCTTGATTTGAAAAATAAAGCAAACAAACACTGATTTGCTGATACAAATGCGTGAGATATTCGAGATTTTTGGGATGTTGCACACAGCGCTTTAAACTAGACAACAGATCCCTGCGAAGTGATACCGGAACAAGCTGCTCATCAACCACCGTGTCTGACAAGCGAGCTAATAGATAAGCCAAAGACATGGGCTCTCGAATCGCCTTAGGTAAATAAGTCAGACTTAAATAAAAAGTTCTTGCTACCGACTTCAACAAAGGGTCTATTGTAACCACGTGAACATCGGAATCAGCACTAGACTGATTTACGTTGCAAAACACCATCTAAAGATCCCCGTGATACATAATGTCAACTTCTCAATTCGGGTCAATCGAATCCTGTGACCCTGCAACACTTCCTGAGGTTGTTTTTTGATTTTATCCAATAATGACGCATACGAATAAGTCATCAATAATAAACTGAGTGACCCGCGTTTTGACACCATTTTCTCAAGCTTTTTCGATGCAGCATAATAATACTCAGCTTGAGCAATCATTTTATTTAAAGCTTGTTCAAGTTCTGATGTTTTCTCCATCCATTCAGCCGGAATAAACCATTTTCCTTCCTGCGCATCCAAATGGACATCACGCACAATATTGGTTAACTGAAGAGCAATCCCACGATATTCAGCCATTTTCTGAGCGGCATTCCCGCCTTCATAGCCCCAAATAGAGATGCAAATGAGCCCTACAGTAGATGCAACTCGATAACAGTATTCATATAAATCATCAAACGTTGCATAACTATTCTGTTGAATAGACTGTAATTGGCCCAAAAGCATGTCACGAAAATATGCCAGCGGAATAGGATAATGTTGGATGGTGTGATGCAATGCTAACCAAAATGATGTGTCGTTAAGCGGGGTTGATTCTGCGTACAATTGTTCTGTTTGATGATAAAACGCATGGAGTTGATTGATTTTTTCTTCCATCTCAAGATCGCCATCTGCAATATCATCAATTGCTCGCATCCAAGCATAAATCGAAAACAAAGCATCGCGTTTATTTCTATCTAAGGTAAACCACATACCTTGATAAAAATTACTGCCACTCTCCTTGGCAATTTTTCGACACAATTGATACGATTGTTCTACACCAACTCCCTGTCTATTCATAATGTGTAGTTCGTCCTTCATCCTACATTTTTTGGATATCAAAATACTCATTTGAAAGAGTATACAATGGTTTTTTATCGGAAGGTAGTAGCTATACAAGGCGAGATCATGTGTGGCTATAATTCTTGCGCGCAGTCAGCTATAAAATCATGAATCAAAGTAAACGCAATACTATATTGCATAGACGGCAGACCAGGTAATTGATCATATCGATACCAAGCAGCCCCTGAAATCTAATTATTATCAATCAAAATCTGACCCGAATCATAATCTGGGGTAAATGCCATAATTGTGTATAATTTATTCATTTTGTGTTTTTTTGAAATGGATTGCAATCCAGCAGGACTTACGCAAAACTCTGAGGTCGAGGCGGATTTAGTTTTTAATGAGGGAGTTTAGTTAACTAAATGACCGAATTAAAAACTAAATCCAACAAAGAGATCGGAGTTTTGCGTAAGTCCTGTCCAGAAAGCTAAAGCCAGGGCTCGTGCAAGAGAGTATATTTCAGTATCCGCTTTGCTATGACCCTGCCATGCCAGCACTTGATTTCATTGCCATCATTCGCTATCATTTTGGCATGGAGCATAAATTGTGAGTAAACTCATGGCAAACATTAGCGTCAGAAAATTAGATAATCAAGTTTATAATCAACTTCGGATCAGGGCGGCTGAGCATGGTGTTTCGATGGA
>CAIRCS010000146.1 GCA_903877115.1 uncultured Legionella sp.
AAATGTTTCGCTTAATGTTTCTTTATAGCGATTATTGGATATGTCCGTTTAAAAACGAACACATCCTAACATTTGACAATACTTTATTCCATATTGGAGGTTACAGCGACCTCTAACGGTCGTGGCTCGGATTGAACCGGAGCACAGCAGATAACCCAGTCCCACTAAGGCGTACCAGACTTGCGGGTAATGATATGGCCGCAGGACCTAAGGCTTAGTTTATAAATTATGTAAATGAGTTGTGAGTGTAGATGACTTGGCGGTTGGTACCACGGTTTCTTGGATTGTTGACCATAGGCTGAAAATCGAGTTACTGGTGCTGGTACGCAAGGCATCGGTCACGTCACCAACGAATTCTGTGCCGACATCCAGGAATTCTGTGCCGAGCTTCATCACGTTATCTAACATTGCATCAGCCTCCTTGCTAATTAATACAGGGTTTTCATCTGTGTTATGTTGCGTTCTTGTTGGGCTATTTGAACTCTTAGTCTGCTTAGGATCCACAGGTATTTCAGCCAACTTTACAGCAAGTCCTTCGGCATAGTCTGCTTCTAGCGACATATTTTTAATGGCAGCATTAAATTTTTGGTATTCTTGGTATTTTTGAGCCCAAAAAATAATTTCACTCAGGACCAATGTTACCGCGGCTGCTCCTAGTACGATTAAGCCAACGGGATAAAATGCCATTAAAATCGCACCGGCAACGACTGCAATACTGGGAATACTGGCTGTATAAATCGCATAATTTTTTATTTTAGCAATTTTGTTTTGCGTCGCTAATAGATCTCTATCTTTGACCTCTCGGGACTCTTTTTCAATGGCAGAAATACACTGGTCATAGATCATCGAAATGTCTGTGTACCGAGGATGCTGCTCCAGATTTTCGAGATGATTTTGCATTTGGGTTGTGAAGTTATCAGTTTTGTTTTTACACTGATTGATCTCTTCAATTTGGTGGAGTAAATCCTGTAAAAAACGGGTCAATTCAGGGGTTTCCGACGCCTTGTTCATTGTGGAAATTTTTTTATAAGCATCAATCAATGTTTTTACAAGGTTAGCACGACTTATTTTCGCCAATTGTTGTGCGGTTTCTACGCTCATTTCATGGGTATATTTATAAAACATCCGCAATACCTCCATAATCCCTGAAAGGTACATTGTACCATAGGCAAGATGGACCTGCAATAATTTTGATCAATTTGACAATAAAAACACTAGGATCCGAGCTAGAAATGGAAATTCATAGCTGCAAATACAGTTTCTATCGTGATAATGACGATAATAATGATTTCTAGGTGGTGAGAATGGCGATTTTCCATATAACTGTTGAACATATCAAAGATTTCATTCAGGGTATCCAAGCGATGATTGATGGCATTCACGCGGCGTTGAATATGGAGATAACGCTCTAGCATGATATAGTATTCTTCTAGAGTAGGATGCTGCCAGAAGTATTTAGGGTGATAGAGAAAATTAGAGAGCAAATTCATTTCACTTTTTGCACCTATCAGTTCGCCAATGATTTTGCGGATTTGCTTACGACGAACACCGATTTTTCCCGTGGTTGATAAACTGTGGAGTAGCGGGGTATATTTATCAATTAATGACTCTAGAATGGTTTCAAAATACTGCAATTTTACTGATTGAGAAAATCCATAAGAAATACTGAGTTTGATGTCATCACTGTCCAATGCTCTGTCAATAGTTAAACAGTCGACTTCAAAATAACCATGAGGTTCGATGGCTGTTTTATCTTCTCCATGCAAATAAATGAATTCATCACGAACTTGAAATAGTACGGGTTTTTCTGCAAAAAGCTTGATCGTTTCTAAATACGGATTAATGGCATGGCGCTTGATGCCCCAGGATACAACAGTCCCATTTTTAAACACAAAAATTAAAACGCCTGGTTGATTCGTGGTGAGTTTGAGGACATCACGAAAACGAACCGCAATATGATTGACATCTCCTGTTTTATAATAATTGTCTAGGCGACTTAAATCTATTTTGCTGGCGATACAATAGCTGAGGCATTCCATAATAGTCTCGATTGTGGGACTGAACAAACCTGGTGGCAACCTATGGTAGGATGGGTTGTTCGCATCCTACCAATACTGCAATGTTGCGCTGAGATATCGTGTCAGTCCTAGTTGTGATCCGCGTGGTGCAGTTTATTCTGCGTCCAACATTTCTCGGCCAGAATACGCTTTGCGTTTATCAATTTTCCCACTTAACCAGTGGGGACATACATCTAGTACTTCTGCAATTCTATCGAGCTGATCTTCCGGAGGCAATATATGTCCAAAGATCATGGCGTTCGCCATATGTCGTGTTACAGAAAATACTTTAGCAATAGCTTTGATTTTTTCGTTTAAATCGTCTGGTAAATCCATCCCTGCTAATTCTCGATTAAAGCGTTGCGAAAACACTTTGATATGCATAGTCAATCTCCCTGATTGAAATGAGGAGTATACCTCCTTTTGTCCATAAAAACGCGGGTGTTCTAAGTTTCTTTTGTGGTGAGCGGCTCCTTGTTGGTTGATAGGGTTGTATAATAATTTAAACGTAATTCGCGTGCGGCCTTCACATCATCTAATCGTTTGACCGGTAAAGTATGTGGCGCGTCTTTTAAGCGCTGCGGATCTGTTTTGGCTTCTTGCAAAATGGTTTGCATGATGGCGACAAATTGATCCAACGTTTCTTTGCATTCAGTTTCGGTCGGCTCAATCAATAAGCATTCTGGGACCATAATCGGGAAATAAGTAGTTGGAGCATGGACATCGAAATCTAATAACCGTTTTGCTAAATCCATGGCTGAAATACCATAATCTTTTTTTTCTTGTTTTAAGGTGAGTAAGAATTCATGGCTAGCACGGCGTTTTGGGTAAGCGGGCTGAAACCCTATTTGGCCGAGACGGGCTAATAAATAGTTGGCGTTTAGAACAGCATGTTCGGAGATGCGTTCTAGCCCTTGATGGCCAAGTAGGCGAATATAAAAATAAGCTCGTAATAAGATTCCGACATTTCCCATAAAACAAGACAAACGCCCAATACTCTGCGGCAGATCTTTTTTGCTTGCAAAATGATAATGGTTATCTTGGCGCAACACGATAGGACCTGGTAAAAAAGGTGCCAAACGCGGACCGGCTGCTACTGGACCAGAACCAGGTCCACCGCCACCGTGTGGGGTTGCAAAGGTTTTGTGTAAATTCAGATGCATGACATCAAAGCCCATATCTCCGGGCTTAACTTTGTCGATAATGGCATTGAGATTGGCGCCGTCATAATATAACAAACCACCGGCTTGATGAATGATTTGTGCGACTTCTAGAATTTGGCACATGAATAATCCCAACGTAGAGGGATTGGTGAGCATGATACCGGCTGTTTTTGGTCCTACTTTGGCACGTAGTTCTACCAAATCGATTTCACCATCTTGTTTCGTCGCCAAATCAACTATTTTATAGCCACAAATGGTTGCGGAAGCAGGATTGGTTCCATGGGCTGCATCAGGAATGAGAATTTCATCGCGTTGCGTATCGCCGCGGGTTTGATGGTAGGCCTTGATCATGGCAACTCCAGCAAACTCTCCTTGTGACCCAGCCATCGGTGTTAAAGAGGCGTGCGTCATACCTGTTATGTCTTGCAGATATTCTTGTAACTCAAATAAAGCTTGAAGTACACCTTGGCTATGGTGATCGGGCGTTAGAGGATGTCGATTTAAAAATCCGGGTAGGGAGGCGGCATGTTGCACACCTCGCGGATTGTATTTCATCGTGCACGATCCCAATGGATAAAAATGGGTATCGATTGAAAAGTTTTTTTGTGACAAACGTGTGTAGTGACGGACGACTTGTAATTCAGAACAGGAAGGTAATCTGGGCGGAGTGTTGCGTTGGAATGCTTTAGGAATGGTATAAGAACTGTGAATGGGGCCAGGCCCCTGAGCTCGTGCCTGTCGCGAAGGCTGAGATTGTTCGAAAATTAGCATACTTGACCCTCGGAACTGCGGATTAAATCTTTGATTTCTTCTCTATGTTTCACAGGGGTAAATACTATAAACTCATATTTTGCGATGTCTGCTAAATAGTAGGGGTCGGATTTAAAAATAGTTTCCACAGAAGCTTTATCTTGGGTAAGCGCGATGATGATGCCTCCCGTTCTGGGTATGGTTGGACCCGATGCTAACAGCAATCCTTGTTTGTAATAATAATCTAAAAACTCGCGATGTGCTTGTAAGTATTTATCGACCTCAGTTAGAGGAGCAATATAAGAAAGGTGCACAATAATCATAGTGTTCCTTGAGATTTGATTGCTAAGTGCAGTGCGCTAACGTAGCGCTCAATATCTGCTGCCGTGCGTTTTTCTGTAGCACAAACCAAAATAGTATTGTGCAAGTTTGGATAGTGTTCGTCAACTGGGTAACCGGCGGCAATGCCTTGTTCATGCATCGCAGTTAAAATGTCGGCTGCTGGATATGGCAAGCGTAACAATGCTTCATGAAAATAAGGTGCAGAAAATACTAATTCTACCCCTGGAATTGTTTGCATCGCCTCCACCAAACTATGGGTATTATGATGGCAGTGTTGCGCCGTTTGCGCCAATCCTTCTGGTCCCAGTAAACTCATATACAATGTCGCAACTGCGACTAACAAACCTTGATTGGTACAAATATTGGAAGTGGCTTTTCCGCGGCGAATATGTTGTTCGCGTGCTTGCAAGGTGAGGGTGTACCCGATTTTTCCGGCTCGATCGAGGGTTTGGCCAATTAAACGTCCTGGTAATTGTCTCACATGCTCCAAGCGGGTGCTGAAAAAGCCGAAATAAGGACCGCCAGAGGCCATGGGTACGCCCAAGGGTTGGCCTTCACCACACGCAATATCAACCCCGAATTTGCCCCATTGGCCGGGTGGTTTTAAAATTGCCAGGGAAGTAGGATTGACGCAAGCAATACTGATAATCTGGTGATGATGTGCCCAGTCACTTAGTTCATCGACTTGTTCTAAGCAGCCAAAAAAGTTAGGTTGAGGAATAATCAACGCAGAAATCTTTTGGTCTTGATAAGCCTCACACGCCGTCACTGCGGTAAGACCTAATTGACTGTCAAAAGGTAACGTGATCAATTCAATATGCTGATTACTTAATATCGTAGCCAAAGTGTCTCGGTAAAAGGGGTGTAATGTGCCTGCCACCAGTATTTTCGGCTGTTTATGGCGTTGAATGCGAACAGCCATGAGTGCTGCTTCAGCAAGTGCTGATGCACCATCGTACATCGAAGCATTCGCCACTGGTAAGCCAGTCAGTTCGGCGATCATTGTTTGGAATTCATAGAGCAATTGTAAGGTGCCTTGACTGGCTTCTGCTTGGTAAGGCGTGTAAGCAGTTAAAAACTCGCCACGCATGGCAATATCCCAAACTGCGGCAGGACAATGATGGTCATACGCGCCGGCTCCTATAAAACAGAGGTCGTTTTTATTGCGTTCCGCATAGTCTTGGGCCAGAGACAACAGGGTCATTTCATTGATCCCAGCTGGAATTTTGGGTAATCCTTGATGAATCAGTTCAGCGGGGATTTCATCAAATAATGCACTGATATTCGGTGCCCCAATACTCTCCAACATCTCATGTTTGTCTTGGTCCGTATGCGGAATGAAAGGCATAATTAATGTCCCTCAGCCGCGATATCTTCCAAATAGTCTGCTTCTTTAAATAATTCATTGATTTCGTCTCGAGCCTCTTCAGGCTGATTTGGTTGAATCCTGACTAACCATCCTTCGCCATAAGGATCTTTGTTTAACAATTCAGGTTCTTCGGTGACTCTTGCATTGACGGAAGTGATCACGCCACTGATAGGTGCGTAAATTTCAGCCGCGGCTTTGACTGATTCTAAAACGCCCATTTCCTCTCCTGCTTTGACTTCTGTGCCCACTGAAGGGAGCTCAACATATACCATATCACCTAGCAGACTTTGAGCGTGTTTGGTGATGCCAACGCTCATGGTGTCTTCTTCCGTGTTGAGCCATTCATGAGTGGATGTAAATCGTAAATGTTTCATGCTGTTTTTCCTTTTTGAATAAAACGGAGTTTGTTAGTTTGTGCTCGATAGAGTTTATCGCGAATTTCTACTGAGACGTCTCCTTGTGTTGCGTAAGGAACTCGTGCAAAAGCAATGGATTGATTGAGAGAGGGTGAAAAAGTACCACTGGTAATAATCCCATCAGGCAATCCCTCGATAACAACTTTTTGGCCAGCGCGCATGACGCCTTTGTCTTGCAACCGCAGTCCGATTAATTTTTGTTTTAAGCCTTGTTGTTTTTGAGACTGCAACGCACTGCGTCCGATAAAATCTCGGTCTTGGGGATCCCAAGTGACGGTCCAGTTTAATCCTGATTCTAAAGGACTGGTCGTTTCGTCCATGTCTTGGCCATAGAGTAACAAACCCGCTTCAATTCGTAATGTGTCTCGTGCAGCCAAACCACAGGGTTTGACACCGGCTTGGATCAGGTCTTTCCACAATTGAAGAATACGCTCTGGGGGGGCGATGATTTCTAACCCATCTTCTCCGGTATAACCCGTGCGAGCAAAAAACAAATTGTCTGGTTCTACACATTCAAAAGGAGCCATGGTGGAGACTTTGTCAGCTTGCATCGGCGTGAGCAGTTCTAGTGTTTTTTTAATTGCTTGAGGACCTTGGATTGCAATCATTGCTAAATCTGTACGCTCTTGTAAATCGGCAGCATAGCCTTGAATATGCTGGCGAATCCATGCCAAATCATTCACTTTGGTGGCAGAATTGAGTACCAACCGATAATTGTCTGGACCGCGTTGATAGACAATCAAATCGTCGATAATGCCACCATATCGATTACACATACAAGAATACAAAGCACGACCGATGTGAGGAAGTTGATCGATGTCATGGGTCAGAAGTAACCGTAAAAATTGTCGACCGCCGGCGCCTAATATATCAATGACCGTCATATGTGAGACATCAAAGAGCCCAGCATTTGAGCGGACCTCTTGGTGCTCTTGTAATTGTGATCCATAGTGCAGGGGCATAGACCAACCATGGAAGCCAACCATTTTTGCCCCTAGGTCCACATGTTGCTGGTAGAGTGCTGTTTTTAAGATCATAACCATCCTTTGGTAAAATCATCGTTTATTGATAGCTCTCGTGCTACGTCATCCTGAACGCAGTGAAGGATCTCCTGAGGTCTATCAGATCCTTCGCGCAAAAAATTGCACTCAGGAACACGTACCTGGTGGGTACTTTTTTTACACAACCACCTTTGTTTTTAAACCACGTTCACAGCGACAAGCTGGTTTGGTGACAGTGGTTGTGAAACTAGTTAAAACCAAACCGCGGACCCCTTCATTTCCTTTGGCTGAAATAAATGTGATCACAACTTCTAATGTTTGTTTTTGTTGGTACTCTGGTCCTTTATACAGGACTAGCAGGGGCATCTTTGCTTCCCATTCGTTGGTCGCAGATAAAAATTTGATGGTCGGGGGTAATAAGGCCACAGCGGAAACCACATAATGACTTTTTTCAACCGATTCTTGTAATTTGGCAGCTTGGATTGCTTTGGTAAAATTAATCCAACCCTGGGAAGTAAAATATTTCGCAATGGCTTTTTGTCGGTCCAAAAAATTATCTGCACTAAAGGTATAAGTTGTTACGATTGCCTCATTTACCCAGACGGATAAATCGGTTTCACTGGGGGTTGCATGGCCGATTGCGCATACGATCCAGAATAATAAACCCGATATATAGCGCCAAATAAATATGGAGGAATGTTTTTGTGAGGCATAGTTCATTCACGAGTCTCCCAGACAAGAACATCAAATTTGGTTTTTATGGTAACATGAGCAAGAATCCTATTCAATTTTCTTGAGTGGTATATGCGGCAAAATCGTGTTTACGACAAATTTGGTCATATGAGTCGATTTTTTAATCGATGGGATTTGCTATTATTAGTTATTGTTTTGGCCATTTTCTTTTTTTTGGGTTGGACCAGTGAACAAATGGGACGGCCGTATGCATTGGGAGAACCTCTGCATATTTCTTTGGATCCGCTCAATTTGCCGGGTTACGCATTGCGCACTGTGTTGCGCTTATTTATCGCACTGCTGTTTTCTGTGGTTTTTTCTTTTATTGTAGGGACTATTGCTGCGAAAAATCGCCATGCGGAACGTATTATTATTCCTGCGATTGATGTCATGCAGGCTGTTCCTGTGTTGAGTTTTTTAGCGATTACGGTGATTGGGTTTATCCGATTTTTTCCTGGGAGTCTATTAGGCCCAGAATTTGCCTCTATTTTTGCGGTATTTGTTTCACAAGTGTGGAATATTACGTTTAGTTTTTATCAGTCGCTCAAAACAGTCCCCTCGGATCTGCGAGAAGTCTCTTCGATGTTTCAATTATCGGCTTGGCAATTTTTTTGGAAAGTAGAGGTACCTTGTTCTGTATCGTCTTTGTTGTGGAATATGATGGTATCTATGTCAGCAAGTTGGTTTTTCGTCGTCTTGTCCGAAGCTATTGTAGTGGGGCATCAGAACATTCGGTTACCTGGTATTGGATCTTATATTGCGCTGGCAATTGAGCAACACAATGTCCATGCTTTATTTTACGCTATCATCATGATGTTGATAGTTATTTTCTTGTACGATCAAATTCTGTTTCGACCGCTGATCACTTGGTCTGAACGGTTTAAAATGGAAGAAGCACCGCAAGAAGAAGAGTATCAATCTTGGCTAGTGGATCTCATTCGGTTAAGCCCCATGATGCAACGTGCTGATAACGTGCTGCAAGAAATGAAAGATCGCTTTATTAATTTTCGCTGGTTGCGTTTGCGTGGTTTGGGGATGCGCCAAGAAATCCAACAGAAAAAAGCCAGGCGCATGGATTGGTTGTGGTCGGTTTTGCTATTTTTAGGGATAGGATTCACGACGTATCGTTTGCTCACGTATATTTTGGTGACGTTAAGTGGGTATGAAGTATTGCATGTGTTTTTATTAGGTGCTGCCACGGCAATGCGCGTCATTGTACTCATTATTTTAAGTTCGGTCGTGTGGATTCCAATTGGTGTTTGGATTGGACAGAGGCCGTATTGGACGCAAAAAATGCAGCCGATTATTCAATTCGTTGCGGCATTTCCAGCTAATTTATTTTATCCCATGGTCGTTATTGCCATTGTTCGTTGGCATTTGAATGTGGAAATTTGGTTAACGCCTTTGATGATTCTAGGAACGCAGTGGTATATTTTGTTTAATGTCATTGCCGGTGCATCGTTGATTCCACGCGATTTGTATTCAGTTGCTGATAATTTTGGGGTGACCGGTTGGCAATGGTGGCGGCGCTTAGCACTTCCCGGTATTTTTCCCTATTATATTACGGGTGCGATTACTGCCGCAGGTGGGGCATGGAATGCAAGTATTGTGGCTGAAGCCGTGACCTGGGGTTCTGTACGATTACAAGCAACAGGGTTGGGTGAATATATTCAGGCCAATGCGATTGTGGGAAATTTCCCCAAAATCGCATTGGGAACTGCGGTCATGTGTATTTATGTTTTGGTTTGCAATCATATTATTTGGCGGCCATTGTATCGCTTAGCGCAAGATCGCTATCATTTTATGTGAGGGGCTCATGTCGGAAATTATTCTCTCGGTTGAACAGTTACGTAAAACGTATCGTAAAACCGCATCTCAAGAGTTGTTGGTTTTAGATGACGTTAATATTACTTTGCGTAAAGGGGAGATTGTTGCGCTGTTAGGAAAATCCGGTTCTGGGAAATCCACTTTGTTACGCATCATTGCCGGGCTGATTGCGCCGAGTAGTGGACGCGTACTGTATCGTAATCAACCGGTTACTAAGCCTGTACCTGGGGGGATTGCGATGGTCTTTCAATCCTTTGCGTTATTACCTTGGCTCACTGTTTTAGAAAATGTGGAATTAGGTTTGGAAGCACAAGGCATCTCACGTAAAAAGCGTCGAGCGCGGGCGATTGAAGCCATCGATACTATTGGTTTGGACGGTTTTGAATCTGCGTTACCAAAGGAATTGTCTGGTGGTATGCGTCAACGTGTAGGCTTTGCGCGAGCATTGGTTATCAACCCGGATATATTATTGATGGATGAGCCATTTTCTGCGTTAGATGTGTTGACAGCTGAGAATTTAAAATCAGATTTATTGGCGTTATGGCAAGAGAAAAAAACCAATACTAATGGCATTTTATTAGTGACTCACAATATTGAAGAAGCAGCGATGTTGGCCGATCGCATTCTGATTTTGGGTTCGGATCCGGGTTATATCCGGGCCGATATTCCGGTGACTTTAACGCAACCCCGTAATCCTGAGTCCCCTGGGTTTCGGAAATTAGTTGATCGCATTTATACGGTTATGATTTCGGCCTCTGGAGACAAAACACGTTTTCCAGCACATCGCGAACGGCAGATTGGATTAGGATATCGGTTGCCGGATGTAGACCCTTCAGAATTATCCGGGTTGATAGAAACATTGAAGTCATTCAAAGCCAGCGTGGACTTACCAGAGTTGGCGGATGAACTGATGATGAACGTCGACGATTTATTCCCGATTTTGGAAACGTTGGAAATTTTAGGGTTTGCGAATATTTCAGAAGGGGATATTCAATTGAGCGATTTGGGCCAAGAGTTTTCTGGCGCCGATCTGCAAACAC
>CAIRCS010000147.1 GCA_903877115.1 uncultured Legionella sp.
CCCAATCATCATGAATCAGTTACAGCGGCAACTCCATATTTTAGGACGGACTGGCCCTGTTACCTATGCATTATCGGGTCTCGATATTGCCCTTTGGGATTTAAAAGGAAAACGTGAAAAGAAGTCTTTAAGCGAATTAATTGGTGGAATGCCACATCAATCCTTTGCTTGTTACGCCAGTTTGATGCGTTACGGCACTATTGATCTCGTCAAGAAAAATACTGAGGATGCACTCAATAAAGGTTTCAAAGCGATTAAGTTACATGAAGTTGGTGTGGACAAAGTACAAGCCGCTCGTGAGGTCATGGGCTTAGATTTACCCTTAATGATGGATGTTAACTGTCCCTGGGATCTCCAAGAAACCATGGAGATGATCGACAAGCTTCATGAATATCAGTTGTACTGGTTAGAAGAACCCATTTGGCCTCCTGAAGACTTTAAAAACCTAGCAAAAGTAAAAAGCGTAGGCAAGATAGCAATAGCAGCTGGCGAAAATAATTTAAGTTTGAAACACTTTGAACAAATGCTAGAGTCGGATGCAGTGAACTATATCCAACCCAGTGTGACGAAGATTGGTGGTGTTTCAGAGATGTTAAAAATTATCTCTCTCGGAAAATCCTTCAATGTTCCGGTAATGCCACACTCCCCTTATTTTGGGCCTGGCCTATTGGCAACCCTGCACCTTGCAACGCTTTTACCTGAAAAGCCATTAATTGAATATTCATTTGCGACGCTAGAAAATAATCCTTTGGGTACTTCTGTCTTAGTTCAGAATGGAGAAATCATCGTCCCAACTGGCCCAGGGCTTGGGTATGATCCCGACGAAACCATCATTCATGCGATGACTATTCAATGATGAATTTATCACTGTTGCCATCAACTCCCCTTCATCAAAATCCTTTTAGTATTAAATCGATTAGTACGTATATCTTTAAAGCGCCTGTTCAAAAGCCTGTCGTTTCAACTTTAACAACGGTGAGTACACGAGTAGCTTTATTAGTAAAAGTGGGAGATGGTGAAGGTTTTTTTGGCTGGGGAGAAATTTATGCGACCTTACCTTCTTTTGCAGCAGATCATAAAAGAAATATCGTTCATCAAATTCTATTTCCTTTATTAAAACAACAAGTTTTTGAAACTCCCCAAGCCTGTTGGTCTTATTTAGAACAAAAGACACAAGCAATGCAAATACAGACGGGAGAATTTGGTCCATTTTCTTCCGCGATTGCGGGCATTGATTGTGCTATTTGGGATCTCCTAGCCAGAAAAAATCAACTGCCACTTGCTGAATTTTTAGGTGGAAAAAGGCGACCTTTACCTGTTTATGCGAGTGGTCTAAACCCTGCTGACGGTCCTGCGGTGGTTGAGCAAAGTCGAGGGTTAGGCTTTACAGCATTTAAACAAAAAATAGGTTTTGGCGAATCAATTGATAAAAATAATCTATCCAAAATATCAAGTAATTTGCAAAACCATGAACAACTTTTTGTCGATGTGAATCAAGGTTGGACAATTGATCAAGTTCGACAGGTTGCACCCATGTTAAATTCATTCCCGTTGCATTGGGTTGAAGAACCAATTTTGGCAAATGCACGTAAGGACGATTGGATGGAATGTGCCTCCCTCCTCAATGCTCCACTTGCTGGTGGTGAGAATTTAAGAGGTGATGATTTTGAAGCACAAAGTGATTGGTTAAAAGTGATTCAACCGGATGTAGGTAAATGGGGCGGAATTACTGGCAACTTAATCGTTGCTAAAACTGCAATTAATCGTCAGTTGCGTTACTGCCCTCACTGGCTAGGTAGCGGTCTTGGCCTGATGACATCTGCTCATGTCTTAAGCGCCCTAGGAGGTGATGGTTTATTAGAAATGGATGTGAATGAAAATCCATTGAGGGAACTTTTAGCAGAACCTTTTCCCACACTTCATAACGGTCAGTTGAACCTATCAGACCAAATTGGTATCGGTATTGAACCCAATTTAGAACAAACCAAACCTTGGCTAACCCATTATCAGGAGTCTATTTCATGAAAAATCAAACTATCAAAAAACTATTCATACTGTGTAATATGATGTTGTTAATCGGTGTGTCGACACATATACAATCACAAACATTTCCGAGTAAACCAGTAAAACTAGTAGTGGGATTTCCCCCAGGTGGGATGGCTGACATTGTGGCCAGAGAGCTAGGGGAACGACTAAGTATGGTTTGGAAACAGTCTGTTATCGTTGAAAACCGCCCTGGAGCCTCTGGAACGATTGCTGCTGATGCAGTTGCTAAAGCTAACCCGGATGGCTACTCCTTACTAGTCATCTTAACCAACCACGTTGTAGTAGCTAGTATTCGGCAAAAACTCCCCTATGATTCCTTCAAAGATTTTGCTCCCGTTAGTCTCGTTGGAGACTCTCCACTATTGTTAATGGCCAATCCGAAGTTACCAGCCAATACGCTGGCACAGTTGGTGAGCCTTGCAAAATCAAA
>CAIRCS010000148.1 GCA_903877115.1 uncultured Legionella sp.
ATTCTAAAGCAAATCAAGTCTTTACTTGTATTTTGCTTCTATTCTTTTGACGCACCCTTCAATCGAAGTCACATTTTTAAATGTTTTTTTTTCGCTTTAGAAAAATTTACACTTAGCCTCTTTCTGACCAGATCCTTTCAAGATGTGCAACCTATTTCAGACGAGCCCTTTCTGAAAAGTCACGCGAAGGACGAAATTATTTTCGTATTTCGGAAACTGAGGAAAATTATTTCGATGACCTGCATGAAAACATTAAAATCCCGCATTTATTCAAGGAATTTTGGTTGCTTATCTTTGATACTCATAAGCTTTATAAATAGATTTGTACAAATAGATGTTAATGCACTAGCCCAGCAAGTCGTCCAATTGGTGGTAGTGCTCAATAAACCGGAGTACATTGGGAAACTGTGCGAATTCATCGCGGGTGTGTGAGCTGGTTACAACTACGACTTGGCAACCCGCCCGACGTGCAGTTTCTACTCCGGTGGGAGAATCTTCAAAAACGAGGCACTCTTCAACGGGGACGCCCAAGCCTTCTGCCACCATTTGAAACACTTGCGGGTCGGGCTTGCCCTTGGTGACCATGCCAGCGTGAACCACAGTTGGAAAGAAACTCCGCAAGCCATAAATATTGTCGAGTACAAAATTGACATTTTCTGCGGGAGCTGCCGTACCAACCCCCATGGGGATACCTTTCGTTTTTGCTTTATGTAGAAAATCGCTCAATCCATCGATGAGCTTCAATTCGGAGATGAAGACTTTGCGGTAAGCGTTTTCTTTTTCCCAGGCAATCCTTTTGAAGTCTTCCGATGTAAATTGATCGCCAAACAAGCGCGCCAAAATCTCCTCATTTTTGCCATGAATGGTTTGTCTTACGTCTTCCAGTTCCATCGGCAAACCCAGATCTGCCAATTTTATTTGCCAGGCGCGGTGGTGAACCATCATGTTGTCGACCATCGTACCGTCCATATCAAAAATGAATGCTGCCATCTTTTTTGTTTTTTGCGGCACAAATATCTTTATTTTGGACACATTATTATCAAGTGTATCTTTAACAAATACCTAAAACCATGTTAAACAAACTGCAAAAATGGGCCACCGGCCGTAATGTTCTTGTATTGATCATTCTGGATGTGCTTTTTATGGTGGGCGTAATGCCTTACATGCAATTGTTGATGGCACTTGCTACGAGTCAACATCCACAGCCCATCGACCTTTGTATACCTACCTGGACGCCAGCCCAGGGTTTTGCACTGATTGAATCATACGGGGATGCCGGACGAACAATGTACCGCAATATTGAGCTTACCGCAGACACCGTTTATCCACTCGTTTACGGATTTGCATTTGCGCTGCTGATCACTTTTTTAATCCGCAAAATTGCTCCCAGCAACAAATGGATGCCCTATCTGGCTTTGCTTCCGTTGTTGGGAATGTTGTTTGATTATTTAGAAAATATTTCCATTGTAATCTTATTGAGCTATTATCCTCAAAAAATTGTAGGAGTAGCCTATTTTGGAGGAGTTGCAACTTTTTGTAAATGGATCTTCTTGTTTTCAGGTATGGGCGTTATTCTCGTTGGATTAATTGCGTGGGCCGTAAGTGGGTTAAGAAAGCGTTGATCCTCCTAAAAATCGGAATATTAAAATGAGTCTTGGAACTTTCTTTTCTGTATTTTTGTAAGCGTAAAATAAAACGTCATCAATGACTATAGATGCAAAAAAATTGTTTCTGATCAGACGCCTGATGGACATCAGCAATGAAGCCGTATTGGATAAAATTGAAGCAATTGTTGATGCAAACCCAATTGGCAACTTATTGCAAGATGTAGAGCGTATTGAAAATGGCGATACAGCTGATTTCAAAACATTTGCCAATACCGAAGATTTGGCTACATTTTTAGGTGTAACGTGGACTCCAGCCGATGAACATTCAGATAAGCCCTAATGCTCTAGATCATCTCAGAGATTGGGCAGATAATAACCCAAGGACTTTGAGCAAAATTCTCGACCTCATCGAATACATTCGTCGAGATCCATACACTGGTATTGGTCAACCTGAACCGCTTCGACACGAATTAGAAGGATATTGGTCCCGACGAATCAACAAGGAACATCGCCTGGTTTACAAATTAGATGATACTGCTGAATTGATTGTTATTGTTTCCTGTAAAGGTCATTATGATGATCTATGATTAAGTGGTTCTTCTTCATTCCCCAAT
>CAIRCS010000149.1 GCA_903877115.1 uncultured Legionella sp.
GTAGAAGGGCTGACCAACAAAAAGAAAACTCCTCGAATTTAATTTCCGTTCTCGAATATCGGTGGGTATCATTACGTCGTCATCGACATTCACAACATTTCCAAAGTAATAGATATTTCGGTTTTTATACTTCCGCAACATGTATTCGCGGACATTCGGAAACAATGTAACCACCGCGTCGGCCGCCTCAATCACTTCATTTTCCCGATTTATTGATTTTCGCTCCAAACGACTCGGCTGACGCTTCAGAAAGATCTCAAATAGATATTCGGACGGCCAATCACCAAGAATGATTTGCCTATTTTTGCTGTTATGAATTGGATACGAAAAACCTTGAACAAGCATCACATCCTGCTTGGCCGACATCAGCCCTATGTAGCGACTGTACAGAGATGTAACAAAAAAATGCAGAGGAGTCCTAACATAGAAATACGTGCTCCCCAACTTAAAGAACTTATTCAACACGCGGACAGGCAAGTTAAATAACAACTTGAGAGGCTCCACCTCCCGCATTACATAATTTTTTACGATATAACCTCGCTTCTCGAGGTTCTTATGCAATAAATAAGGGATGTTAGACCAGCTCTTATAATTCTTTGAAGGAGCGGTTGTACAAAAATATATTTTCATTCGGCCTTTCTCATCGCGAGGTCTGTCCTACACGCTTTCAATCGTCATTGCACCCTTTCGCTATCGAACATTCTTGAAATATTTGCGATATCGAATTATTTCCGCCTTCGACAGCAAAGATAACAGCACGTCTACAACTCGATTAACGAGTCTTGCAACAAAGCTGCCGTTGGAGGTAAACTTATTTTTAAATGTGAACAACGTGCTTGTAATTAAGCCTTGGTAGCGGAAATCCGTAACTCTTCGATTCGCACCGTTGTTCGACGTAGGAACGCTCTGCTTGCAAAGGCGGGAGTCAATTTGAAACGCCACCATAGACTCGAAGAAGCTGACGCTGTAAACGCGCGATGAGTACTGCGCGTAGATTCGACGCAACGAATAAGTGCGCGAATTGACGCTATCCACTATTCGACGTGCAAAATTTATAAAAGAGTATCGCGAGGGATTTCCAAACTCCCGGAAATAATTGGTGTGCACATCCTCGACAATGAGAACCCCGTCATCGTTGATGTTTTGAATCCCATGATGCGCCGTGACTATCTGTTGTCGATTTGTGTGCCCGCCGTCGTCGATCAGCACATCGACTTTTCCAATCTTCTGAAAAAAGTTACCCCAGAATACGTCAGACGATTGGTCGCCAATATAGATCTCGAAACCATACTTTTCCCATTCGCGAGCGTCTGGATTCAAATCAATTCCGATGATTCTTGCCTTCGGGCCGAAAAACTCTCGCCACATGAAAAGAGAGCCGCCGTTAAAGACTCCCACCTCTACAACTGTAACCTCGCGATTCACATATTTCTGCAGCAGTGCTTCATACACGGGGAAATAGCTGTCGTACTTGATCGAAAGATACGGGACGCTGTCGTAGATTTTTCTCAAATCCGAGGTCATTTTATTTCCCAGTTGGTAGAGCTAATAACTCCATCAGTTTTTTGATACCACTTTCAGGGACATCGAATGTCCCAAAGTTTCCATAGCCCCAAGTGGCTCGATAAAATTGCACTCGGGCCTGCGTGGCAGCAACGTGGTCTTCGTCACGGTCACCAACATAAAGTGTATCCTCTGATTTCAGTTGATGAGCTAACAGAATTTGGCTGATCAACGCTCCTTTGTTTGCCGCAGGAGGTTGAATTGTGTCTAATGAGTAGACTGCCTCAAAATATTTTTCCCAGCCCAACCAGTTCACAATTTCATCAGTCGGTCGTTTCCGTTTATTGGTCGCAATAAATAGTGGCCTTGATGATTTTTCTAACAAGCCAAGTAATCTATTTACACCGGAGTAGACTTTTGTCGCTCGGTATCCTTGAGTGTCGTAATGATTTTTAAATTCAACCGTTAGTGGCTTGATGACCCTCGGGTCCTCGGAGTTAGTCAAAAGATATAGAATTTGCTCCAACGACGGGCCAATTATTTCATTATTTAAGGGTCGAGTTGGCGACATTCCGCACTTACGAAATGCTCCAGCAATAGACGACAAAACTCCGTCTGCACTATCGACCAACGTGCCATCTAAATCGAAAATGATTGCATCAATCGGCATTCAATAGCATCCTATCAGCAACCATTCCAACTAGTATGCTTTGATAAATGGATAGTTTAGCCTTCGCGATCTGAATCATTTTTATTCGCCACTCACTGACGCATCCTATATGTTAATGCGTGCGGACCAGTCCATTGATTGAAGAACCGCTCGCAATTGTCGTATACATTCCAGGACTTCGTATTAGTTGAGCCAACCTCAAAACACAAACAGGTTATTCGAACACAGTAATTCCACCTGTCCATTGCTCCGAGACCTGTGTGGTATCTTTAGTTAACATTTGAGTCATGCACCAAAACTCCATGTGGGGGCCGTATGCTTTTAGAAGCAGCACTAGGCGTGGGTCTCGGTGAACATATGCCGACATGCAGAGTATGGGCGCGTAGAATTCATCACTTATCAGTAGGTCAGGAATGCCCGTCAACGCAGCACAAATATCAACCCCACCACTCAAGCAGACTTTAGCGCCGTGTAATTCTGGGAGGAGCTCTATCTGGCTACGCTGCGATTGAATGTCGAACTCCTGCATGGCCTGCGGAAAATACCAGCCGACAACCGGACCGGCTTCCAAAGCGGAAATTAGCTCTTGGTAACGGGAGCCTGGCGCCAAAGACACATTCCCCTGCAACTCTGAATTACTCTGAAGAACGGCTTTGAAATGCGACTCGGGGAAGCGATCATTAAAAGATTTTTGCAGGCTTGGCAGCAAGTCGATTTTAAGCTCGGTGCCCAAATCTGCTCCGCTAACTTTTCTGCCCACCATGAAAGGAAGATGCACGCCTTTCAGCAAATTTGCATAGTCTTCACTTTGCTTAATGTGTGTTAGCAAAGCTTCCGCCCTTGACTTGAGGTCTGCGGACGTAGAATCTACTGGGACACGATTGAACTGCTTGCTACGGTTAAGAATTACCTCGTAGTTTATTTCTGGTTGGTTCAGCTTGTAGTAAAAACTCGGCACCCTTCCAAACAAGCGCGCACCATCAGCAGGAAGGCAGCGACCATTTTCGTCAAAAAATTGCATGTCCGGCTCCAGTTCACTTTTTAATCGAGGGAGTCCGGCCAAAACCGTACTCGTACGGCACTGGTAAGAGCGGGCTCACATCAAGGTAATCGTTAACAGCCTTATTATGAAAATGTATAAAGTCTTTGTGCTCCCCGATGATGCACTCATCTCGGTACGGACCTAACCAACTATTCTTCATGCCGCGATCAAGAATGTCTGCAA
>CAIRCS010000150.1 GCA_903877115.1 uncultured Legionella sp.
GTCCTGAGCGAAGCGAAGGATCTCTAATTGATTAGGTTTGTGCCTAATTCCGGAGATCCTTCGCTTCGCTCAGGATGACGTACCTGGGGAGTCACAAACAATCAATTATAGTTAATTTAATACCAACATGCAGTATTCATGAACACACTCATAAACCGCTTGGGAGTATACTCGCTTTTTCAAATGCAGAGATTGCATTAGTAATACCACCACTATGTCTTTGCTCAGCGTTCAGTTTATACAAACCTTGTTTGCCCAATTGCGCACTTTTTCTTGATAAATCCTCTGTATTACTGATAAATGTATTACTGATAAATGTATTACTGATAAATTCCTTATAATAATCAGGCTCTATTTGCACTTCACAACGTGTTTCCCGAGGTTTCAATCGTCGAAATACGTTCGCAAGCAATCGAGCTGTCTGCGGGCGTTTTATAGGATTTTGCTGCTCACAAGCGCGGATAATCTGAGCGTAGGTTTCGGGTGTTTCTTCCGGGATTGGTTCACGTTCCCCGCGTCTTACTCGGCGGATGATGTCTTGATTATCGGCATCAGGAAAAGGGATTTGTCTTGCAAACAATTCCCACAGAATCACCCCAAATGAATAGATATCAGTCAACGTAGAACACGGTAAATTCTTCATTATCTCAGGCGCCATCCACCGAGGAGAACCCTGCACAACAAAAGAACCAGCAGTCACCACTGACGTTTGCTGCGCGACTTCGGATTGCATTTTGGACAAACCAAAATCTGTGATACAAGGGTGCGCTTTCCCATCAATTAAAATATTATAACTTGTCAAATCACGATGAATAATACCATTAGCATGTAAATAGCAGATACCTTCAATCGTGCCTCGCGCAATCCTACGAATGTGATTCAAGGATAAAGGTGTACTACTCGACAATATATCCCGAAGCGAACATGACATCCGAGCCATAACCATACAATAGTGCTCTGGCCCCCAAGATACTCCGTATAAGATCACAATATTCGGATGCGTAAGCGCATAGTGCTTTCTTGCTTCTTCTTGAAGATCTTTTAAAGATTGTTCAGTTGAAACAAGGGTTTTAGAGCGCTTGATTGCAACATTTTTAGTACCCCAGGTCCCTTTAAAAACACGCCCATACCCACCCTCTCCGAGTTGGATACTGTCGTCAATTTCGAGGTCTGAAGGCTCGATAATCGGTACGATATTGGAAGATACTCGCGACTGCATTGGACTTATCCATGAATTTGACCGCAAGCATGATATCAATAGTAGAAAAAACAAGCAATCCCTAGTGGGTGATTACAGCGCACCTATCAAAATTACAAATACCAGCTATACTTATCAATTATGGGTCCACTTAATTTTCGATTTATCATGCTTAAGTATTGGTTCACATTAACCAGCATAGTGTTATCCACCACTGTACATGCCGCGGACTCTTTTTACTGCCCACAAAACCATGCCTACATCAATGTAGGGATGAGTCAGGCAGAAGTCTCAGCAGCATGCGGTGAACCCACTTCCCGAAAAACAGGGGCAAATACCGTTAATCAACAAATTCCAGTTATTCAATTGATCTATTCCACCATTAACTCCGGGCCGGTCGATTTTTATCCTGGTATTGATCCTATCTATAAGCAATGGTCTCTACCCAGTGGTTCGCAAGGCATTAATGTCCAGGTCAATATTATTAATAGCAAAGTTGCAAGCATTTCGATTAATCAAGAACCTGCGAATGGACTTAGCGCATGTTCCGGCGGATCGTTCCAAGTGGGCGACGATATCAGCGCCGTCACAAATGCGTGCGGATCACCCAATATCGTTAATAACAGCTATATTGAACAACCCGTTCCCAAAGAGCTACAACCCGAAAACTGGACTTATGCTAATCTACCCTATCAGCCTCCTGTTACCTTGACTTTTATCAAGGGCGTATTACAATCCATTCAATAGATTTCTCGCATAACCTGCGCTTTTTTTTCCTCTACTAAACCTTAAATAATGAGTCAAGCCAATGAATGAAAGTATAGAAGATTTAACCATTGCTTTTACCGAAGATCAGATTGAAAAAATTCGTGAATTAGATAAATACGTTTTATCAAAAGGCGCTTGGACAACTATTGTTTTTCGTTATCAAGAATGGGAAGCAGCAAAAAATGATTTTGGCCCAGTGAAGTATTCTATTCGTCGTTATCAAAAACGCAATAATCAATATTGGCAAAAATCCAAATTCAATATTTCAAGTGATGAGCAAGCCAGAAAATTAATTGCTATTTTGAGCCAATGGTTACCAGAAGCTGAATAATACGTTGCAGCAGGTTGGGCCTTGACCTGAGGTATCATCACCTTTTATCTTTCATCCAGAGCGAAGAGAAGGATCTCTAATTGACTAGGTTTGTGCCTAATTCCGGAGATCCTTCGCTTCGCTCTGGATGACGTTGGATCAGTTTGAATCTATTGAAAACACACTTATCCACGACCTGGGGAGTCACGTTTTTTTTTATGTTATGTGAAAATATATTTAGATGAGCTTCGAGTAAAAACCAAGAGAACTGTGCTTTTCAAAAGTCTCAGCCACTGCGGGGAGATCCCTCACTTCGTCTTCCAATTAGCCTTAAGTTTTTCTTGACAAGGTTTACATGATTTGATCGAATACCCCCGCATCACGTCATCCAGAAAGCGGCGTAAGCCGCTTGAAGGATCTCCTGCAAACGAAGCCCTGTGCAAAATTAGAAATCCCGCACTAGTTTCGAAATGAGGTTTTATACCGTTATTATTTGAATCAATAAGGATATTCATGGTGATTTCATTAGGGATAGGTACATCGATAGAGTTTTTTACAGAAGAGTTTCATACATTAAATTTAAAAGATAAACGTCTTAACGAGCGAGCAAAGAAAATTTTTATAACGTTACAAAGTAAATTAGGTAGTTGCATTAGGCGCCTTTTTATTTCTCCCAAAGAAGCGCGACAAGCGTATGATTTTTTTTCCAATCCCAAAATAACGAGTGATAAATTGATAGAGCCGCATTACCAACAGACAGCAGAACGCATAAAACGAAGTAATGCTAAAATTGTTTGAAGATTTTGAATGGAAAGCAATCTACGTTTACTTTAAGGAGAAAATACCTCAGGAATGCCCTATGCTATCAGAGGTTATCTTGAGAATCGCTCGCTTGGGTGGTTATAAATTTACAAAAAAAGGGCAACCTCCAGGTATCAAAACCATGTGGATTGGGTTTCAACAGTTCACAATTGCTGCTCAAATGTATCCGAATATGACTGTTATTGACTGATTTACATGCAAAATAATATTTTTCTAATCTTGCACAGGGCTTCGTTTGCAGGAGATCCTTCAAGCGGCTTACGCCGCTTTCTGGATGACGTGATGCGGGGGGTATTCGATCAAATCATGTAAACCTTGTCAAGAAAAACTTAAGGCTAATTGAAAGCACTTCGTTCGGGATGACGAGGGGAGTTGTAGTTCTAACGCTTTTAACGTTGCCTCTGCACCTAATGCGTACTCACCCATATACCAAGCGCAGCGACTCATAATTTCATACCGATCATACTCATACATATCTTTTTCAATAAATAACCGGTCCTGTGTCGGATAAGGTAATTCATAGGCATGCTTAATAAATAAATAACAAGCCTGTGCATTACTTGGCCAGAAATGATTAGCGATTTTTACCAAAGGCTCAATTCGATGTGGACGCAATGCAAAAGCTTGTAAAAAATAATTCATAGCAGTATCCCAAGTCGTTATAGGAGCCTCTGGTTTCTGACTCAAACGCTCCGCCAGACATCCAAGCCGAAAGAAAGTAATAAAATTCTCTTCATCCCACCCAGCTAATTGAGCGCGCTGTTGATACAATTGATAAGCTTCTTCCAATCGCTCAAGACACTCGTATGTTTGCGCAAGATAAAATACCGTACGCGGATCACCAGGATTATCTGCCAAAAATTCAGACAATAGCACCAAATCACGTTCCCAACGTTGCCGACTTTTTTCAATACCTTGCGGTGTGGATAGCACCTGAAAGCAAACTGGTTCCGGCACCTTCAAATCTGTGACTTGCAGCGGTGCTTCATGCACAACCCTCTGAAAAAGAATACGTTCTGCAGATCGAAACAAACGGGCTGTCGTAAATTCTATGGAATTCATTTTAATCGTCAGCGAATACAGAGAAATCGTTTCTAAACGTTGTTGCTCACAAAACTGAATCAACTCTAAGGGATACTGCAAATGCCATTCTGCATCTGGCATGATAAAAAACACAGCGTTGGGAAAAACTTCTTCAGCCAATTCTAATGCTCGATTCCGGGATTGCGCGAAATCAATAAAAGGCTCTTGTTGAATAAAGGCAACAACCGGAAATTGCTTAAAATAATCCTGCACTACCCTCACTGTATTATCAGTAGACCCCGTGTCTAAAATAAGAAAATACTTTAAGCCACCTGCCACATAAGAACCCAATGTTGCTCGAATAGATCGCGCTTCATTTTTGATCATCAGCACCACAACAATTAGGGGTGCGCTTAATACTCAAATAATCAGAAGCGCCACCCAAGATCAGATCCAACTTAATGTAATGTGGTGAAGACGTATCAACCAGGCAGCCAGATTCTGCCATTGCAGACAGACCATTAACACAATCACTTTGCCAATTCGCTACGTTAGCCACAACATCGATCGCTTCCTTTGCTCCTTTCGTGCCCTCGGTTAGTTCATCCATTTGAGAGAAGGAACCGTTCAGTGTGCTCGAATTACTGATGCTAGCGTTTTTACCGCCTGTTGCGCCTGTTGCACCAGTTACACCTGTACTGCCAGTAGAACCTGTTGCTCCAATTTCACCTGTACTTCCAGCAGATCCCGTTGGGCCAGTTGCACCTGCAAATCCTGTGGGACCAGTTGGCCCGGTTTCACCTGTGCCTCCTGTAGAACCCGTCGCTCCAATCCCTGTTGGACCAGTCGCGCCTGTAAATCCTGTAGGACCAGTTGGTCCAACCGTGCCTATGCCGCTCGTCATTATGCAGTTTAAGGCTACGCGTAAATTATCACCACTAACTGGATTTTTACCGTAAGGGATCGTTCTAAGACAATCAACGGGATCGGCTGCGAAAACCACTTCGGTTGTCGATGCCAAACCTAGAGATAGAGTTAATACATTTTTGATAAAAAACTTGGTTTTCATTTGTTATAAATCATGCTCAAAAGGTAACTGCTCATACCCATATGCTGCTGCGCGTCAAATGGGTATGAGAGAAATTTTTTCTTAAACATATTTTCTTAAACATATTGACATCATTTTTGAGCATCGATGTGTCATTTTTTCAAATATCAGAAAA
>CAIRCS010000151.1 GCA_903877115.1 uncultured Legionella sp.
CAAACCGTGACCACCATCAAGGGATCGAGCATTTTTGGCAGCCACGAGAGCTTTGCCATGATCCGCGGCGGCAAGATCAACCTGAGTATTTTGGGCGCCATGCAGGTGAGCGAACAGGGCGACCTGGCCAACTGGATGATTCCGGGCAAGATGGTCAAAGGCATGGGCGGCGCCATGGATCTGGTGGCGGGCGTGAAGCGCGTGATCGTGCTGATGGAGCACGTGGCCAAAAAGAAAGACGGCACCATCGACCTCAAAATCTTGCCCCAATGCACCTTACCGCTCACCGGCGTGGGCGTGGTGGACCGCATCATCACCGACCTGGCGGTGATGGACGTGACGCCTTACGGCCTGAAAGTCGTGGAGATGGCGCCTGGCGTTACCTTGGAAGCGCTGCAGGAAAAGACGGGCGTCAAACTCGTTTGACGAGGCACGGGGCGTTTTGCGCGTTTTTCTGCCCCAAGCATATTCGCCGTTGTGATCTCAGTCTGCAAATGCGCACTACAGCCTATGCTCGCCCTAGGGCGGGCACGGACCGAACGTAATCGCGCCAGCGCTGCAGTGTTACTGTTCCAACGCGAAGCTCTCCGGCTACCAATTTCATGGCCGCGCTGTTAGGCGGTAACTTCCGAGCAACGGCCCAATCCATGCGTGTTTTTTTTGTCAATATCGTGTCACTTTCGGTCCGTGATCGCAGCACCAAGTTCTTGTTTCAATTGGGCTGAAAATTATCGTGATGTGGGGGATCGCACTCTGCTAAAGTAGAGAAAATCAAAAAAACTAACTGCAGAACTGTGAAAGGCCAGACATGAGTCATCAATTTTGTGACAAATGCAATGAGCGGGTGATGGTCACGATGAGGATGTGTCCGAACTGTGGCAACAAGACCTTCTCCGCTTCACCCCATAGTGCGACTTCTCAAACGATTAGCCAGTCAACTGGACCTACGGTCGGAATAAGTTCTGGCCCTGCTTCCATAATCCAACCTATTAGTAGTAGATCAAATAGTGTCGGTATAACATTTGAGCCCGCTGGAAACTTTAAACGGTTTATTGCCGCAATGATCGATGGGCTCATCGTTGGCATCTTAAGCGCGGTTCCTATCAGCCTTTCATATGGTTCCGTCGCGGCTCGCAGTCCGACGTCAGGACCAAATCTCCTTTTGATAATGATGACGTTGGTCAGCATCGTGATACCGTATGCATATTACACGATACTCCACTCCTCCTCAGAGAGAGCCACATGGGGAAAGCGTGTAATGGGTCTAATGGTCGTAACAGTTCAGGGAGAACGATTGACAAAACTGCAGGCTTTCATACGAATTATTCTTACTGCTTTATTGCCCATAGCGGGCTTGCTTGTTCTAGGACTGTCTACAGCAGGTATGCTGCAACAATACAAGAATGAACTACAAGACTCAATATTTATTGCCGCAGGGCTAGGAGCATTATTTATTTATGTTGCGCCATTTGCGATGATATTTTTTAATACAAGCCGACAAACGCTCTTCGACATGATTTGTAAAACATGCGTGATCAAACGCACAACACCTTGAGGCATACATGAGTACAGTTGATTACAGCTCAAACCCGAATCAAAGAACACCGTGCGTACTCGTATTAGATGCGTCGGGGTCGATGGATACGATAGGATCAAATGGGCGTACAAGAATTCAAGCATTAAATGATGGCGTCAAAGTTTTAGAAGAATCATTACGCGAAGATGATGCTGCCTTAACCCGAGTTCAGTTAGCAATAATTTCGGTAGGTGGACCCTCCAATGATGCAGACATAATGATGGATTGGACAGACGCTATAAATTTCCAAGCATTTCCTATTCGTACCGGAGGTGCAACCCCCTTAGGAAAGGGTCTTCAGCTTGGGTTGGAGCTTATAGAACAAGGAAAAAGAAATCTCAAAGCATCAGGTATTAACTACACAAGACCATGGATGATGGTTATTACTGATGGCTCACCCACCGATGATAGTTCTCTTTGGGCGGCGTCTGTGCGCGCTTGCAAAGACGCAGAAGCCTCCAAGAAGGTCGAAATATTTTGTATCGGCGTGGAAGGGGCAAATCTGCAGGTGATGAGCGAAGTGACTGCCAAGCCGCCATTGATGCTAGATGGCGTTAAGTTCAAAGAATTATTCGTATGGCTGAGTTCAAGTCTTAGCGCAGCTAGTCGGAGTCGTCCTGGAGATAAATTGGAGCTACCCTCCACTGACGTTTGGCGCAATGTGGGCATTTAATCATGAATCAATGGGTAACTGCAAGCGCGTCTGTCCGCGGTGCAGGGCATGTTAAAACAAACACCCCTTGCCAAGACTATTCTATTGTCCGTACTTCTGCAGACAGCAAATGGATATCGATTGTCGTCAGCGATGGTGCGGGAACAGCTAACCGCTCGGACGAAGGGGCGAGGCATGTAACTCAGTACTTTGGCAGTGAGTTGATGAAGCTAGCCACTGAACTCAACACTAGATCACCCGGCAACTGGGTTAATGATTTCGTAATAGAAAAGGTACTAGAAACAAGAAAAGCGCTACGACTGATAGCGCAGTCGGATAATATCCGAGACTTTAATTGCACCCTAGTCGCCTGTTTAATTGGGCCTCAAGGTGGTTTCTCGATTCATATTGGTGATGGTGTCATTATTGGCGGGTTTCGAGATCATACGAACGGCGTGGATAGTGGGCGCCTTTTCGCGTCAAAGCCAGAGAATGGAGAATACGCAAATGAAACATTCTTCATCACTGAAAAAGATTGGATTCGACATTTGCGCATACAGCCCATACCCTCCTTAGATTGGATAGTGTGTTGCTCCGATGGTGGCTCAGCACTAGCTTTAGTTTCTGATGAGGCGCCAAAAATGGGATTTTTGCAACCGGTTATTGATACCATCGTTGCAATAAGTGATGTCCGCCTTAGAAATTCCCGACTGATTGATTTTTTATCTGATAGCCAAGCAGACAAGGTTACTGGTGATGACAAAACTTTAGTACTTGCAATATTGCCTAACAGACTTGAAAAGTTGCAATGGTATACCGCACCTCAATCTGCTGATCGGACTGAAGTTGCAGAAACCGCTGCTAAAATTAAAGCGACGTCGAAAAGTACGGAAAAAACAATATTTAACAATGATGATTTGGGAAAAATAGATAATACATCGACAGTCGCTAAAATTTATAAAAAGAAATATGTAAAGTTTTTGTCCGTAGCATTTTTTCTTATCATAGTGATTTCAACCTTATTATCATTAAGTGCTGAAGATACCAAATATTTTCTGCTAAAAATATTTTCATTGGAAGAAATCCGATCGCAGAATGGCACCATTAAAAATAGTGTGATAATTCGTACAGAAAAGCCTGCAGTGGGGTCTTCCGATACTGCAGGTGATATCCCACCAAAAATTCCGAGTTCTGGTTCTGAAAGTCAAGACTCTTCTAGTTCAAAGCATTAGGTAAGCACTAGCAGATGAACTTCTACATAGTTAGGCCGGGTCATCGTCGTCAGTCTTTAGCCATCAGTCTAGCAAGTAAGCTTGGAAGGGGAGCAACGGCCACCGTTTACCAAGTTCAGTCAGACAAAAAACTCTACGCGGCAAAGATTTATCATCAAGATCAAAATTTTGATCGCGAAAAAATATTAGCCATGTTGGATGTACAACCCGAAAATAGAGAGGTTGTGCACAATGGTCAAGAGTACCCTCAATTTGCATGGCCATTAGCCATTATCGAAAACGATAGGGGTGACGGCGTTGGTTTTTTACTTCCGTTGGTCGATATACATGACTCATTCACTTTAGATCATTATTACGACAAGGGACTATTTAAAAAGCTGAATAGTCCGGATGAAGGCGCGCTCTCCTACAAACTGGAAATCGCACGAAACTTAGCGCAAATTGTTACTGAATTGCATCGAATTGGACATTACTTTATCGACTGCAAACCTCAAAATATTCGGGTATTTAAACGCAGCCATTTAGTGACTCTCATAGATTGCGACGGATTCTCAATTAACGGCAAATTTAAACGATATCCTGCAGAACTTTTATCAACTGACTATATTGCCCCAGAGGTACATCGCAGGCACGCTCTGCCGTCAACGTTGGGTGAGCCACAGGATCGATACGCGTTAGCTGTGATAATTTTTCAACTATTGAACCAAGGAACCCATCCATTTCAGGGAATAGCATCTGATTTGAACAGTCCATTTAACACCAATGATGAGAAAGCGGCGGCGGGTCTATACCCCCATGGATTCATCGAAAATTCTGAGATCAAACCGCGCCCCCAAAGCATTCACCATTTATGGGACGCTGAGACTCGCAGACTTTTCGATCAAGCTTTTACGACTAGTTCACCAACTTCACGCCCTTCTGCAAAAGAGTGGGCCAATCATTTTGAAAAATTATTATTTTCCAAGTCGCTTGTAAGATGCAAAAAAATATTAAATAACCTAGATCATATACGATTTAGAGATATGGACTGCCCGGCTTGTTATCTGGAGAATTTGCCAGCATTTAAACCTGAAACGAAGCCAGTACAAGTTTTTGATACGACATCAAGTACATCAAGTAATAAATTATCACAGAGTAGTCTGCCGGCAACTATCTTGAAGAAAAAGTTTGAGTCATACATCACCTCTATCATCATTGGAGTCGTAATACTATATGTCGTCTCATTGGCCTTTACATCTTCTTTTAAAAATCATCAAATTACAGATCCGGGCGTTAATTTGCCAGTACCAACTTCTGGACCACCTCTAATTCCGGAGCCCGCAACTTCGAATCTACCCTCTGATGCTAAAAGACCTTCTACAACCAGCCCCAAACAATTCATTGCGATTTATGTTTCCCAAAGTCGTGCTGTCGGTTATTCAATTGGTAACTCGAGCGCGCATGACGCTGAGTCTGAAGGCCTATCTCAATGCATTAAAAATGCATCAAAAGATCAGTCTGATGGTTGTTCGAAATTAATTTCTGGCTTTGGCAAGTGCTTAGCTATTGCTCGAGCTCCAAATGGAGCAGTAGGTGCTTCAATTGGTCACGACAAAGATTTTGTAATGTCGAATTCACGCCAAGCCTGCATTGCTAATGGGGGGGATAATTGTGGATTGCCTTCTAATGTAATAAATTGTTCCGAAAATTAGTGATTTAATTAATTTTTACTATGGTGATCTATGAGAAAAATTATAGCCTTTATATTTTTGTGTGTTCTGTTAAAAACGGAAGCATTTTCACAACAGTCAGGAGGAATGCCTCCTATTGGCAGTCTTAATCGTAAGGTTATTCCCCTTTCTTCAAATAAATTACTCGTTGCGGTCGATCCTACCTACGAGCCATTCACTTTTAAAACGCCGGACGGCGAGCTTACTGGGTTTGACATCGATATTGCTAACGCCCTGTGCACAAAAATCAAACGTAAATGTGTTTTTGTTGAGCAAGAATGGAATCAACTGATTCCTGGCTTAAATGCCGGCAAATACGATGTGATCATTAGTTCAATGAATATTACCGATGCGCGACTGAGAGAAGTTGACTTTACTGACACGTACTACAGCATTCCAAGCCGCATTATGCTAAAAAAGGGAAACAAATTCACTGACGCTGCATCCATCAACGGGAAAAAAATTGGCGTTTTAAGAGGTTCGACACAAGAAAGATACGCTGTTGGCGTACTTAAGACTGCTGGCGTGATAGTTAAATCCTACGAAACACAAGATCAGGTTTATACAGATATTAAATCAGGAATACTTGATGGCACCGTTGCAGACTACTTAGAAGTCACCGCAGGATTTTTGCGAAAACCTGAAGGTAGCGAATACGAACTCGTCGGTCCTGATCTGAGAGAGCCCAAATATTTTGGTTATGGTGCTGGCATTGCGCTCCGAAAAGGCAGTCCGGCTTTGCAAAATGCGTTGAATGCGGGAATAATAGCGATTTATAAAGATAATTCTTACAAAACGATTAGTGATAAATATTTTTCCAATTTCAATATAGATATTTTTACCGGCCAATCAAGTCAACCATTATCTGTTGATGCACGTTTAATTCACAGTAGAACATTGAATTATAGAGAACGAATATCGTACCTGCGCAAGATATTCGCAGCTGATGGCCTGTACGCAGATGCATTTCTAGGGGAGCCATATTATTCATATCTACAATCAAATACAATGCAATCCCAATTGATGGAATCAAGTCAGACGTGGTGGCTTGATGATGACAACGGATTTATTACATTTCAAAATATGACTAACCAACCACTTAAGGGTATTGTTCTCAAAGTCGATGAAGGAGCTTGCAATACCGGTGCTATTTTTCATTATAGAAATTTAATTTTTTCATATCCCATGAGTACCCAAAAAATTTCTGCATTCAAATTTCTATGGCCAATTAATTTATCTAGAAAATGGCGCTGCATTGACATTGTTGGAGCGATTTAAACTTAAAGTTAACGAGACTTATTAATTAGATTAAGTTGATATTCAGCTTTTTCTTTCCAATCGGATCCAGGGCGAGGAAGTCGGTACAATATTTTTTCATACAAGGATTTGGCCTCATTAACATTTTGGGATAGACCCAGTCCTTTTTGATATAACCAAGCTAATCGGGCCTCCGCCTGTCCACTATATGTGCCATCACTGTTTATGGCCCTCATATACCAATCAGCCGCTAATTGGTAATTGATTGGTACGCCCCATCCCCTTCACCTAAGATATCAACAATCTCATCTTCTTTAGCATCAAGTAAAGCTGC
>CAIRCS010000152.1 GCA_903877115.1 uncultured Legionella sp.
AAGCAATGATTGCTAAACATCCAAATCAAGCCAAGCAGAAATTTAAGATGCCGTTTTTCTGAATTTTAACTTGACAACTGCGCTGAGCTTAGGCATTATTAAGAAATATTAGTATTTTTTGTTTTTGTGGAGACTTGTTGTGGCAAATATTAAGTCGGCTGTGAAGCGTGCACGCCAGAATACCAAATTACGGCAACGTAATACCAGCGCGCGTTCAATGTTTCGCACTTTTGTAAAAAATGTGTTGAAAGCCGTTGAGTTAAAAGATAAAGAAGCTGCTACAAAGGCTTTTACTGTCGCACAACCAGTCATTGATAAAGCCGTATCCAAAGGGCTTATTCATATTAACAAAGCATCAAGAATCAAGAGCCGCCTGTCTGCAAGAATCAAAGGCATAGCTGCTTAATCCAGCGTTTCCGTCGCTCTAAGTCCGAAAACACCCGAACCGGAATACCGGTTCGGTTTTTATTTGATATAAAAACAAGCGTGTCACACCGGATTCGTTATTTACATACATGGAGAACACAAGGCCTAGGGCGAAAGAAGATCATATTGAAATGGGTGGCACCATCCTGGATACATTACCCAATACTATGTTTCGTGTAGAATTAGAGAATGGACATATCATCACTGCTCACATTTCCGGACGGATGCGCAAAAACTACATCCGAATCCTAACTGGTGACAAAGTCAAAGTAGAATTAACCCCTTACGATTTAACCAAAGGACGTATTACGTTCCGCGATAAAAACGATAAATAACAGGCCTTACAAAACATATGGACAAAGAAAAAGGGATGTTTAATACGTCCCTAAATCTTTTCCAGTAATCCCAACAACTTCCCTATCACATTACACCTTATTTCCTGCTCAAAAACAGCCTAATAATATTTACACAGAACATCCGAGCCACGACCGTGAGGGAGTGAAGCCTTTAAGAAAAGTTGGCTCTTTAAGTTCTCCACTCCCTCACGGTCGTGGCTCGGATAGATCGTTCAAATGTTAGATGATTATATAGCCCAGATAAGCGTTCGATATAGAAGTATCCGCTTCAATAGTCTGTAAACCTTGTTTCAACTTGTTTTGAACAAAAGGATTTTTTTCAAAGAAACTAGATACAGTATCGCGACAAAAAGAATCCATTATTTTAGATTTCTCTTCCGATGCAGGCAATGGTTGTTAATTGAAATTCAAACCGATCAATCTGCTCTCGCAAAATGGGCTCATTTTGAGGAACTTCCAAGGCATTCAAACTATCATGCATTTTTGCAAATGCTTCTTTTTCTCGCATGTTAATACTCTTTCCGTCTGTAAAGGACCGTCATAGTAGAACAAAATAAAAACAAAAGACACTACTTACGAATTCCCTGCCACCATCATTTCTGCAACCAACACAGAGCCACAGCGGGTTGAACTATTAGGGTTAAGGTCTGATCCAACCGCCACAATATTCCGTAACATATCTTTCAAATTACCTGCAATTGTAATCTCTTCTACTGGAAATTGAATTTGACCATTTTCAACCCAAAATCCGAAAGCGCCTCTGGAATAATGACCCGTTAGGACATTAACCCCTTGCCCCATCAATTCGGTCACATACAAACCTCTATCCAACATTTTTAACATGGCCGCCAAATCCCCACCGGTCGCATCCACTGTTAAATTAAATACGCCGCCTTGATTCGCGGTGGTTTTTAAACCCATTTTCCGCGCAGTATAAGAATTCAACACGTATTGCTGCAAAACACCGTTTTGAACAATGACATTGGGTCGCGTTGTAACCCCTTCACCGTCAAATAAAGCCGAACCTAAGCCACGTTTTAGCCAAGGTTGTTCATAAATTTTTATTGTTTCTGGCAACAATTGTTGCCCGATTGAATCGAGTAAAAAAGAATTTTTGCGGTATAGATTTGAGCCACTAATGGCCCCAATGAATGAACCAAAAAATCCACTCGATAAGCGCGAAGAGAATAAAACAGGTACTTTTTGGGTCGCAATTTTTTGAGCATCCAAACGGCTAACAGTGCGCTCTACCGCACTCGCTGCAACCGCTTCCAAACTCATCATATCCAGAGCATTGCGCGCAGTCGTGTATTCATAATCGCGTTGCATATTTGCAGAGCTTTCATTTTTAGCAACCAAAGAACAACTCACGGCATGTCGACTTGACTCCATCATGCCCAAAAAACCTTGGCTATCTGCATGTCCAAGATTAAATTGATAGGTAGCAAGATTCACGCCATCCGAGTTCACGATACGTTTGTCTAACGCGCGAGCATGCGCTTCGCATTGTATAGCCTGCTCAATCGCAGACTCGGGCGTAATCCCCCAAGGATGGAGCAAATCCAAATCGTCATACGGTACGGAATGTGGTTCAGGATCTGGCAAACCAAAGCAGGGATCGCTTGCACTGACTTTTGCAATTTCATACGCTGCCGCTACCATATCATCCAAAGCTGCCGGAGAGGTATCACTAGAACTCGCACTGCCTTTGGCTTTACCAATATATACTGTGATACCCACACTATTGTCTTCACTAAACGCGATGGTTTCGACTTCTCCCATTCTCACATCGACTGAAAAACCACTGTCTAAACTCACGCCTACCACGGCATCACTCGCACCCTTTTTCTTAGCCCTCTTTATGATATCCAACAGCATTGTTTGCAATTCATCTGTTGACTTTGAGGTCACTATAAGGTTATTTTGCGGTAATGTCTTCATAAGCTCACCTTTGATTTGAACAGGACTTAAGTTCTTCTAAATGCAATCGAGTATACGAGATAACTATGTTAAGAGCACGTAAAAAAATACTTTTCAGTCTCTTTTTATCATTCTGGGCCCTCTGTCCAATGGCCTATGCTAAAGCTTGGCAGCCACTGGTTTCAGGGTTGGAATATCTGGATTTCAAATATCAATCTCTATCCCAGTGGTCCCACATTCATGCGTTCCGAATTGATCTACAAACCATGCAATTGTCTGTGCTTATGGCAAAAGACTTGCCGCAACCTTATGCGTCTGCACAAACTTTCAAACATTATGGACACGGGCTCTTGGCCATCAATGGTGGTTTCTTTAATCCAAATAGAACCCCGTTAGGGTTACGGATTAGCGACCAACATATTTTAAGCCCTCTGCGTCAAATTAGCTGGTGGGGCGTCTTTTTTATCAAAAACCAACAAGCGTTCATTACCACTCCGCGTGACTTTCAACTTAAAAAAAATATTGAATTTGCAGTACAGTCTGGTCCACGCTTAGTTGTGAACGGCCAAGTCCCGACTTTGCGCCCCGGCTTCGCAAATCGCTCAGCTTTGGGCATCGATAAGCACGGTAAGGTCATCGTTGTCGTTACGGAAAACCTACCTATCTCCACGTCTGATTTAGCCCATATATTAGCAGCCCCTCCTTTGAATTGTGTCGATGCACTCAATTTAGATGGCGGCAGTTCCAGCCAACTGTATGCTAAAATAGATCGTTTTAAATTAGATGTTCCTGGATTTAGCCAAGTAAGCGATGCCATCGTTGTTAAGCGGAGATAAGATTGATATGACAAAATTAAGCGTGAACGTCAATAAACTAGCAACTATCCGCAATTCGCGCGGCAAAAATAATCCCGATGTACTTAAAATGACGTTGGATATTATTGCTTATGGCGCACAAGGCATTACGGTGCATCCACGTCCAGATGGCCGGCACATTCGTAAAGAAGATGTGTACGCCATTGCAAACGCAATTGAAGTAGAATTCAATATTGAAGGCTATCCCGATCAACATTTTTTAAATTTGGCCAGCGCAGTCAAACCAGCACAATGTACGTTGGTTCCTGATCCCCCGCATGTATTAACATCCAATGCAGGATGGGAATTAGAGAAAAATCTGCCATTTTTACGCGATACCATCGCAACGCTTCATCAGAGTGGGATACGAACTTCCTTGTTCATTGACCCCATGCGTTTTACACCGCAAGAATTAGACGCCTTGGCCCAAACCAAAACGGATAGAATCGAACTTTATACAGAAACATATGCTGATGCCTTTGGCAGCGACCGCTTACCTGAAATCCTCGCTGTTTATCAAAAAATTGCTACTGAAGTTGACCAACTAGGCATTGGAATCAATGCAGGCCATGATTTGAATTTAGATAATTTAAAACATTTTATTCAAGCCATCCCAAACGTTGCTGAAGTCTCCATTGGCCATGCCTTGATATGCGACGCATTGAATTTTGGCATGCGGGAAACGATTGGTCGATATTTGGATTGTTTGAAGTAAGCACCGTGGGCATTCTGCGCTCATCTCAGCAGCGCAAGGTCATCTAAAATTTAAATGACCTATCCGAGCCACGACCGTGAGGGAGTGGAACTTTTAGACTATCAAAGTTATCCACTCCCTCACGGTCGCGGCTAGGATTGTCTGTGAAATATCAGCATAAGATGCGGTTGCCTGCTCATCTCAGCACCGGATTGCCATTTTCGGCCAAATAAGCTATCATTTTCAACATTTTAATCCGTGAAGAACATCATGAAAACCTATATTATCGCGACTTTTTATCGTTTTTGCCCGTTAGAGGATTTTGAATCACTCAGAGAACCCTTGCTGGCACATATGCAAGCCAACCGAATTTTAGGGACCATCCTCTTAGCCAGTGAAGGTATCAATGGTGGTATGGGCGGTACGCCTGAAGATATGGCAACGATGTACGCAGCCATCCGTTCTGATGCACGGTTTTCTGATTTGTATTTCAAAGAAACCAGTTCCGATATGATGCCGTATGAAAAGGCCAAAGTGAAACTGCGCAAAGAAATTGTCAGTTTAGGCGTTGCGGGCGTTGATCCGTTAAAAACAACCGGCACCCCTGTTTCTCCTGCAGAATGGAATGAATTGCTTGTCGATCCCGAGGTTTTGGTCATCGATAATCGCAATACTTATGAAATTGAACATGGCACATTTCAAAATGCCATCAATCCTAACACTGAAAATTTCCGTGATTTTCCTGCTTACATTCAAGAAAATTTATTGGATAAAAAACATAAAAAAATCGCTATGTGTTGCACCGGTGGTATTCGGTGTGAAAAATCCACCTCTTATTTAAAAATGCTTGGCTTTGAACAAGTATACCAATTAGCGGGTGGCATCATTGATTATCTCAAAGCAGTCCCAGCAGAAGAATCTAAATGGCAAGGCGAATGTTTCGTATTTGATGAACGGATTGCGATCGCAGATGCATCGTAAGAATGGTAGGTTGGGACTTGGCCCAGCCTAGCTAAAAAACTGTCGCACCTCTTCCTGATCTGAAAAATGCAAATGCTCATCTCCGATGATTTGATAGTTTTCATGACCTTTGCCAGCAATCAACACAATGTCTTCACTACCTGCTGAGCTCAGCGCATAACGGATTGCTTCACGACGGTCTACGAGGGTCGTGACGGCTGCATTCGGCACCAAACCCGTTGTAATATCCCGAATGATGGCTTCAGGATCTTCATTCCGAGGATTATCACTGGTCACCACCACGTAATCCGCTTGTTCGCTAACCACTTTAGCCATAAGAGGTCGTTTGGTCTTATCACGGTTACCACCACACCCAAACACAACCCATATTTTCACCTCATCGGAGTCCTTCAAACTCACAATAGTCTTCATCACATTGTCCAATGCTGCAGGCGTATGCGCAAAATCAACAATCACATAAGGTTTGTGCGCCACAACTTCCATGCGTCCAGGTGTGCCACTCAAATTTTCCATGATTTCAATGACTGATTGCACAGGATAACCATGTGCCAATAAACTGGTAAACACCGCCAAACTATTATAAATATTAAACAAGCCCAAACCTGGTGTGGTCACAGCATGGCGACCCCATGGCGACTCCAGGGTAAATTGACTACTATGACTGAATAATTGATAGTCCACTGCACGGACATCCGCGGGCTGATGAATCCCGTAGGTCCATCGCCGTACACCTTTGGGAACCACTGCAGCGATCTGTTGTACATAGTCATCATCTTGATTCAAGATCACCCACTCTAAACCAGGTTTAGAAAACAGCCTGGCTTTGGCTTGAAGATAGGTAGTCATCGTCTGATGATAGTCTAAATGTTCATGACTTAAATTGGTGTAAATAGCTTCCTGAAACCTAATATGGTCGACGCGATGCTGATCCAACGCATGCGAGGAAACTTCCATACACATTTGTTGAAATCCAGCTTGTACATGAGTAAAAAAGAGACGCTGGACCTCTAAAGCATCCGGGGTAGTATTGTTCAGAGGCTCCAAATTGGGCACTTGGCCATACCCCAATGTTCCCATATAAATAGAAGGTCGTCCGAGTAAATGATGCGCCTGCGCTAATTGGTAAGCGATGGTGGTTTTGCCATTCGTCCCGGTCACACCCATCACGGACATTTTCTCAGAAGGATTATGATAAAAGCGACTAGCTATTGCTGCTAATTGTTCTACAAGCTGCGGAAAGGGAATACAAGGAATCGTGGTCGGTAAAACCACATTCGCTGGAAACTTTACTGGATCATACAAAATTGCACGCGCACCCGCTTGGCGCGCTTGCGCGATGTAGCAGCGGCCATCGGCCACTGCACCAGGATAAGCAATAAATAGATCGCCCAATCTCACATGGCGACTATCATTTTGCAAGCCCAAAATATCACAGTCAGGAATGCTGCTTTCAATCCAGGGCTGGAGGAATTCCTGTAGTTTCATCGTTGACTCCTTGTATGTAAGTCTCCAGGCACGTCATCCTGAACGCAGTGAAGGATCTCCGAATTAAATCCATGCCAAGTTCAGGATGACGTCCTGAGACAAAACTACATCACATGATCCGGAGCCACATCCAAAATCCGCAATGCAGATCCCATTACTTTTGCAAACAATGGCGCTGCCACTTGCGCACCATAATAGCCACCTTTGGTCGGTTCAGTAATAAAGACCGCAACAATTAATCTAGGATTAGAAGCAGGTGCAATGCCCACAAAACTGGACATGAAACGCCGTTCTTGGTAACCACGCACACCCGCTACCCGCGCAGTACCCGTTTTACCTGCAACGCGATATCCAGGAACCATAGCAGATCGACCCGTCCCGCCTTGTCCATTTACCACATCCTCTAACATCACCAATAATTGATCTGCTGTCTTCGCTGACATCACTTGTTCTCCAGCAGTCACGCTGGAACGATCTTGATGAACCAAACTTATGGGTGGCAAGCGACCATGATTCGCAAAAACCAGATAGCTTTTCGCAATTTGCATCGCTGACGCCGAGACGCCGTAGCCGAAACTCAGAGTTGCCAAAACAAAAGGATTTGCTTCACGCGCCGACACAATGCTGCCCTCACTTTCGCCAGGATAGCCAGACTCAGTTCGTTGCCCAATACCACAACGTGTTAGAAGATTAATTAATTGTTCGGGCGGGCTCATTAAAACCATTTTCGTCACGCCCACATTACTAGAATGGCGGAGCACTCCAGTGACATCCAACACCCCATAACCATGGACATCCCTAATGATATGACCATGAACCATCATGGTACTGGGTCGAGTATCAATAATCGTATCAGGCGTTACGCGTTGCGATTCCAAAGCGCTGGCAATACTAAAGGGTTTGATCACCGAGCCGGGCTCGAACAGATCGGTCAATGCTTTATTGCGATAGGTCTGAAGTGCATAACGATTACGCGCATTGGGATTAAACGAAGGCGCGTTCGCCACTGCCAATACTTCTCCAGTTTGCGTATCCAATACAACGACCGAACCAGATTTCGCGCCAAAACGTTCAATCGTTGCCTGTAATTCATGATAGGCAAAAAATTGGATCCGATGATCAATACTCAAATTCAAGGTATGCCCAGCGCGGGCTTCTTTCAATGTTTCTAATTCTTCTATCACGCGTCCATAGCGATCTTTAACCACTCTTTTTTTACCATTGGTTCCTTCTAACCAAGATTGATAGGCTAATTCCAAGCCTTCAATCCCAATGTCATCCACATTGGTAAAACCGATTAATTGTGCAGTACTATCTGCTTCGGGATAAAAGCGTTTGTATTCTTCTTGAAAATTAGTGCCTGGTATTTTGAGATCGGCGACATCCTTGGCACGTGCGGGTGGCAATTGACGGTGTAAATAATAAAACTCATGGTTCTGCGCTTTATGTAAAAGATGTTTCAAATGTTTCGGAGCAATATCCAATAAACGCGCTAAGCGTGACAATTGATAGGACGTAGGATGGAATGTTTTGGGATTCACCCAAAGAGATTGAACTGGGGTACTAACCGCCAAGGGAACCCCTTCACGATCTAGGATCATGCCCCGATTAGCCGGAATACTGACTACTCGCAAGCTGCGAGCATTCCCCTGACCTTGCAAAAATGAACGATGCAATACGGTGAGATCCACCATTCTCCACAGGAGGATGCTGCCTAAAGCTAGAAAAAAAACCCCGATAACCCATAAGCGCATGCGATGATTTGATAAATTTCTTCTGGTCATATAGTGTGTATTCTAATCATTTTTTTGGTGGTCGGTAATACCATTCTTAGCTGTTCCGACGCCAGAACTTCTACGCGTGAAGGGGTTGCTAAACTTGCCTGCTCTAACAATAATTGTCCCCATTGTAAACTCAATTGATGCGAAACATGTTCGGCTGATTCTAATTGGTTTAACGTCAAACGGTAATAGTTCGTGGTGTAGATAACTGCCAAAGCACTTAACAAGACCACTATCATCAAACTCAGTCGGACGACGCTTGCGAAAGATAACCGCATACTCATCAATTGTCCATGAAAAAAGTTAGTTTGATTAATATCTCTTGCTGCTGCGTTCATGATTGTTTCTCTCCTATGCGCAATATTGCAGATCTTGCGCGAATATTGTTATGTATTTCCCCTTCCGTGGGCTTAATTGCTCGTCCTATACGGCGCAAACGACCTTCTAAATGGTTTGCTTTGACTGGGATATGTTTGGGTATTCTCACGCCTTGTTCCGCTCGCTGCATAAACTGCTTTACGATCCGGTCTTCAAGTGAGTGAAAACTAATCACTGCCAAACGTCCTCGTCCCGCCAGTACCTCCAAAGTTTGCGCTAAACAAGCTTCTAAATCTGTCAATTCTTGATTCACGTAGATCCGAACTGCCTGAAAAACTCTTGTGGCTGGGTGTTTGTGCTTCTCCCATTTGGGATGAGCCGCTTTGACCACTTCAGCCAATGTAACGGTGTCTTGTATCGGTGCCTTGCTCCGTTCCATCACAATGGCCCGTGCGATGCGCCGCGAATATCGTTCCTCACCATACGTAAAAAACACATCCGCCAAGTCACTTTCTTTTGCTTCATTAATAAATTGCGTAGCATTCAAACCTTGTTGCGAATCCATCCGCATATCCAATGGTCCAGCTTGCATAAAACTAAATCCGCGTTCCGCATCATCAAATTGAGGTGATGACACCCCTAAATCCAATAAAATGCCATTTACCTTTCCTACAATACCCCATTCATTTGCTGCCTCATTCAAGCCCGCAAAGGAGCCTTGTCTGATTTGAAACCGTTCGTCTTGAGAAAAATGAGTCTTTGCGTAGGCGATTGCGGCCCAATCTTTATCTAAAGCAAACAATCGTCCTTTTGGGCCTAAACGCTCCATAATTGCGCGCGTATGCCCGCCTCTGCCAAACGTCCCATCGATATACATCCCGTCTGGGATAATGGCTAAGGCTTCAATCGCTTCCTCAAGCAAAACTGGTTTATGACTGTTCACGTTTCTACTTACAAATAAAGGTTTTACAAATAAAAGGTCTTCAATTCATCAGGCAATTGTCCCATACGTGCAGACTCTTCTTGCAACCAATGATCCCGTCGAGCTTCCCACAATTGTTCTGACCACAGTTCAAATTTTGCACCTTGGCCAATCATCAATACTCGTTTATCCAATTGCGCATAATCGCGCAACACTTGTGGCACTAATAAGCGTCCGGTGCCATCCAATACCACATCCGTTGCATGTCCAATCAACAACCTCTGAATACGCCGTGCAACCGGATCAAAACTTGGTAAGCGCTGAATTTTTTCTTCAATCACTTGCCATTGCTTCAGTGGATACAGTAATAAACAGGTTTCTTCGGTATCAATCGTTAGCACTAACGCATTGTCAGAATCAGCACCCAACGTATCCCGATAGCGAGTCGGGATTGCAAGGCGTCCTTTTCCATCAATATGTATTGCATTTATACCACGAAACATTTTTTTACCCAGCTTAATCCCACTATTTTCCACTTTTCGGGAGATTATACCACTTTTATACACTATAGGGTGATCTTTTTGTTTTTGTCAAAGTAAAAAGATAAATTTTCTCTGGTTTTGGGGTAAAGGTCATTCTAAAAAGATCGCCAAAATTTAGGGTCTGTTGACACTTTAGACCTCACGTCCAGCGGCTTGTCCGGCGTTGTTGCATAAAATTTATTTTAATCAAATTTAATGTAGGTTGGGCCTTGGCCCAACATCAAAGCGCAGCGCTTCATTTAAAAAATAATGGTGCGCTGCGCGCGTTGTTGGGCCTTGGCCCAACAACCATTCAACCAAAAAAAAAGCCCCAACTACCAAAGTAGTTGGGGCTTTAAAATCACTTCAATCAGAAAACGCGGCGAACGCGTTTCCCGATATAGTTGACTTAGTTCATGCTCATGTTATTAGCAGCGTCTGTTTCACTCAGCGCAGCTTCCAAATCTTGCGCGGCACGATCCAAATCACACTTCAATTGAGTTGGAGCACCTGAGTAATGAATTGCTTTACCAAACATACCCAAAGTACCGGCTGTCGCAACTGCAGTTACTGCAGCAGCTGTGTTCAGATCCAGAGTCAATTTCGCAGCTACAAAGTTCAACACAGTTGAAACCATGCTAGAAGCTTGGATAGCAGCAAAATAAGGCACTAAAAATGCTGGCGTTGCAAAACCTAGCATTGACATCAGCGCCACAGCAGCAACCATCGCAGCAATTGCCAAAGCAAGAACCATTAAGACTCTGCCCCAGAGTTGTCGGATTGGCTTACGAGAACCAATCAAACCGCCTGCTTCTCTAAGTAATCCCGCTGCTCGCATCGCCAACTCATCTAAATTTTTAGGAGTCAATCGGTTATTGTCACTAGTTTCGCTAGAAATCTGGGAACGCAGATCAGAAACCAATGAGTGCGAAACTAAAATTGACCCGTGAGGGGGGGGGGGGGGAGAGCTCAGATTCAAGCCTAAATCTTCGCTTTTTGATTCATCTTCATTTTGGCCGCTTTTAGCAACATAAATAGTTATTCCTGATTTAGTATTATCCATCATCTTCTCCATCTACATAATAAACATCAGAACAAAAAATATTTTGTTCCACAGTTCAAGTTAATTACACACATCGGTATTCATGACCTTACCCAGCATTTTTGCTTTTAAGTAGTTTGCCTGGGAATGCTCAATAAATAAACACGAAAAAGGGTTACGGGGCGAATTTTAACATAGAAGACCCAAAAAAACAGCCAATTGCGATTCAAATTTCACAAAGATGCTTTTATTGGAGCAATATTTGTAAAATTAGAATATTTTCAGATCAGTGAATTGCTGTCCGCGGGACGTAGAGCTTTCGAAGTTGAATTGTCAGCAGACCCTATATCAGTCGTAGGCTGAACTCTCAATGTGCGTTTAACTGCGCAGCGATCCGAATCCCGTGCAATACCAAATCTGGGACGTGATGATCATAGAGTTGGCTGTGCTCAAATAAGGAGGCAAATCCCCCTGTGGCAAGCACCAAAACGTCTTGTTGCGGAAATTGCTCTTGTTTCATGCGTGTGACCAATTCACGACAAGCGCCCAACGCTCCGTAAAATGTGCCGGATTGAATGCTTTCAACCGTCGAACGGCCGACAACATGATCCATTTTAATAATATCCACCATGGGTAATTTAGCCGTATGCTTCGACAAAGCTTCTACAAACAGCCGCATGCCAGGCAAAATTGCCCCGCCAAAATACGTTTTTTGTTTATTAATCACACAAAAAGTGGTGGCAGTACCAAAATCAATCACAATTAAATTTTTAGCCGGAAATTGCTGAGTAGCAGCAATCGCATTGGCAATCCGATCCGCCCCCACATCACCCGGTTGTTTGTATTGCACATTCAATCCGGTTTTGACCCCTGATTGCAAAAAAAACGGCTCAATAGAGAGATATTTAATGCAGGCAGCACGCAAAGAGTACTCTAAAGACGGCACCACAGAACATATCGCAACCGTGGTGATCTGCTCAGCGCTACAACCATTCTCACGAATCACTGCTTTTAAAAAGATTCCGAGTTCATCTGAAGTACTGACTTTGGAAGTGTGACGAAAACGCAGGACCAAATCATCGCCCGAAAACATCCCACCATAAATATGTGAATTTCCGACGTCTAAACAAAGTAACATGGTGACACCTGATTAAGTAAGACGCCGTCATTGCGAACGAAGTGAAGCAACCCAGTGGCCTATACACGCCGTAAAAAGTCACTGGATTGCTTCGCTAACGCTCGCAACGACGGTAATTTTTGGTAATAATTAAAAAAGTTGGTCGATAAGCCGGGTTCTGTCGTGGACAATCATTCATCTAGGGCAAACGTCACCATTTGCCTCAAGCAACCTACCCAGATCCAACATGGGTCATGTCTGGTGATGAAACATCACCGGGATCTCTATTTGGTCTTGCTCCGAGTGGGGTTTTCCCTGCCACGCCTGTTGCCAGCCGCGCGGTGCGCTCTTACCGCACCATTTCACCCTTACCTTCCAAAGAAGGCGGTATATTTTCTGTGGCACTTTCCGTAAGCTTACACTTCCCAGGCATTACCTGGCACTCTACCCTATGGAGCCCGGACTTTCCTCACTCAAACCGAAGTTTGACTGCGATTGTCTAACCAACTTTAAAGCGAAGTATAGCAAAACTAGCGTAATTCGAATAGGTCTAGAGTATAAATTTGAGGTCACTCCCCAGGTGCGTCATCCTGAGCGAAGCGAAGGATCTCTAATTGATTAGGTTTGTGCCTAATTCCGAAGATCCTTCGCTTCGCTCTGGATGACGTTGAGTCAGTTTGAATCTATAGAAAACAAATTTATCCACAACCTGGGAAGTCACAATTTGAGGTTATTTTATATGTGATTTAATGTAGGTTGGGCCTTGGCCCAACAGCAAAGCGTAGCGCTTCAATTAGAGAGTAACGTAGCGCTGTGCGCATTGTTGGGCCAAGGCCCAACCTACATTTGATAATAATCTCACGCAGAAATCATGAGACAGTGATTAACCGCGAGTACCAATAAATTCATCGTCAAAATAACGCTTAAGCTTGGTACGTAACGTTCCACGGCTTACACCCAGAACACGTGCTGCTTTAGATTGATTGTAACGCGTCAATTCCATCACAGTACGGAACAACGGGCCTTCAATTTCTTCCATCACTAATTGATATAAATTCAAATTAGGATCTTTCAGATTCGCTGAACTCAAATAAGATTTCACAACACTCACAATATGCTGAATCAGCGCATCATCTGATTGTTGTACCGAATTTACTGTTAATGTCATTTTAAATCTTCCCCAATAGTTAATTGATAAATAAGAACTTATTTATTACTATCTGGCATAATCGATGCTACCTCGAGAAAATCTCTTGTTGCAAGCATACCAAGCAAAGGAATAAGTCCTTACGGTTCGTAATTTTTCGTTCTGTTCCTCAGTAAAACAGAGCACATACAGACCACCATGGGCGCTATAATACCAATATTTTCAAATAATGTAAATATTGAATTAATGGTATTCATGGTTTTTTTTGCAAATAAGCGAATAGTTGACTTAGTCAAGGATGGATTTCCTTATTTGACCAAGCTAAAAACTGAACGAGATCCCTGGATCCCGCGGACAAGCCGCGGGACGTAGGGCTTTCGAAGTTGAATTGTCAACAGACCCTAGTCTTTCTCAACCGAGAAACTCTCTCCGCACCCGCATTCCCCGGTTTGATTCGGGTTTTGAAAAACAAACTTGGAGTGAATGCCTTGCTTCACATAATCCATAGTCAACCCTTTAAGATAAGGATAACTGGCTTTTTCCACACAAATAAAACGCTCTGTCGTCAATGGAAAAACCAAATCATCGCCGTGCGGAGCTTGAACATAATCCATGACATACGCCAATCCAGAACAGCCCGTCTTTTTCACAGACAAACGTAAATTCTGATAACGATTTTCTTCTAAATAAGTCACAATCCGCTGTTCAGCGGCAGCAGTAACATGGATTCCAAGTTCCAAACTTTGTGCGGATTGAATCGACACCGACATGATTTCCACCCTTTTCCAAAAATATAGCACTCAACCAATACAATGATAACTTTTTTTCTCCAACTTGTCATCACAATAGAGCATGAACATGATGTCAACTAAAACACGAAAACCGAGCCACGACCGTAAGGGAGTCGAGAATTTAGAATTGGACTCAGATAATATCAGGAATAAGATGCGTTTGCCCTGAGTTCAACCTAGTCATCATAGCTGGTCTGACGTATACTCATTGCTTTGCCAGAACAGGACTTACGCAAAACTCTGAGGTCGAGGCGGATTTAGTTTTTAATGAGGGAGTTTAGTTAACTAAATGACCGAATTAAAAACTAAATCCAACGA
>CAIRCS010000153.1 GCA_903877115.1 uncultured Legionella sp.
CTAGAAGCTGCGTCATTTCCTCAAGCGCTGGAAATTTATGCGCACAAGCAAACCGCGGCGCCCGCGATACAAAGCCTAAGGCTTGCTGATCATCCAGATCATCTAATTTATACACCACCCCATCGATATCAAAGGGCAGTTCGTCCCGTTTCGCACCTAAAGTTGCGTAATAATCCAGGCAACCTTGGATACCTTGCACCCGTTGTCTTTCAGGCGCTATGCGTAAACCCCAGGATTGTAGTAAATTTAAGAGTGCAAAATGACTATCCGGCAAAGGCTCTCCGCCCTCACAATGACCCATACCATAACAATAAATAGACAATGGGCGCTCTGCTGTAATATTGGGATTCAATTGGCGCAAACTGCCTGCAGCTGCGTTGCGAGGGTTGGCAAACGTTTTTTCTCCCAAAGCCAGCATTTTGGCATTTAAAGCGGCAAATCCTGCTTTAGACATATACACTTCAGCGCGCACTTCCAGCATCTTAGGTGGGTTATGGGTTAATAACCGCAATGGCACTGCTGCAATGGTGCGAATATTATTCGTGATATCTTCACCTGTTTGACCATCTCCGCGCGTCCCCGCATGCTGCAATATACCCTTCTCATAACACAAATTAACCGCCAATCCATCTAATTTTGGCTCGCAGCAAAACCACAGTTCCGCCATATCAACCGATAATTTATCGCTGATGCGCTGGAGAAAGCTGCTTAATTCTTCTGCTGAAAATACATTCGATAAAGATAGCATCGGTTTTTGGTGGGCAATCGGTTGCAATTCACTGGCAATTGCCGCCCCCACTCGTTGCGTTGGAGAATCCTGCGTCTTTAACGCTGGATGCGTATGCTCTAATTGTTCAAGTGCTCGCATACACCGATCGTATTCCGCATCCGGAACCAAGGGATCATCCAATCCATAATAATGTTGATCGTAGAGTCGGATTTTTTCGCGTAATTGCTCAATTTCTTTTAAGACTGCTGACATATTTTTCCTGTTATTGTAGACAAACTCATCTGCATTACGTTACTTTACAATAAATTCCTTGTTTATGATCTCTATGTTCACACCTTTTTTTCTCCTATATTTACCACTCTTGTTCGCTGGAATAGGATTGCTGGGGTTGCTCAGCATTGGGTATATTTTGTATTTGCAACGCAAAATTTTACGACAAGCACAACAACAGCCGGTGGAAATACAAAATCAACTTCGTAGTAGTTTGCATGAAATGCAACAGAATCTCCAACAATTCATGCATGCCGGACAAATCGGGATTCATGATAAAATAGCGCACACCCATCTCAGCTTACAACCGCTGATCGTCGAAAGCATTCAACGACAAATGACCGATGTCCGCGAGCAAATTGGACATAGTTTCACGCAGCATTCCGGTGCTTTAACCCAGCATTTGCAAGCTGTCACGGAAGAAATTCGCACTCATTTACATAATTTAACCCACCAGGTCCAAAATCGACTCACGGAAGGCTTTGAAAAAACTTCCGCTACGTTTATTGATGTGGTACAACGCCTGGCCTTGATTGATGAAGCCCAAAAGAAAATCACTGAACTCTCGCAACACGTCGTTAGTCTGCAAGATGTCCTCGTCGATAAACGCGCTCGCGGTGCTTTTGGGGAAGTGCAATTAGCTGCCTTGATTGCCAATGTTATGCCCAGCTCGCATTACAGTATGCAATATACGCTGAGCAATCAAAAACGAGCCGATTGCATTTTATTCTTACCGCAACCCACAGGCAATCTCGTCATCGATGCCAAATTTCCTTTGGAAACCTATCAAAAACTCATGAATATAGATGTCATGTCATCGGAACGCAAAGGCTTACAACAGCAGTTTCGGCAGGACTTACAAAAACATATCAAAGATATTGCCGAAAAATACATCATTCCAGAAGAAACCGCCGATGGTGCCGTCATGTTTATCCCAGCAGAAGCTATTTTTGCTGAGATTCATGCTAATTACCCAGATATCGTTGCGATTTCTCAGCGGTTGAAAGTTTGGCTGGTCTCGCCTAGTACCTTAATGGCAGTCCTTACGACTGCGCGAGCCGTTTTAAAAGATGATGCGACTCGCAAGCAAGTACATATTATTCAAAAGCATTTGCATTCGTTAGCCGATGATTTCCAACGCTTTGAAAAACGTATGGACAAATTAACCAAACATATTGATTTGGCGCATCAAGATGTTAATGAGGTTAACACATCAGCTAAAAAAATCACGCAACGTTTTCAAAAAATTGAAGCCGTTGAGCTAGAAGCAGAAGCGCCTTTGGCTTTGATTGAAGAGGCTTGAAACTCCCCTCATCCGTCGCTTCGCGACACCTTCTCCCCTTAGGGGCGAAGGGAAAAAATAAAGAGTTGCAATTATACTCGAACCCCACCCAAATTGTTTGATTTTAATAAAAATTGAACTATAATTAAACTATTATTCATAATTTGGGGTTCAATATGCGAACACTCCTGAGTCTTTATTTGTCTGTCGGATTGCTGGCCATACTTGCCTGTGATATCACATACGCTTGCTATTCTCGTCCTGCTCCAAAAATATCTTACTGTGATTCGTCTGCCGGGCGGAATGTACTCACAAACGGCGACTACTCTAGCGAATATTGCACTCGGCGTGCTGTGATGAATCTCCAGAAATTTAAAGGCTGCTGTATGTGGCAAGGTGGCGTGGACAAAATTACTCTAAAAGGTGGCGTGCAGTGTAATGACGGCTCTACTTCCGAGATCTGCACGCTACAATTGCCACATGAAAAAGGGGCTATTTATTGATTTATATCCATCATAAGATGCAATTGTCCTGTGAGTTTAATCAGGACAAGATCATCTAAAGCTTGAACAGTATAAAATCGGTTTTTTTGGTCTATACAAATATCGGTCATAAGATACGGTTGCCCTGCGATTTGAATTATACCCTAGACAACCAAGGCGTTCCATTGCATAATTCTAGTCTTTTACGCGAAAGAGTATGTCTCATCCACTCATTCAAATTAAGCATCTCTCTAAATCATATGGCTCAACAAAAATTCTCAAAGATGTTGTGCTCGATGTCTATCGTGGAGAATTCCTGACGCTTTTGGGCCCATCAGGATGTGGAAAAACTACGCTTTTACGCTTGATTTCTGGATTTGAACAACCCACAAAAGGCCAGATTTTAATCAACGGGTCTTGCGTCAATCATTTGCCTCCACAACAACGCGATGTCCATACGGTATTTCAAAGCTACGCCTTATTTCCGCATTTATCGGTATTTGAAAATGTCGCGTTTGCCCTGCGCTGCCGCCATCTGTCAGAAATAGAAATCAACGAACAAGTCAAAGATGTGCTGGCTTTGGTGCAATTACAATCGTTTGGCAAACGCCGAATTAACCAACTCAGTGGTGGGCAACAACAACGGGTTGCCATTGCGCGGGCTGTCGTAAACTGCCCGCAGGTGCTCTTACTCGACGAACCGTTAAGTTCCTTAGATTACAATCTGCGCAAAGCCATGCAATATGAGCTCAAACAATTACAAAAATCATTAAATATGACGTTTATTTTTGTAACGCATGATCAAGAAGAAGCCTTATCCATGTCGGATCGAATTGCTGTGCTCAAACAAGGCGAGATTGAACAAATTGGAACTCCACGCCAAATTTATGAAACGCCGAGGAATTTATCCGTCGCGCAATTCATCGGCGAAACCAATTGTTTTGATGTTACGGTTGAGGCCATCAATAAGCATCATATTCATGTCACCGTGGAATCTGTTCCTATACAATGTAAAAAATCGACTACTGCAGCGATAGGCGATCATTTTCATCTGATTGTCAGGCCTGAAGATGTCCGCGTTTGGTCCCTGAATGAAGTAGACGATGCGGAACATATGATCCCTGGAAAAATTATTGATATCGTATACAAAGGCTCCACTGTCGCATTAAAAGTTGTCCTAAATTCTGGTCGGGTGATATCCGCCATTGAGTTTTTCAATGAAGATGATGACAAATTGGAATACCAAGACCAAGAAACCGTATGGGTACAGTGGTTAACTGGCTGGGAATTATTATTGCCTTATGAAAATTAAACCTTTTTCAATTTATTTTATTTACACTTGGTTAATATTATTTGGGTTAATTCCAATCGTCTTGATTTTTGCGGTTTCATGTTTAACAGATAATTCATTACATTTGGCAGCACTCCCTGTGACCCTGCATAATTATGCCACGCTCATTTCCCCTCTTTTTGCAAAAGTGCTATGGCGCTCAGCAGTGATGGCCGGGAGCGCAACCTTCCTGTGTCTTATTTTGGCTTATCCTTTAAGCTATATTTTGGTCAAATCCAAATATCAAACCCTCTGGCTGTTTTTAATCATCATTCCGTTCTGGACCAGCTCACTGATTCGTACTTATTCCCTCATTTCAATTCTGAAAATTCATGGTTTGCTAAACACCTTACTCCTAAAATTGCATCTCATTAGCGAGCCTATCGTCTTTCTTTACTCAAATTTTGCCGTCATGTGTGGGCTGGTTTATAATTTACTACCATTTATGGTGCTGCCGATTTTTTCTAATATGGAGCGCTTTGATTTTTGCTTAATTGAAGCAGCTCAAGACCTAGGCGCCAACCGCTGGGTGATATTTTTCCGGGTCTTTTTACCGAATACCCTATCTGGTGTTCTAGCCGGCTCTTTGATGGTCTTTTTACCCGCCATGACTTTGTTTTATATCCCGGATATTTTAGGCGGCGCACGCTCAGTACTAATGGGTAATTTGATTCAGAACCAATTTTTAGTAGTAGAAAACTGGCCCCAAGGCGCCGCGATCAGTATGGTTTTGACCCTCATTTTAATGGTTTTACTCTGCTTTTATCGACCTAAACAACAGGGCGTTCTTGTATGAAATCCCTAGTTCAAAAGTGCTATTTAATCCTCATCTTTGCTTTTTTATACCTACCCATTTTGATATTGGTCATTTATTCATTTAATGATGCCAAATACTCTATGCAATGGCATGGGTCTACGCGTATGTGGTACAACACTTTAATGCAAAATACCGAGATTTGGTCTGCATTCCTTCATTCTACCCTTCTAGGTATTGCCGCATCATGCATCGCAACGCTAGCAGGCTTATTGGCTTCGGTTCATATATTTTTGTCACCCAAATTAAAAAAAAATGATCGGTTTATGTCGTTATTGTTATTGCTGATCATCATCCCGGATCTGGTTTTAGGTGTCTCTCTTTTAATTTTCTTCAATTACGCACATATTCCTTTGGGATTCTTCAGTTTACTCATTGCACATATTACTTTCTGTCTACCTTTCGTGCTCTTAACTATATTAAGCCGGATTGAAACTTTAGATATGAATATCTATCTTTCTGCCTTAGATTTGGGCGCCAGCCGCTTGCGGGCTTTGCGCAAAGTATTATTACCCTTATTGTTTCCAAGCATTCTCAGTGCCTTGCTTTTATCGTTTACGTTGTCATTTGATGATGTGGTGATCTCCTATTTCGTTGCGGGCCCTGAATTTAATATTTTACCATTAGCGATTTTCTCTATGATTCGTTCCGGCATTACGCCTGAGCTCAATGCATTAGGTACGATTACATTGTTTATTTCGTTTATACTCGTGTTGATATCTTCGCTTTTAACCAGGAAAAAATAATGCAGAAAATCTTCCGTGGTTTGTGGGCCGGTGTATATATGCTCCTCTCAACGCTTTGCTTGGCTCAAGCCCCAATGGTCAATTTGTATTTGATTGGGGGTGAAGTACCGCAAAGCCTGATTTGGGCGTTTCAAAAAGAAACGGGTATCAAAGTCAATTTATCTACGTATGAAAGCAATGAAGCTTTGTTTGCCAAATTACACGCCAATCACAAGAACATCTATGACGTCATTCTACCCTCTTCTTATTTTGTAGAACGATTGAAGCGTTATGATATGCTAACACCGCTTGATTTAAAAAAAATACCCAACATTAAAAATATCGACCCTTTTTTTTCCGACAATCCTTACGATCCGAATTATCAATTTCACGTCCCTTTGGTATGGGGCTCAACGGGTATTTTCTATAACCAACACTGGATCACCCATCCACCCACTACATGGCAAGATTTATGGAGCCCAGCCTTGCGCAACCAATTGATGCTCTTGGACGATATGCGCGATGTATTTTCCATGAGTTTGATCTCTTTGGGGTATGACCCCAATGATGTGAATCCCAAGCACATTGAAGAGGCCTATCAACATTTGCTGCAGTTGATTCCCAATATAAAATTATTTGCCAGCAATGCCATCAAACCCTTGATTATTGATGAAGATGCAAATATCGGTACGGCCTGGAATGGCGATATTGCCAAAGCGCAGGGTGAAAATCCTCGCATTCGATTCGTCTATCCGAAAGAAGGTAGTTTATTGTGGGTAGATTGTTTGGCCATTCCCAAAAATGCCCCCCATTTAGAAGAAGCCTACCAATTCATCAATTATCTTTTACGGCCTCAAAGTGGCGCAGATATTATCCTCATAGAAGGCTATACCAGTACTAATTTAGCCAGTCGTGACCTATTGCCACCCGATATCCGCAACAGCAAGATTATTTTTCCAGATAAAAGTATATTAGCCCACAGTTATTATTTGCGTGATGTTGGAGAAAGCGTATTAGATTTATATAATACCTACTGGGAAAAACTAAAACTCGCTTGTTGATCTCACTCCGTCGCGAGGAACGGCCATATTTGGCGCATTTCGCGCGACCTGCACTCAAATCTGACCGTTCTCCAAGATTCAAGGGATGCAATTAGTTACTTAGAGTGTTAAACAAAAGGACCTTATGACTATTCTCGTATTTGACATTGAAACGGTTCCCGATCTTGCCTCTGGCCGTAGACTTTATGATTTGCACGGGTTATCCGATGCAGATACCGCTTCTGCTATGTTTGCAATGCGTCGTAACAAAGTCGGACATGATTTTTTAGCCCATCATTTGCAACAAATTGTGGCCATCTCCTTAGTATTGGCCAAACCTGAGCAAGTTACCGTTTGGTCATTAGGCGATGAACAATCCTCCGAAGCAGAATTAATCCAGCGGTTTTTTTCTGGTATTGAGAAACATACCCCCACTTTGGTCAGCTGGAATGGCAATGGGTTTGATTTGCCGGTGCTGCATTATCGCGCACTGTTACATCGCATCACGGCGCCTACCTACTGGGAAAATGGTGAACATAACTCTGCATTCCGGTGGTCCAATTATCTCAATCGATTTCATTATCGTCATTTGGATCTGATGGATGTTTTGTCAGGTTATCAAAACAAAGCATTTGCACCTTTAGATGAAGTAGCTGTTATGCTCGGATTTCCGGGTAAAATCGGCATGCACGGTGACAAAGTGCATCAAGAATATCTGGATGGCAATCTAAAAAAAATTCGTGATTATTGTGAAACCGATGTACTCAACACGTACGGCATCTACCTGCATTTTGAACATATGCGTGGCACACTGAGCACCGCTGAACACCAAAGGGCGCTAGATAATTTAGCTCAGTATCTTGCAACCGAATCCCATAAATCTCATTTTTCCGAGTTTTTAGAGCATTGGCGCAGATAAATCAGTCGAACGGTTCAACGTAGATTGGGCCAAGGCCCAACCTCCAAACCTCCAAACCAGACATCAATAGCACAAGCATTCTGTGTTTATTTTACACAAAAACTATGTTATCATGCCGCAGCTAATAAATTTAACGAGACTTAACAATGCAGGCTTGGAGAGAAAAACTAAAACATTTTCAAGATATGAAATGGTCCGAGATTATTGATGGCCGAAAACAAGACATTCTTCAATGGGTTCGTGGCAATCCCCAACCCCTGATCCAAGCAGCTCCAGTTGAAAATGGCACAGCTGCGCCAACTAATACGCCTGATTCCTTCAGCTTCAATACCTCTTTATTAAATCCTCATTTCCAAGATTTATCGCAGGATCCAGCGACGCTACCCTTTATTGAATTTTCTGCGATTGGCCTATTAAGAGCACCTAGCGCCATCTCGAAACCAGAAGAGTTATTCCCAATCATTCAAAAATTACGCAACCAAGAAGCACCTTACCATCAACTCGAACAAGTTTATCAAGACATTCCTCTTATTATTGCTATAGGCTGGCGCTATTATTTATATGGAAATACTAACGGCAACATTTGGACCCTAACTGAACTGGACCACAATCTGATAACTGGGAGGCATTTACATTTTACGTACACCCCTTGTTTGCTTGAATATGATCTTCAACATTATCCAATCTATCACCACATTATTGAAAAAAAGGCCCATACTCATTTTTCAACCCAAGCTCAACAAATAACCAAAATAAAAAAAATCATTAATAGTACGTTTTATATTCAAGCGCTCCTGCGACAAGCCGAAGGTCTCGAAATTAGTTTTTCAGGAATATTTGGGCTAGGGAGGGCCTTTATTAGTTATTTCAATGGTGCTACTTACGACAATATGTATCGCGC
>CAIRCS010000154.1 GCA_903877115.1 uncultured Legionella sp.
CGAAGGATCTCCGGAATTAGGCACAAACCTAATCAATTAGAGATCCTTCGCTTCGCTCAGGACGTACCTGGGGAGTGACGATTGTTTTATAGGGAAAAAAATGCCTTCTAATCATCAAATCGTATTTCCAAAAGCAATTTCATCTTCATTCCAAGGTTTGTTAGAGCGGGGTTTTCTCACGCCGACTTTTTTCTCTGCATTAGTGATGGCGCCTGTATTGGTTAAGCAAGTGACGTCCTTGTTTGAAATGGGAGACCTGCGTCTTCGCGGTACCGGGTATGATTTTGGGTAGTTTAATCGGGGTCGGAGTAGGGGCTGTTTTGTCACTCCAATCCTTGTTTACAGAGAGTCCACGACTGTATTTTCCCTTACACTATGTTTTTAAATGGCTGACTTACGTAGCGCATGTTGAAATGAATTCGGTTGCCGCCATCAATCATATTTTAGCGGATACCGAACATCTCCCCAAGATTGTCAGCACCAATGTTAAAAATGATCAAATTATTCCACCTAAAGCGTCGCTCAATGCAGGATTGGGCTTTGGACCTGAGCCCGTTGATGAAGATTCTTACTCTAAGAAAACTAGTTTTTTCTGGTATCAATCAGGTGGGCACAATGAAGATATGAAGGGATTACATCGGCATTTTCAATGTTGTTAATGCGCGCAGCACGGACGGTAAGCGTATAAAGGGGTTCCCTTTGTTCTGTTGACAATTCTATATGATCTAGGCACTCTAAAACATTCTTGTTTTATAGACTGCGGCCCATGTCTGATCGTTCTAATTCAACTGTGATTCAGCGTCAACCTGATAGAAAAGTTCGGGTGGATGAAAAAACTTACCAGGATTGGTATCAAGAATCGATCCAACAGCCTCAAGAATTTTGGGCAAAGCAAGCCGACCGTGTATTAAGTTGGTTTCAGCCATGGGATGAGGTGTGTATTGGGGATTTTAATACCCAAGATATACAATGGTTTGTGAATGGCCAATTGAATGCCTGTTATAATTGCGTTGATCGCCATCTGGAAACCCGTGCGGAACAAATTGCCTTGATTTGGGAAGGCTCTGATCCACAATCCAGCCAACAATATACCTATCAAGCCTTGCATACAGAAGTTTGTCGTTTTGCCAATGTGTTGCGTGCCAAAGGTATCCAAAAAGGGGATAGGGTTGCTATTTATTTACCCATGGTGCCGCAATTGGTATTTGCGATGCTCGCCTGTGCACGGATTGGTGCTATTCATTCGGTGATATTTTCGGGGTTTTCAGTAGATGCCTTGAGCCACCGGTTACAAGATACGCAGGCCAAATTACTTATCACAGCTGATGAAGGGGTGCGTGGTGAGAAATGCATTCCATTAAAGAAAAATGCTGAAGAGGCTTTGAAGCGCTGTCCTTTAGTCCAGCAGGTTATCGTGGTTCGCAGAACCGGCGGATCGGTCCCTTGGACCGATGGTCGGGATGCTTGGTATCATGACTGTATGGAAACCGCGGCTCCAGATTTTCCAGCTGAAAAGATGAATGCGAGCGACCCTTTATTCATTTTGTATACCTCTGGCTCAACGGGCAAACCCAAAGGGATTGTGCATGCTACTGGCGGATACATGGTGTATGTAACACTCACTTGCGAGGTTATTTTTGACCATCGGGAAAAAGATGTGTTGTTTTGTACGGCAGATCCAGGGTGGGTAACCGGGCATAGTTATTTGGTTTATGGTCCCTTAGCGAATGGGACTACGACTATATTGTATGAAGGAACGCCTAATTACCCTGATTACGAGCGGTATTGGCAGATCATCGACAAATATAAAGTGAGTATTTTTTATACGTCGCCTACTGCGCTACGAACGTTACGGGCTGCGGGTGACCAATGGGTGACTCAAGCAGACCGTAAAAGTTTGCGTTTGTTGGGTTCAGTTGGAGAACCTATTGGTGCACAAATCTGGGATTGGTATTATCGAGTTGTGGGTGAAGCGCGTTGTCCCATTGTAGACACCTGGTGGCAAACTGAAACGGGTGGGATTTTGATTTCAGCATTGCCAGGTAATAACCACTTGATTCCAGGTTCTGCTGGCTTACCATTTTTTGGGATTGAGCCTGAAATTGTTGATACAGAAGGACAGGTCATTCCAGATGATCGGCCAGGTCGTTTGGTGATCAAGCACCCATGGCCAGGACTGATGCAAACTATTTTTGGCGATCCGAAACGCTTTATTGATAGTTATTTAAAACCTATTCCTGGATATTATTTGACTGGAGATGACGCTTGCCGCGATGCGGAAGGTCAATTCAAAATTGCCGGGCGCAATGATGATGTGATCAAAGTTTCTGGCCATCGCTTTGGATCCGAAGAACTTGAAACGGCACTGGCATCTTATTCAGGTGTCGCTGAAGCAGCTGTAGTAGGATTGCCCCATGAGGTGAAGGGGGAATGTATAGTGGCGTTTGTGAAACTGATGGCCAATATCAAGCCGGATGAAGCCTTATGCAAAGCGTTGCAACAACAAGTTCGGGATAAAATTGGTGCGGTTGCTACGCCTGAATATATTTATTGGGTGACTGGATTGCCTAAAACGCGCTCAGGTAAAGTCATGCGGCGTATCTTACGAAAAATTGCTAAGCATGAATTTGATGATATAGGAGACACTTCTACGTTGGAAGATCCCGCTATCGTTGAGAAATTGATCGCAGAACAAAAAAAGCAACTCCCTCAGGTACGTCATCCTGAACGCAGTGAAGGATCTTCTGAAGTTGGCACTGTGCTTAATTCGGAGATCCTTCGCGCAAAAAGATGCGCTCAGGATGACGTACCAGGGGAGTTACCAAAAAAAGAACCGGTTAAAAACTCAGATAAGGAATCGAAATAGATGCATTATGTTCTGTATTTTTTGGTACCAGAAACCCACCTTGAAATGGTTAAAAATGCGGTGTTTGCAACGGGCGCTGGAAAAATTGGTCATTACTCGCATTGTGCTTGGCAAACTTTAGGCCAGGGGCAATTTATGCCATTAGCGGGTAGCCATGCATTTTTGGGGGAAGTGGATGTCTTAGAAAACGTGCCGGAGTATAAAGTAGAAATTGCATGCGAGCAGGCGCATTTGCAAGCGGCAGTGGCGGCCCTCAAATTGGCACATCCTTACGAAACGCCTGCGTATCATGTTGTGAAATGCGAAACACCTTAAGCTTGGAGAACGATTGTTATGGTCAATTCAACAGGAAAACTATTTCGAAATCTTGTAGCGCAAGCAGCCCCTTTGCCGATTATGGGGACTATTAATGCGTATTCTGCGCTGTTGTTAGAACGGGCAGGGGGGCAAGCTATATATTTGTCTGGCGCTGGGGTTGCGAATGCTTCTTACGGGTTGCCTGATTTAGGGATGACGAGTTTGGCTGATGTGTTAGAAGATGTTCGGCGCATCGGGGATGCTTGTGCTTTGCCAATATTAGTAGATATTGATACGGGATGGGGGCATGCGTTTCAAATTGCACGCGCTATTCGTTCGATGGAACGCGTGGGCGTTGCGGCAGTACATATGGAAGATCAGATTGGTATGAAACGTTGCGGCCATCGCCCCAATAAAGAGATTGTGCCGCAACAGGAAATGGGCGATCGATTGAAAGCGGCTGTTGATGCGCGCCAAGATGCTGATTTTGTTATCATGGCTCGTACCGATGCTTATGCCAATGAAGGTCTGAATGCGGCATTAGAGCGCTCGGCGTACTATATTGAACAGGGCGCGGATATGTTATTTCCAGAAGCATTGACTCTTCTCGAAGATTATCGCGCGTTTGTTGACTTAGGGGTACCGGTTCTGGCGAATATCACAGAGTTTGGACGCACCCCTTTGTTTAGTCGTGAGGAATTGGCAAGTGTTGGTGTGGGTATGATTTTATACCCTTTGTCTGCGTTTCGAGCGATGTCGCAGGCCGCAATCGAGGTTTATCAAACTATTTTGCAAGACGGAACGCAGGCTAAACTGATTGCGAAGATGCAATCTCGCGATGATTTGTATGATGTGTTAGGGTATCGTGCATACGAAGAACGTTTGGATAATATGAGTCATGAGGGAGACTAAGATGGCAGAGAGTGGAGCGGGTTTGGCGGGTGTGGTAGCTGGGAAATCAGCCATATGTACAGTAGGCCAAGCCGGCAAGGGATTAACCTATCGCGGATATAGCATTGAGGATTTGACCCATTTTGCTAGTTTCGAAGAGGTGGCGTATCTGCTAATGGTTGGTCATTTGCCGACCCAAAATGAATTAGATCGCTATATCGAAAAATTGATGTCGTTGCGTGCCTTGCCTGATGCATTGAAATCTGTGCTCAAACTGGTTCCCAGTACTGCGCATCCGATGGATGTGTTGCGGACTGGTTGCGCGATGTTAGGCACGCTTGAACCGGAAATTAAATTTGCACAGCAACATGATGTCGCGGATCGTTTATTGGCTCTGTTTCCAGGCATGCTCTGTTTTTGGTTTCATTACCATATGCATGGCAAAGAGATCAGTGGATTGACTGAAGAAACTACTTTGGGCGGCCATTTTTTAGCATTGTTACAAGAAAAAACGCCGTCAGATTTACATCGCGATATGATGAATGTGTCTTTGATTCTGTATGCGGAACACGAGTTCAATGCGTCAACATTTGCAGCACGAGTCACTGCAGCAACGTTATCTGATTTTCATTCTTGTATCACATCGGCGATTGGTACGTTACGCGGACCTTTGCATGGTGGTGCGAATGAAGCGGCTATGGATTTGATTGAGCAATTTCAAACGCCCGATGAGGCAGAGAAAAAATTACTCCAAATGTTGCAAGCCAAAGAAAAAATCATGGGTTTTGGACATAGAGTCTATAAAGATTGTGATCCCAGATCTGATATTATTCAGCAATGGTCGAAACGGTTGGCTGAAGCGGCGCATGATATGACATTGTACCAAGTTTCGGAGCGGATTGAGCAGGTGATGCGTCGGGAAAAACAGTTATTTCCTAATCTAGATTTTTATAGTGCCTCGGCTTATCATTATTGCGGGATTCCCACGCCATTTTTCACTCCGATTTTTGTGTTTTCACGAATCACCGGTTGGTCAGCGCATGTATTTGAACAGCGTGCGGATAACCGCTTGATCCGCCCTTCGTCCGAATACATTGGACCGGAACCCAAATCTTTTATCCCTAGAGGTGAGCGTTAACATGAGTCATACGGTGGAATCAAATATCAAACCTGATTACGATGCGGTCTTGGTCGCGATCGCGGATTATGTGCTCACAACTCCCATCGAGAGTCCTGTGGCTTATGACACAGCACGTTGGTGTTTGATGGATACGCTAGGTTGCGGTATTTTGGCTTTGAGCTTTCCGGAATGCACGAAACTATTGGGCCCCATTGTACCCGGGGCAGAATTGCCAGGCGGCGCACGTGTGCCTGGCACTGCTTATGAATTGGATCCGGTGCAAGCTGCATTTAATATTGGAGCGATGGTTCGCTGGCTAGATTTTAATGACACATGGTTGGCGGCTGAATGGGGACATCCTTCTGATAATCTAGGCGGAATATTAGCTTTGGCGGATTATCTGGCCCGTCGGGCAGAACAAGCTGGGCAAGAACCGCTCCGGATGCAACAAGTGTTAACTTTGATGATAAAAGCGCACGAAATTCAAGGTTGTATGGCTTTGGAAAATAGTTTTAATCGAGTCGGTCTGGATCATGTTATTTTGGTGAAATTGGCCACAGCTGCGGTTGCTTGTGTGTTATTAGGTGGCGATCGCGATATGATTTTGCGGTGTTTATCCCAGGTATTTGTAGATGGACAAAGCTTACGAACCTATCGGCATGCTCCTAATGCAGGCTCGCGCAAATCGTGGGCGGCGGGTGATGCTACCGCGCGAGCGGTACAGCTGGCGTTAGTGACGCAAAAAGGAGAAATGGGCTATCCCAGCGCATTAACGGCTCCCAAATGGGGTTTTTATGCGGTGTCGTTTGGTGAGAAATCTTTCACGCTGCAACGGCCGTATGGATCGTATGTGATGGAACATATTTTATTTAAAATTGCCTATCCTGCTGAGTTTCACGCACAAACAGCGGTAGAGTGCGCCATCCGTTTCTATCCAGAAGTCAAAGATCGCTGGGATGATATTGCCACCATTCAATTGACTACCCATGAATCAGCCATCAGGATTATTTCGAAAGAGGGTAAACTACACAATCCTGCTGATAGAGATCATTGCTTACAATATATGGTTGCCGTGGCGTTATTATTTGGGGATCTTAAAGCTGAGTATTACGAAGATGACATTGCGCGAGATCCTCGTATTGATAGTTTGCGTTCGAAAATGAAAGTTCAAGAAGATCGCCAATTTTCGGCAGATTATCATGCGCCTGATTTGCGCTCTATTGCGAATCGTATGCAAATTATTTTTAAAGATGGCAGCAGTACGGCGCCCATTACGATTGATTATCCTATTGGCCATCCGCGCCGACGAGAAGAAGGATTGCCGGTATTAAAAGCCAAATGTCGACATAATTTATTGTCACATTATCCCGCAGAGCGTGTGGATGCGATTTTAGACGCTATGTTGGATTTAGAAAAACTAGCAGCGATGCCGGTGACGACCTTTATGGAGTTGTGGTGTGAATAATCCAATCAAACGTATGGTCTATATGATTTCCGATGGAACGGGTATCACGGTGGAGTCTTTAAGTAATAGTTTGATGTCGCAATTTGAATCCGTGCAATTTGAAAAAAAAATATTTCCCTTTGTAGATTCGATTGAAAAAATAACAGCTATTTGCGATGAAATAGAACAGTCTTTTACCAATTGCGGGTTAAAACCGTTGGTATTCATGACATTGGTGAATCCAGAAATTGGTGCTTACATCCAAGCCACTTCTGCATGTGTCTTCGATTTATTTGATACATTTTTATCCCCGCTTGAAGAGGAGTTGGGGGTCAAAGCCTCTGACACAGTAGGGTTGACGCACGCGGTAAACAGTGCCAATTATGACCAGCGGATTGACGCGGTGAACTATTCCTTGGCCTATGATGATGGGATGAAAATCGACGGCTATGAAAAAGCGGATATTATTTTAGTGGGAGTTTCGCGCTGTGGAAAGACGCCAAGTTGTTTATACATGGCGCTGCAGTTTGGGGTATTTGCGGCCAATTATCCGTTTACGCTGGATGAATTGACGCGGAATCAATTACCCAATATCTTGCAACCTTTTAGATCCAAAATATTTGGTTTAACGATTGATCCGTTGCGTTTGCAATGTATCCGTTCGGAACGCCGTCCGAATTCAGCCTATTCTTCATTTGAGCAATGCCGTCAAGAAATACAAGCCGCGGAATTGCTCTATCAAAATGAAAAAATCCCTTATTTAGATTCGACGCATTTTTCCATAGAGGAAATTGCGGCAAAAATTATGGCCATTACAAAAATTCAGCGCAGGATTTAACCTGCGCAACGACTTATTGGCCAAACCTTAGTTGTGTACCTTTGTGCTCAGCAGCTAGCCTTTCAACAATGCCTAATGATTCGATAGAAGCGCTATCAAAAACCAAACGATTTAGTTCAGCTTGACTTAACCCTTTTATCTGCTGGGAGGTGATGTGCTCATCTTTAATTTTTTGTAATACTGGCGTCAGGGGGGGTGTCGCTGTTTCAGGCAAAGGTTGCTCTCTAATGATTAATTCTGCTGTTACTAAAAACAAAGTTATCATAAGATGCGCGCTTGATAGCTTTGAAGCAGCTTCCAAAATCTGACCAAGCTCAGCTTGTTTCAATGCTTCTTGTTTTTGTTGTTTTTGACGCATTTTTTCAGCCAAGTTCTGAGAAAAAATACTTAGGGACGACAATGTTTGGTCAATTTTTTTTCACAATGTTTCTATTAATATCAGAATGGTCAGTGTGATCATTAGGGGATCATTAAGCGGTGTGTAATTAAGCAATTATCAAAGTTTTTGTCAATCTTGCGAGGATTAAAAGTCTTTTTTTTAAACATATTGTCCTGCTGCCCATCCGGAAGACCAAGCCCATTGAAAATTATATCCGCCCAACCAGCCGGTCACGTCTAAGACTTCTCCGATAAAAAACAAACCGGGAATTTTGCGAGCTTCGAAATTTTGCGAAGAGACTTCATCGCAATCAACTCCGCCGAGGGTCACCTCAGCTGTTCTGTATCCTTCAGTTGCATTGGGTTTGATCGTCCAATTTTGCAAAACTGCGGCTGTGGCTAGTAATTGCTTATGATTTAATTGTTTGAGAGGGGTGTTTAATAGATCAGCGGGATAGAAAACTTCGATAGCGCGTTTTGCGATATAGGTTTCTAATTGGGTTTTCAGATGCCGCTCAGGGAGTGCTTGTTGGGCGGCCAAGAGTTCTGCGTAGATATCGATATCTGGCGCAATGGTAATCGACAGCTCATCACCTGGGTGCCAATAGGATGAGATCTGTAAAATGGCCGGTCCGCTTAAACCACGATGGGTAAATAATAAATTTTCCCGAAATGACTGTGCATGACATGTAATTTGAGTATCCACCGCAATGCCAGTTAAGTTTTCTAAACGTTGTTTGTCATGGTTGTGTAAAGTGAGGGGCACTAGGCCAGGTCGCGTAGGATAGACATGTAAGCCAAATTGAGTGGCAATTTGATATCCAAATGGACTAGAACCCAAGGTGGGGATAGAGAGCCCGCCGCTGGCTACCACCAAAGATGCACACGTATATTGTTTATCATTGGTTTGTAGCGTAAATCCATTCTCGTTTTTTTCAACGCGATGAATGGTTTGTTTGAATAATAAAGAAACATGGGCTTGCGCACATTCTTTTAATAGCATTTCTACTATGGATTTGGCTTTTTCTTGGCAAAATAATTGTCCTAAGGTTTTCTCAAAATAAGCAATTTTATGGCGGTCTACCATGGCAATAAAATCCCATTGGGTGTAACGCTTTAGGGCAGACTTACAAAAATGCGGATTATGTGAGATAAATTGTTCGGGACTGGTATACAGATTCGTAAAATTACACCGCCCACCACCGGACATCAGGATCTTTTTACCGGCTTGATTGGCTTTGTCGAGAATCAAAACCTTACGCCCGCGTTTGCCAGCCTCAATGCCACACATCACACCTGCCGCGCCTGCACCAATTATGATGACATCAAATTGTTCCATTGCATCAATCCAGTGAATAAGAGATGGATAAAAAAATGTATACCTTTCACGGATGAGTTTTAGGGTTTTAGGCGACTTGATTTTTTTGTTTAAACGTAGTCTAAACGGAAAAATCAATAGCATTAAATCCTAAAACTCATCCGTGGAAGGTATATTATACGCGATGTTAGATATTTATGTTGTACGGTATAAATGCTTTATGTTGAGATTGGTGTTGTATGCAATTCTTTTATCTATATTGAATATTATTCGTATCTACTCAGCACGTCATCTTGAAAGCGGCGTAGCCGCTTGAAGGATCTCCTGAGTGTGGCACATAAAATGTGACGATACCTCAGGCTCAAGATGGCGCACTTGGGCCGACTCGGTTATTTAAAGCCCATTCGGTTCTCTGGTGAAGTATAATTGCCAATAGCCTTGTCAATGTCATCTTTAAGCTCGCTATAATATTGAGCAGCATCGCCTATTTTGGTATATTTTTTTTCAGATACATATGCATTTAATATTTCTTTGCCATTTTTAAATGCTTCATCTGTTATACCATTATTGTTATGCATAATTCTCAAATATGCTGAAACGCTTTCATGAGCTTCTGCATGTGCATCGTACCCTGTCCCTAGGGTGATTGATTTTAATCGTTCAGGCTTCCATGTGCTCATATCCATCTCCTAATAAATTTATATTATCAGTATCATTATAGATTAAAAAATAAACTTAATGACCCGGTAGTAGGACTTATTTTGGTCATTATGTGTGTTTTGGGGTGGATTAGTTGTTGGGGTTGAATAATGTCAAGAGTATGGCGAAGCTTCAGGCCGACTGCCATTAAGTGAAGCTCTTAACTTAATGGCAGTCACAGATTTTAGCAAATGAAAGTCGCATCCAAATCCGCGCGATGTGTTTGCACAAAGCGCAACCCTATCCCGCGGACTGCTGCGAGATCAGTGATGTTTTTGAAATGACCATGTTTTTGGCGATATTGAACGATAGCGAGCGCTCGTTTATGGCCAATACCTTTGATGGCATGGGTCAGATCTTCGGCTGAGGCGCTATTTAGGTTGATTTTTTTATGAGATTGTAGAGTAGAGTTAGTCGTATCACTCAGTATGTCGGCATGGCTTGAACTGGCCAGCAACGTACAAGATAAAAACAGCATAGATGAAACAAATTTCATAATATCTCCTTAATGTTGGACTTTTTTCCTTAACAGCTTACCTCCGAGGTAAGTGCTGAGCGAAGTATGTTGCGATCGGGGTTGTCTGTCAATATATACTGAGTGCTAACGCGCGACTTTTATAATGGGGCAGCCTGGAGAATGGTTTTATTGCCAGGACTTACGCAAAACTCCGATCTCTTCGTTGGATTTAGTTTTTAATTCGGTCATTTAGTTAACTAAACTCCCTCATTAAAAACTAAATCCGCCTCGACCTCAGAGTTTTGCGTAAGTCCTGATTGCGTTGCAATTTCTTGATAATCTTCCTTTGCAAAAATCCACCGTTCCCGTTCTAAAATTCCCAGACGGGTAAATTCAATTTGGTGTTGATTGGCCATGCAGATCCAATTTTGTTGTTGCTGAACGTATTGCGAATTTTTCTGTTGAAATACGGCAGGGGTGAATGCTGCAATATTTTTTCCTGGTTTTTGAGTTCGGGCTGAATAGTAAACAAAAGCTTCAATTTGCGCCGAACGCATAGCGGTGCCTAATGGTTGGCTGTATTCATAACTCTGGTTATGGGAGATCTGGGCTCGATGATTTTTGAAGGGAGGTTTTGTCAAATCAATCCCTCGTTGGGTCATCATTACGGTTTGAAAAGCAGTCATAGGAATTTCTATATAATCGAGATGGGCTCCTGTATCTTGAAAAAACTGGAGACGATAATAAGCGACTTCTGCAAATGCGGTGCTTAATTCTTGTGAGCCATACCATAAGGATGGTTCATAATGATGGCCAAACCGAGACCCATATTTTAACGGAGGATAGCGGAAGGGCGTAAAAATCAAATAATCTTTTTGTTTGAGGACCGGAGGTTTAGATTCTTCTAAGAGTGCTTCTAAAAAATCGTGTTCCTCCAGGGTATCGACCAAATCTCTCGAGCTAGAAATATGTTGTGCTTCTACAATGCGCCACGGTTCTTTCCCGAGGAGTACGATGTGCTTTTCACCTTCACACTCATCCCATAATAGGGTCATAATTTACCACGCATGGCATCGAGGTAATTTAAAACGGCGACCAGACCAGGGATGGTTTTGAGTAATTCTAGAGGTTTTTTTTGCAAATAATGATTCTGATTGTTGAGCCAAAGTTTGGCCTTGGTGTGATCATTGCCTAACAAAGCATTGAGACTGCGATACACTCGAACCAACAAGATGGCCATTTCGCCTTCTTTTGTATCCGGTACGAGTAATTTTTTGCCCTGACCCAAGCGGCTGACACTGGCTTCACTAATCCCAATAATATCACTGACCTCTTTTCCAGTCAGGTGATAAAAATGGGCCACATTTAACACCGCTTTGCTGAGGACATGTGCTTTTTCTGATAATTTTTTGGCCGAAGTGTTCATGCTTTTCTCCACATGGTAGCGCGTCACGATGAAGCCATTCTGTTTTCACATGAAATTATAGTGTGAATTTTTTTCATAAGCAATATTCTGGCAGCTTATCTTGGCGCTCTTCAATTTAGATAAAATATGAGTTAACTTCCTAAAAAAATGGTCGTTTTTCAACGCAATATACTGTAAACTTTGGCAAAAATGTCATGAGGTTAGTGAATATTATGTTAAGAAAACTGAGAGGCGCGTTTTCCAATGATTTATCAATTGATTTGGGAACGGCAAATACCTTAATTTACGTGCGTGACAAAGGCATTGTTCTCAATGAGCCGTCCGTGGTTGCGTTGCGCAACGAGTCTGGTCAAAAAAGAGTTGCTGCGGTTGGAATAGAAGCAAAAAGAATGTTGGGTCGGACGCCTGGCAATATCAATGCTATTCGACCGATGAAAGATGGCGTGATTGCAGATTTTTTTGTGACTGAAAAAATGTTACAGCATTTTATTCATAAAGTGCACGAAAATCGATTTTTACGTCCTAGCCCCCGCGTGCTGGTCTGTGTGCCTTGTGGATCAACCCAAGTAGAGCGTCGCGCAATTCGTGAGTCAGCGATGGGTGCAGGCGCCCGTGAAGTGTTTTTGATTGAAGAGCCGATGGCTGCTGCCCTGGGTGCCGGCATGCCAGTTGAAGAGGCCAGTGGTTCCATGGTGGTGGATATTGGTGGTGGTACGACAGAAGTTGCAATTATTTCTTTGAGTGGGATCGTGTATCATCAATCCGTTCGGATTGGTGGCGATAAATTTGATGATGCGATTGTTTCTTATGTGCGTCGTAATTATGGTACTTTGATTGGTGAAACGACCGCTGAGCGCATCAAACATGAGATTGGTTATGCTTATCCTTGTCGTGATTTGTATGAAATAGAAGTCCGTGGACGTAATTTGGCAGAAGGTGTGCCGCGCAGCTTTACCCTAACGAGTGCCGAAATTTTGGAAGCATTACAAGAACCTTTATCCAGAATCGTAGGTGCTGTCCGTGCTGCATTAGAATTGGCTCCCCCTGAATTGGCCGCTGATATTGCGGAACGTGGTATGGTGTTAACCGGTGGTGGGGCATTACTGAAAAATATAGATATCTTGTTAATGGAAGAAACTGGACTGCCAGTGATCATAGCAGAAGATCCCCTTACTTGCGTAGCAAGGGGTGGTGGTAAAGCTTTAGAAACCATGGATTTGCGCGGTGGCGATTTTCTTTCAACAGAATGATAACCATTACGGCAATCATAATCTGAAACGTAATCGACTTTTTGCCAAAAAAAAACATAGTTCTCTATGGTTTGTGTTGTCTGTGCTGCTGTCTTTTATGTTGATGATGGTTGATTGCCGGGATCGGAGTTTACCTTGGGTGCGTACTGTATTTACAGGCGTCATGATGCCCGTGCAATTTGCAGTAGACTATCCATTGCGGGTTGTGGCTTGGGGGCATTCTTTGATGAGCTCCAAAAAAACCCTGGTCGATGAAAATATGCGACTTCGCTATCAACAAACAGTCTTAGAAGCCCAACTCCAGAAATTTTTGGCATTGCGGAATGAAAACTCAGAATTAAAAAGCTTACTATCAGCCTCTTCCTCCGCACAAATGCGCTCTATGGCAGCGCGAATTTTGGCGGTTGATACCACTAGCTCGCGTCAAATTATTGTTATTTCTAAAGGATCGCGTGATGGTGTGGTGCGTGGTCAGGCAGTTTTAGATGCCAGAGGTGTCATGGGGCAAGTCATTGATGTCGGGCCATTAACGAGTACGGTGTTGCTGATTTCTGACTCCAAATGTGCAGTGCCGGTATTAAATCAAAGGACGGGAGAGCGAGCAATTGTCGTCGGTACAAATTATATTGGTCGTTTGTCTTTAGTCAATTTACCCAAAACATCCTCGGTGGTGGTTGGGGATTTGCTGGTGACGTCTGGATTGGGTGAGCATTATCCAGAAGGGTATCCTGTTGGGTTTGTGGAAGAAGTGCAAAATACCAGTGGCGAAGATTTTATTAAAGTTCTGGTTAGTCCTGTTGCGTGGTTAAATCGCAGTCGCTTGGTTTTATTAGTTTGGCCAGAAGAAAAGCAGAATGAGTTAAGCATGGAATTGGTTGAACGCTTGCGAGTACTAGAGGGAGTGAGTTGATGCTACCAGGCCGAATTTTGGGGGTGCTATTAGGGGCTAATATTCTGACTATTTTACCTTTGCCTGCTCAGATTAGTGGTATTCGCCCAGCTTGGGTATTATTATGTTTACTGTATTTGCAAACTTATTTACCCAAATATTTCAACGTATGGATCGTTTTGTTTTTGGGTTTGTGTTTAGACGCTTTATTGTCTACTCCTATGGGTGAGCATGCGTTTGCACTATTGGTAACGACTTGGTTAATGGTGGGTAAAACCCATCGGTTTATGTTTTTTTCTATTGTCCAGCAAATGCTCGTAGTAGGGTTGGCATCCGGGTGTTATCAATTGATTTTATTCATAGTGGATGCTTCATTTGGACATATGACTGCGGTATCCACTGTGTTGGGCGTCGCTTTAAGCAGTATGATTTTTTGGGGCTTATTACCACAGGACTTACGCAAAACGCCGAGGTCGACACGGATTTAAATGATCGAATTCAATATTCGGCAATAGACTTCTTGTATCACCTGTGAATTTTGTGTAAGTCCTGTACCAATATTACGTATACAAGGAGTGAGAGATGTTAGATAAGAACATTGTAATTCCGCAGCAAGGGTCTGCGATTACCGTCAATGATAAAGGGGTTTTATCTGTGCCAGATCAGCCGATCATTCCCTTCATTGAAGGAGATGGTATTGGGGTGGATGTCACGCCTGCTATGTTGAAGGTTGTGGATGCGGCTGTACATAAAGCGTATGGCTCGCAACGTAAAATTGCCTGGATGGAAGTATACGCTGGTGAGAAGGCCACTCAGAAATATGGTGCAGAACAATGGTTGCCCAAAGAAACTCTGGCAGCATTGCAGCACTATGTGGTCTCGATCAAAGGTCCTTTGACGACGCCAATAGGCGGTGGAATCCGGTCTTTAAATGTCGCCATTCGTCAAGAATTGGATTTATATACCTGTTTACGCCCCATTCGTTATTTTAAAGGAACACCTAGTCCAGTGAAAGAACCTTGGAAAACGGATATGGTGATTTTTCGCGAAAATTCAGAAGACATTTATGCAGGAATTGAATGGGCTGCCGACAGTGCTGAAGCAAAAAAAGTCATTCAATTTTTACAGTCTGAGATGAAAGTGACTAAGATTCGATTTCCTGAACATTGCGGTATTGGGATCAAACCGGTATCCAAAGAGGGGACACAACGTTTGGTGCGCGCTGCGATTCATTATGCTATCGACAATCATAAAGACTCGGTTACTTTGGTGCACAAAGGCAATATCATGAAGTTCACGGAAGGTGCGTTCAAGGACTGGGGATATGCGGTAGCCAAAGAAGAGTTTGGTGCGGAATTGCTGGACGGGGGCCCATGGATGCGTATGCTGCACCCTAAGACCCAAAAGCCTATTATCGTTAAAGATGTGATTGCAGATGCGTTTTTGCAGCAAATATTATTGCGTCCAGAAGAATATAGCGTGATTGCGACGCTGAATTTGAATGGAGATTATATTTCTGACGCCTTGGCAGCCCAAGTGGGTGGTATTGGGATTGCTCCCGGCGCCAATATGAGTGATAAGATTGCGGTTTTTGAAGCAACGCACGGTACAGCGCCTAAATATGCTGGTCAAGATAAAGTCAATCCTGGGTCGCTTATTCTTTCCGCTGAAATGATGTTGCGCCACATGGGTTGGAAAGAAGCGGCTGATCATATTATTCACGGTGTAGAACAAGCGATCGCAGCTAAAGAAGTGACTTATGATTTTGCACGTTTGCTGGATCAAACCAAAGCTTTAAGTTGCTCGCGGTTTGCTGAGGCAGTGATTCGGTTGATGTAACTTTCTTTGCCTACGTGCCGCGGCTTGTCCGCGGCATTCAGTAATTATCCATTCGTTTCAGCCTCACCTCTAGTCTTGTCCGTTAATTTACGTTAAATTAATCTTTTGCACTGGCCAAATTCCTGATATCCGTCTATAAACTATATATAGGGATGAAGATGAGTGAAGATATTATCGTTGCACCTGGTTTAGAGGTTGAGGCTGAGCTAGAAACCCAACCGACTTCGGTCATAGAAGAACCAAAAAAATATCGTGTGATATTACGCAATGATGATTATACCCCCATGAATTTTGTAGTCTTGGTTTTAAAACGCTTTTTCTATATGAGTGAATCTGTCGCAGGGCAGCTGATGTATCAGGTTCATACGCATGGATGTGCGACTTGCGGTATCTATACTCGGGATATTGCAGAAACCAAAGTTGTGCTGGTGAATGAATTTGCTAGACAACATGAGCATCCACTGCTTTGTATGATGGAACAAGCGTAAACTTATCGTCTGTAAGCGACAGTAAAGGAGCATCCGATCATGCTAAACAAAGAGTTAGAGTTCACTTTAAATCTTGCCTTTAAAGAAGCGAAGGAACAACGCCATGAATTTATGACTGTAGAACATTTGCTCCTAGCCTTACTAGATAATCCTGCGGCTGCAAATGTACTCCATGCATGTGAAGCCAATATTGAAGAATTACGCCGTGATTTGGAAACTTTTATCCAAGAAACTACGCCTTTGATTCCGCTGGATGATGAATTGCGCGAAACGCAACCCACTTTAGGGTTTCAACGTGTTTTGCAGCGCGCAGTGTTTCATGTGCAATCAGCTGGTAAAACAGAAGTCAGTGGCGCCAATGTGTTGGCGGCTATTTTTAGCGAACAAGAAAGCCAAGCGGTCTATTTTTTACGGCGTGAAAATATCACCCGTTTAGATGTCATCAATTATATTTCACATGGCGTGTCCAAATTCCATGGTACTGACATGCGCGAAGGCATGACATCGATGATGGATGAAGAGATGATGGGCGGGGAAAACATAGAGTCCCCCTTAGAAAGCTATTGCGTGAATCTGAATAAACGCGCTCGTTTGGGTAAAATCGATCCATTGATTGGCCGGCAGGAAGAAGTAGAGCGGACGATTCAAGTATTATGTCGTCGCCGCAAAAACAACCCTTTATTTGTAGGCGAGGCTGGTGTAGGTAAAACGGCCATTGCTGAAGGATTGGCTCGTCTCATTGTGGATGGTCAAGTGCCTGAAGCCATTAAAAAATGTGTGGTTTATTCATTGGATCTGGGTTCATTGTTGGCCGGAACCAAATACCGCGGTGATTTTGAAAAACGGTTGAAAGCGGTATTAAAACAATTGTCGGATGTTGAAGGCGGGGTCTTATTTATTGATGAGATTCACACCATCATTGGCGCAGGTGCCGCTTCAGGTGGCGTGATGGATGCCTCGAATTTAATCAAGCCTTTGTTGGCTAATGGGGAACTTAAATGTATTGGTTCCACTACTTATCAAGAATATCGCGGTATTTTTGAAAAAGACAAAGCCTTGGCTCGTCGGTTCCAAAAAATTGATGTTCCAGAACCCTCTATTGAAGAAACATTTGAAATCCTCAAGGGGTTAAAAGGACGTTTGGAAGAGCATCATGGGGTGAAATTCTCAATCGCGTCTTTGCGATCAGCTGCTGAATTGGCGGCCAAATACATCAATGATCGATTTTTGCCAGATAAAGCGATCGATGTGGTTGACGAAGCCGGTGCTTATCAAAATCTATTAACTGCTAATAAGCGCCGTAAAATTATTTCAGTGTCTGAAATTGAATCCGTGGTGGCTAAAATTGCGCGTATCCCTGTCAAAAAAGTATCAGCTCGAGACAAAGATACCATGCGTAATTTGGAACGCGATTTGAAATTATTAGTCTATGGTCAGGATGCGGCTATTTCAGCGTTATCTTCTGCAATTAAATTATCGCGCTCAGGATTGAGAGAGATAGAAAAACCCGTAGGTTGCTTTTTATTCACTGGACCTACTGGTGTGGGTAAAACCGAAGTGACCAAGCAATTGGCCAATTTATTAGGGATAGAGCTCATTCGTTTTGATATGTCAGAATATATGGAAAAGCATACTGTATCGCGTTTGATAGGTGCACCTCCAGGATATGTTGGCTATGATCAAGGTGGTTTGCTGACGGAAGCGATTACCAAAAATCCACATTCTGTCTTGCTATTAGATGAAATTGAAAAAGCGCATCCTGATGTGTTTAATTTGTTGCTCCAAATTATGGATCACGGTACGTTGACGGATACCAATGGTCGCCATGCAGATTTCCGGCATGTGATTATGGTTATGACTTCAAATGTCGGTGCTGAAGAAATCAGTCGAAACTCTATGGGCTTTTCATTACAGGATAATAGCGGTGATGGGATGGCTATATTGAAGCGCCAGTTTAGTCCAGAGTTCCGCAACCGCTTGGATGCAGTCATCAACTTCACACCTTTAGATGAGCAAACGATTGGATTGGTGGTGGATAAATTTATCATGGAATTAGAAGAGCAATTAAGCAGTAAGGGCGTCGTCTTGTCGGTAGACAAATCAGCGCGTGAATGGTTAATTGCGAATGGATATGATCGCGTCATGGGTGCACGACCTATGGCGAGATTAATCCAAGAAAATATTAAAAAACCATTGGCGGATGAGCTGCTCTTTGGTAAGCTTGCCAACGGTGGCCATGTCTTGCTCAGTATGCGTGATGAAAAGTTGCATTTTGAGACGTATGACTACCGAGAAAAGGGTTTTGTAGAATAAGATATACGTTATCTCTCAAGGAAACGCCATATTTGGCGCATCTTGAACGAAAAGCTCTATGAAAAATGCGCACATACGCCATGTATGCTGCGCTTTTTTCATAGAGCTTTTCGTTCAACCTGCACTCAAATATGACGTTTCTCCGAGCGTCAAGAGTTGTGGTTTTTATATTGAGAATAAAAAAAAATGTTGCATGGATTAAAGGTTTTAGGGTTAGGGTGTTGGTTAGTGATGTCTCTCACCGGATGTATGTCTATTTCTAGACAGCCAAGCGATGCTTCCAATATTTGTAAGATATTTCATGAAAACCCTCATTGGTATCGTGAAGCCAAATCAGTAGAAAGACGCTGGCGTGTACCAGTGCATGTTCAAATGGCGATTGTGCATCAAGAATCGCATTTCGTTGCGCATGCTCGTCCACCGCGCAGAAAACTATTTTCAGTAATTCCTTGGAAAAGACCTACGACCGCATATGGTTATTCACAAGCTTTGGATGGAACTTGGTCGCTGTATCGCAAGTCTGATGGCGGCTTTTTTTCATCGCGCACTAATTTTGGCGACGCGATGGATTTCATTGGTTGGTATGCCAACCAAGCTCACCGGCGTGCAGGGATTCCTCGTTCCAATGCGTATGATCTCTATCTGGCCTATCATGAAGGAATCGGTGGATATCAACGTAAAACGTATTTACGCAAAGCATGGTTGATGCCAGTTGCTAGAAAAGTGGCTAACCGTGCGCAAACGTATCGCTCTCAATTAGCTTATTGCCGGCGGTTTTCGTAAAAAACCGTGTCATTCCCGCGTAGACGGGAATCCAGTTTGTCTGGGAATAGGGGATGTGATCTAAGTCCTGATAATGATAAACTTGACTTCAATCTAAGAACAGTGAATAGTGAAAATTTCGCCTTTTCGGCAGGGAGTATTGAATGAGCGTGATGCGCTTAATGTTATTAGGTGGTCCTGGTGCGGGCAAAGGGACACAGGCTTTAAAATTAATGAAGACTTTTCATATTCCTCAGATTTCTACCGGAGATATGCTGCGTGCAGCCGTTTCCTCTGGGAGTGAAATAGGTGCGGATGTTAAGAAAATTATGGATGAAGGGCGGCTGGTCTCTGATGACATTATGATCAAACTTGTGGAAGATAGGTTGCAACAAGACGATTGTAAAGCAGGCTTTTTATTAGATGGTTTTCCGCGGACTATTCCTCAAGCGCAGGCATTAAAAGATGCAAATATTCATTTGGACCATGTGGTTGAAATTGCTGTGGATGAAGAGGAGATTGTGCGGCGTATCAGCGGACGACGGGTTCATCCCGCATCGGGTCGCGTATATCACGTGATTTCTCATCCGCCCAAAAAAGCTGATTTGGATGATGAAACGCAAGAACCTTTGGTCTTACGTGAAGACGATAGAGAAGAAATTATTCGCAAACGTTTGCAAGTGTATACTGAAAAAACTGCACCTTTGATCGACTACTACCAATCTTGGGCCAAAAACGGAGATCCGGTCGCCCCGAAATTTCATCAAATTTATGGAGAGGGGGATGTGGATGAGATTTATACCCGCCTATTAACCACTTTAGGTTATGAGCAGCGCTCTTTGGTACAACCTATTCAAGGGCCAGAGTTTGAATCATTGGTGGAAAAAAACGCGATCTTATTTGTGGATTTTTGGGCGCCGTGGTGCGCGCCTTGCAAGCAATTCAAAGAAATTTATGCCAATATTTCAGCGCAATATCCTGATATTTTCTTTGGTTCGGTCAATATTGAGCAAGAACCAGCGTTAGGAGAATTATTTGAATTGCGTTCGATTCCGCATTTGATGGTCTTTAAACAAGGGATCGCAATTTATTCTGAGTCGGGTAGCATGCCAGAATCTACTTTGAAAGAATTGGTAGAGCAGGCTTTAGCAGTGGATGTTGCTGCAGTGCGTGAAGAAGAGTAAGGAGCAGTAGGGTGGGCTAAGGCTCAACCTACGTCCAACATTCTTCCCAATTCCCCGCTGGGCTACCTACAGGTCCTGAAGCAATCCCTTGAATGCCTTGATCGTTGAATTGTAACGTTTGACACTGTTTGTCACCCTGCGCTTGGGTGCCTTGTGGGATAGCTTGGATTTCAAAATGAGTTTCCGTAGCATTTTGAATGACGAGTGTATAATAACCTTGGCTGGTCAACGCTGTGGACAACACATCACGCTCTGAGTGGGTGCCAACGGAAGCTTCTGCATACGTGCCATATTGTGCAAAGTATTGTTCCATATGATTGGCCAAATCTAACAATGCCATTTGCCCTTCCAAACGATGTGCTCGGATCAGATAGGTTTGATAGCTAGGGTACGCAAAGCTCAAAATAATCCCGAATATGAGTATTACGATCAGCATTTCAAGCAAAGAAAATCCTGGATTTTGCATGTGAGCTCTGGAAAGGTTGGGGTTTTTTCTTGCGGTATTATCGTTGATTTTATTCTTTAATTGTACCCCCTGGTACGTCATCATTAAGTGCTGTGCATGATCCCACATCGACAAGGTTTGAGCTTAATTAAGGATTTAGTTAAACAATTAGTCTTTAATTTAAATATTGTTGTGTTGTTTTTGATGTAATTTATGATAAAATGCTCAAATTACTAGCAGTCAATGGTGGGATGCATGGATTTAAGAACCGAAAAAATCCTTTTTTATGGTGATTCAGGCGTGGGCAAGACGTCTGTAATCAACCAATGGTTGCATCATACGTTGCATCATACTTTTTATACATCGCTGCGCACAGATTCTCCTCTCATACATTCAAACAAACATTTCTCTTGGGGTGGGGCGTCCGTTTATCTGAGCATTTATGATCTCTCAGGGAAAAAATGGTGTGCTGCGCTGTGGTCTTCTTATGCCAGACTCAGTAAGTGTATCGTTTTAGTCTTTGACGTGCAAAATGCAGCTTCATTAGAAAGTGTGCGGACTTACCTTGCAACTGCAAAAGAAAATGAAAATGGGCAATTGAACACGCAATATTTTTTATTAGGCAACAAATGTGATTTGAGTCAGGGTAGACAGGTGAAAGAGCTTGAGGCGCAGAATTTCGCAGCTGATCATGATTTGATCTACATTGAAACTTCTGCAAAAACGGGCTGTGGAATTCAGGCACTTCAAGAGCAAATACTCAAAATTGTTTGCCAAAATGCGGAGAAAGAAGAACCCTGTTTGCCCCCCATATAGCGCATTTAGATTTGGTAGAGCAGGTTCATAAGTTTCAGGTGGCATGGGAAAAAAACCCATTTGTTCGAGACATCTGTAATATTTTGAAAGTTGGGACACAGGATATAAACCCGCAATTTTATTTCACAGCAAAATTTCCGGAATTAAAAGATAATTTACTGCATTTGGATTTTACTTGGCGCTCGGTATTGAATTCTATTTTGAATGTTGCCATGACGGCAGGTCTTGCTGGGTCAATAGTTGGATTGCCTTTATTAGCTGGTTTTGCCTGTACCAATCTTGTGGCGTCTTTAGTCGGCTTGTTATTATTAGGTTTTTTTGCACAGACCAATAAAAAGGCGAGTGGTCATTCATTCATGTTTTTTGCGTTTGGTGAGAGACAAGCCGCGCAAACCATGTGTCATGAAGTGTTTACACGGCTGGATACTACGCTCCGTATTTAGGAACGGGCCAAAACTAACCTCCTATTCTGGTCCGCTTCTTAGCTGCTCTTGCCTTGTGCTCCGATTTAATGCAAGATGTTCATACCATGTAACAACATAGGTATATCAACATGGAAAACAAAATCAAAGAGATACGTATAGAGCAAAATATGAAAGTAGCCTTCTATGGTGATTCTGGTGCAGGAAAAACGACTTTGGCCATGCGTTGGGGTAGTGATACCCTGCATGAAACGTATCAAGCAAGTCTGGGGGTTGATTTTGAGAGCAAAACTATTTCTGACGCTGAGTTGGGACTGATTTTAGATTTACAAATTTGGGATATAGATGGCCAAAAGCAGTTTGAGTCTATGATGCCTTTTTATCTGCGAGAGACTAAATGGGTGGTTTTGGTATTTTCTGTGACAGATAGAAACTCTTTTAATAATTTGCTCCATTATTTTGACATAGCCCGATCCAATGCACATACGCAGGCGTACTATTTTATATTGGCTAACAAAACTGATTTAGAATCTGAAAGACAAGTGAGTACCGCAGAGGCTGAAATGTTTGCGCGTGCGCAAAATACCCGTTACATCGAGACTTCTGCAAAAACTCGGATGGGATTAGATCAATTAGAACGAACAATCTTACGGGTTGTGACGCATCGCCGAGGGAAGGCGGAAGGTGTAAGAGCGACAGATATTCCTCAGTCTTTTTATGGAAATCACCTTAAGCAAAAGGGCGTTGGAGAAACGAAAACACTGAGCCCCAGACCAGAGACAGTTACAGCTTTGCAATCGCCAAAGTTGTTTGTAGCTGGCGCTAAATCCACTGTCACTGGAGTGGGTTCAGAAGAAGCAAAGTTAGTTTTATAAAGATCTGTTCGTCGTTGCGAACGAAGTGAAGCAATCCAGTGACTTTGGGTTTGATTCCTGCTCTTGTTTCCACTGGACTTCGCCAGGCTCGCAACGACGATGTTTGGCCTAATCCCCATGATCCTCCAAACGTGGTATAATCTTTCTATTGATCTCGGTGTAGAATTTCTATGACAAATTATTGTGGTTATATTGCTTTGGTCGGGCGCCCGAATGTGGGGAAATCGACTTTATTGAATCGAATTTTAGATCATAAAATCAGCATTACTTCGCGTAAGCCGCAAACCACGCGCCATAGTATTTTGGGAGTGCGCACCGATGGCCCTTATCAATATGTGTATGTTGATACACCAGGGATTCATCTCGGATCGAAAAAAGTCATGAATAAAATGATGAATAAAACCGCTATCCGGGTTTTGAATGATGTGGATGTGATTGTGTTTGTGACTGAGGGCACCTCGTGGCGCGAGGAAGATGAATATGTATTGGGATTAATTCAAGAGGCCAAAGTACCTTGTGTGTGGGTACTGAATAAAATAGATAAAATGGCGGATAAAAAGACGTTATTGCCTTGGGTAGAAGAGATGGCGCAACGCCATCCTTTTGCAGCTGTGATTCCTCTTTCTGCACGTGCCGGCTTACAAACTTCGATTTTGCATGCCAAAATCGAGGAGTTTTTGCCGGAATCTCCGCATATGTTTCCTGATGATCAATTGACTGACCGTTCAATAAAATTCTTATGCGCTGAAATAGTTCGTGAGAAGATTTTTAGGCTTTGTGGTCAAGAGTTACCTTATTCTACTACAGTGGAGCTGGAATCTTATAAAGATACGCCACAATTAGTGCGTATTGCGGCGTTGATTTGGGTCGAGAAAGAAAGTCATAAGCGGATGATCATCGGTGACAAAGGTGAGAAATTGAAAGAGATGGCTACCCAAGCGCGTATGGATATGGAAAAGTTGTTAGAGAAAAAAGTATTTTTACAGTGTTGGTGTAAAGTCAAAACGGGATGGTCTGATAATGAGCGAACCCTCCAAGCCTTGGGATATGAGTAATCCTACTTGGCTGATTCATAAAACATGGGCGGGCGAGAGTTCGGCGCGTGTTTTGTTGTTTACGCGAGACCAAGGGTTGATTTGGGCGAAATGTCATGGTGGGTGGGGGCTCAAAAAACAAGCCATGCTCCAAGCGTTTACTCCATTATGGATTGAATTAACGCAACGGCAGACTTGGTATTATGTGCGGCATATGGAAATTGCCGGCAGTGCATTCGAATTCACCGGTATTTACTTGTTTTCTGCTTTGTATATCAATGAATTATTGTATCATGCATTGCGTCCTCAAGATCCTTACTCAGATTTATATGATGCGTATGTCACCACTTTGCAACAAGTGAGTTTGGTTGCTACTAAAACAGACTTAGAGCCCATATTGCGGCGTTTTGAATGGAAAGTATTGACGTCTATTGGCTATGCCATGTCATTGACCCATGATGCGCAAACCCATACCCCCATCCTAGCAACCCATTATTATAGTTTTCAAGCGGGCTTGGGTTTTCTTATGGCGCCAACTGGGATCGCGGGCGCTGACATTTTGGCTTTGGCCAATGATGAATTGCATGACCCCAACGTGTTGAAAACCGCGAAACATATTATGCGACGTGCGCTAGAGCATGCTTTGGGCGGCAAAACTATAAAGAGCCGAGCGTTTTTTGTGAAAGCGTAAGGCTTCCAAAATACCGTCGTTGCGAGCGTAAGCGAAGCAATCCAGTGACTTTTTTGGACAAAAGCCACTGGATTGCTTCGTCGCTACACTCCTCGCAACGACGATTTAAAAATTATGTTATGAGTGTTTATAAAAACATCGTTGTTGCGAGCGTAAGCGAATCAATCCAATGACTTTTCTGGACAAAAGCCACTGGATTGCTTCGTCGCTACACTCCCCGCAACGACGATTTAAAAATTATGTTATGAGTGTTTATAAAAACATCGTTGTTGCGAGCG
>CAIRCS010000155.1 GCA_903877115.1 uncultured Legionella sp.
CTCGAGAGAATTTAGAGAAAGGCTTAGCTGTATTATGCCAAATGAATCAAGAAATGGGCGTAGAAAACTTAAGATTGCGTGATAATGTCGACAGCGTAACCCGTCAAGTAAATGAATACCAAGCAATCAATGTTAGCCTCAATCAGACTATTAAAACTTTACAGGAAAACGAAAAACATCTGAATCTACAGCTAGCCAATCTCAGTGAACAATTGGCACAATACGAGGATATCGTTGCCAGTGGTTCGCATTCCTTTGCAGCAGATAGTCAAAAATTTAAAGAGACCACAGCGTCACTTCAGGCAGATAGCAAACAACTAAAAACAGTGGCCAATCAACTGAGTCATCATCTAAATCAGACAGGTAGTGGTCTATCATCAAGTGCCTACAGTTCCCCAGAGGAGATCCATACACCGAATGCAGCAACAACTAGCGCTCTGCGTGATTCTAAAGAGTTACAGAAAAAAATAGATGTCCTTTACCTTGATTCCACCGATGACTATTTGTCGTTATTAGAAAGTCAAACAAACGGAGTATCCCCGCAAAGAGTAACCAAGTCGAATCTGTAAAATTATTAGCCACTCTCCAGGTACATCATCATCCGGAGCCTGAGGTATCTTTACAGCTTACAATTGTTAATTGGCCAATTGTGACTCCCCAGGTTGTGGATAATTTTGTTTTCTATAGATTCAAACTGACCCAACGTCATCCAGAGCGAAGCGAAGGATCTCCGGAATTAGGCACAAACCTAATCAATTAGAGATCCTTCGCTTCGCTCAGGATGACGCACCTGGGGAGTGACGGCGAAGTAGGTTGGGGCTTGGGCCAACAGCAGTGCATCGGCCAAGGCCCCCCAACCTTTATCAGTCTATAGTTGCTACATACCATGTAACGCTACTCAGATCCTGTGCGAAGCTAAAAATCCCCCTATTTTCGGGAGATTCCTCGCTTCGAATCAACAACAAGCATTCAAAGCACAGTATCTATATCAAAGGTACAATCTAAGCGCCAAAAGTTACACCCAGTGCTTGAGTTGCTTCATAGATATCGCATTTCGCTTTTTGCTCAGCACCAAACATGCTGAAAGCAAAGAAAGAACCATTTTTCTCTGCGTTCTTTTGCCAAATACCCGTGTAATACAAGGCAGGAATACCGACTACTGAACATACAGCTAGAACCGTCAAAATGGCATTCCAAGCTGTATTCATCACTGATTTAATACCCCGCAATGCATTCAGATGAGTCTTTAGATCGTCTTTTTGGGCATCAAAATAAGCTTGGGGATCATCAGCATTCAGACCATCCTTTAAACAGACAACAATAGCCTGTATCGCTTTTTCGTTAGGCGTAGGATGTTCTAGTGCATCGGCAGACAATTCATCCTGCAAATGTGAAATAGCATCTGTTGCTTTTTGTTGACGTAGTTGCATACTGGCCAACAAGCCTGCAGGAATTGGTGATTTAGTGAGTTTTTGTTCAAGGGCTATTATCTTTTCATCACGTTGGGCTAAATCTCCAATTAACGCCTGATTTGCTTGTTCTAGCGACTGTTTGCTGCTTTGAGCAGAACGAATTTCACCCTTCTGAGCTTCCATCTCTTCCAAGTTCTGTCGCAGTTCATTATTCTTTTCCTGTAATAGCTGAAATTGTTGTTGCAAATCACTACATTGACGAGTTGTCTGATATAATTCATGCCTTAGTGTTTGCATTTCCTCTGCATGCTTTGATAAAAGCTGTTTGTTTGTATCTGTTAGGACTTCGACCGACTGTACTGCTGCAGTCAATTTTTGTCTTAATTTCTGAATTTTGTCTACTAACCTTTCTTTTTCAGCTTTTAAAACTCAAGCTCAGCTGCTGAAACTTCACGCGCTGGTTCTGTTTGGCTATCTTTCTTGTCGCGCTTACTAGCACCGCCAGCACTACCGGTACCGCCTGATGACTTCGGCATATCAATCCCCATCCATAATAAAATTAACCACCAAAAATATTCGTATAAATTTTTAGAGGCACGTGCATGCTAAAATTTTTTTTAAACCGTATATTGTGCGCGCAAATTTTATGTTAAATAAAATGAGATGGCAAGAAAATTCGATTGTCCGCAGAGTAACCGCAATTTATGTCTAATATTTTCACAGAAAATCCAAGACACAGCCGTTAGGGCTGTGGCTCAAAACCATTAAATTAAGAGTTTCACCTTTCGCCTACGTCCCGCGGCTTGTCCGCGGGACGTAGGAACTTTGTACAAGGAGTCTTTTTCAGCAGTTTCTAACGGTCGTGACTCGGATAGATTGGTTACGCCTTTGTTAATTTCGCATCAGGCTTTTGTTGCATCACGCCTAGCGAAATAATGTATTTTAAAGCTTCGTCGACGGTTAGGCTGACTTCTTTGATTTGGTTGCGCGCTACTATCAATAAAAACCCACCGGTTGGGTTGGGCGTAGTGGGAACGAAAATAGAAATCATTTCGTTTTGTGTGTCTTTATCAAAAAATGGCACAGAATTTGCTGTTTGAAAAGCCAGTGTCCAAATATCTTTCCGTGGGTACTCTACCAGCACCACTTTTCGAAACGCGTTACTGTTCGAGGAAAAAATCGCTTGCATCACTTGTTTTGAGGTATTATAAATCGAACGTACCAAAGGGATTTTATCTAAAAATCTTTCACTCCATCCTACCAAAAGTTGCCCCATATAATTGGTTACCAACACACCCGTTAGCAGCAAAACCACTAAAGAAAATACGACACCCAATCCTGGAACATTTATACCTAGCAAATTAGAGGGTTGATACGCATCCGGTAATAGCGCAATCGAACTATCGAGCAATTCGACAATAAACTGCAAAATCCACATGGTCACCAGAATGGGCATCCATACGACTAATCCTGCCAACAAATAACTACGGATCGATTTTTTCAATTGTCGCCCCCTTTGGTTTCGGCAACTTTGGTTGGAGTAACCTTCTCTGTTTTCTTTTGGTCTGAGCTAGGCGCTGCTCCAGATTTAGGTTTGCCATTATCTTTAAAATCAGTCACATACCAGCCAGAGCCTTTCAGCTGAAAGCCCGCAGCCGAGATCAAACGGATCACCGTTTCTTGGCTGCACATAGGACACAGTGTAATGACAGGATCATTCATTTTTTGCACCTCATCAAATTGATGCTGACAAGCGGTACATTCATATTCGTAGATGGGCATTGTATTCCTAATTTAAATAGATGATATGCAAGCAGTTGCACATAGCGTAATTATAACTAAATTCAGCAAAAAAGCACTGCTCTATTCACAAGAGTATGTGAGGAAGCTATAGTACTAAGGTGAATGGCACTACGTTAAGGATTTTCAGCATGTATCATGGATTACAACATCAACTTGGCGACATCTATACTCAATTGCGAGAAACAGTATATCAATTTGCACAACAGGAAATTGCTCCGTTGGCGGCAGAAATTGATCACAGCAATACGTTTCCTAATCAATTATGGCCCAAACTTGGAAGTTTAGGCTTATTAGGCATCACGGTTTCAGAAGAGTATGGTGGGGCAAATATGGGCTATTTAGCCCATGTGATTGCCATGGAAGAAATATCGCGCGCCAGTGCATCGGTGGGCCTGAGTTATGGTGCACATTCAAATTTATGCGTCAATCAAATTTATTTAAACGGCACAGAAGAACAAAAACAGCGCTATTTACCCAAATTAATCCAAGGAGAAGCGATTGGCGCGTTGGCCATGAGCGAAGCCAATGCCGGCTCCGATGTGGTCAGCATGCAATTAAGCGCCAAACTCGATGGCAAAGGCTATCGTCTTTCAGGCAACAAAATGTGGATCACCAATGGTCCAGATGCAGATGTATTGGTCGTGTACGCCAAAACAGACCGGACTGCAGGCAGCAAAGGCATTACAGCGTTTATCATCGAAAAAACCATGCCCGGCTTTTCTACTGCCCAAAAACTAGACAAATTAGGCATGCGCGGCTCCAACACCTGTGAACTCGTGTTTCAAGATTGTTATGTTCCTGAAGAGCAAATATTAGGCAAACTCAATAAAGGCGTTGCCGTATTAATGTCAGGTTTAGATTATGAACGTACCCTTTTAGCTGCTGGCCCTGTCGGGATCATGCAAGCTTGTTTGGATGTGGTGGTTCCCTATGTACACGATCGCAAACAATTTAATCAAGCGATTGGAGAGTTTCAATTAATCCAAGCCAAACTTGCAGATATGTACACCGATATCAATGCGTCCAGATCATATTTATACGCTGTGGCTAATGCCTGTGACCAAGGATTTGTCGGTCGGAAAGATGCTGCTTCCGTAATTCTATATACCGCAGAAAAAGCAACGCAAATGGCATTGCAAGCCATCCAAATTTTAGGCGGCAATGGTTATGTCAATGAATACCCTACTGGCCGCCTGCTGCGGGATGCCAAATTATACGAAATTGGGGCAGGTACTTCGGAAATTCGTCGTATGTTGATTGGCAGAGAGTTGTTTTTAGAGACTGGGGGCGCTTAGGGCTGGAAGCCCCCCTTCAGCGCAACGCATCAA
>CAIRCS010000156.1 GCA_903877115.1 uncultured Legionella sp.
ATACTCTTATCAGACATATTATTAATCGCTTATTCCTCCTATTGATGTCCGATAAACTTTTCCGTTAAGGTTCGGTCTGATAAGAGTTTTTTTACAAAATTGGCAATCCGACAAGGGTTCATCCAATCCCATCCTTCATGGTTTAGTACAGTACTTTTGAACCTGGGCCTAACCCATTTATTAGTCCCCCCTGCCTTGCACGGTTTTTTGTGTGGTTTCTAGCGTTTCTATAATACGTTGAATGTTGCGCGTGATGCGCTTATTGTAGAATCGTGGTCAAATGATGACACCCGAACAGCAGTGAAGGCACACACTCTCTAGGCTAAAGTTATATATACAGTCCCGTAGCGCCATATATATTGAAATGAAAAATGAAACCCAGTATCCGTTGGGATGTTTCACGCCTATAGTACCCGTTTATTATCAAACAACCCAATTCTTTTACTATCAAACAACCCAATGCTTTTATTATCAAACAACCCAATTCTTGTAACGAGCAATCTTCGTTCTACCAAGCGTCGGCGGTATTGATTCAGATATGTTCGGATCAATACTACTGATGCTTGATCTTCGGCAATGCTCTATCTTTTCGCTAAAGATAGAGCATCGCCGAAGATCAAGCATAAGTAGTATTGATCTGCGCATATCTGAATCAATACCGCCGACGCTTGGTAGAATGAAGATTGCTCGTTACAATATCTCACAGCTGGTACCTGAAAGCAGCTTATGCACGACTTTAGTGCCAAGAAGCAGGATGAGGTACCCTTCACATAGCTCATAGGTAAGTGGCTGTTACTAAAGCATCCGCATGTAAGTGATTTACAAGCTACTTGAAAGTATTGGTCTCTGTATCCATGTATCAGTACAATCTTGCTTGGCCGGCTCGCATTATAAGGTACTAGGCAAGAAAACTTCAAAACAAAAGTTCACAACTTGCTGGTATTTTTTTGTGATCTATAGAAATTGGATTCTCTACAAGGAAATGCTCGTTTTATCTGCATCGTATTCTGAAGTCGGCCAAGTTACGTTCGGAATCGAAAACACCTTGGTAAATTGAAAATCCTTTCTATCCAAAGCTTATGATATCATATGTTGCAGTGAGTCAGCGATTAACTAAACAATAATTGAACATCCGAAATAACTATCGTAAACTAATAAAATTGATGGCTGATTTCAACAATTGATGTTGCCCAAATGTTTGTTTTTATCTTTGCTTTCAAGCTCACATCGTGATCTAATGTTTGATTCCCTTTAATTCGCGTTAATACTCTATCAGGAGGCTATATAGACCAACTAAAAAGCGTGGGATAAGTCAGCAGGTTCGTAAAGCTCATTAAAAATATTTAACTTAAGTAAAAAATGATTCGTAACTAATCTAAATGATTATTTTTGTTTCTGGTTCGCTTGCCAGAACTTTGTATGGAGGCAATTGATCGAACATTTGAGATTTGATTTGTTATTATTAACTTTGCTTAATGATATCAATCATTGATAGCCAAGTTCTTTGTTTCTATCTTAAATTTCAATCATACTTTGTGACCTAATGATTGTCTCCCTATTTTATTCGCGTTATTATTGTATCAGGCTATATCGACCAACTAAAAGGCACGGAAAAAGCAGCAGG
>CAIRCS010000157.1 GCA_903877115.1 uncultured Legionella sp.
ATACCTGTCCAGCAGCGTACTTAGGGTATTTCGCTTTGTCTACTGCAGTGGCATTGGCTTTGTAACCTAAAGCAGAAGCTTGTGGGTCTGTTTCTGCAACCATTGCTTGAGCTTGAACTTTACCGTTCAAGGCCAAGGTGCAAGCACCAGCAGCAGACAAAATCATAAATTGGCGACGACTATTTTTCATGGGTTCTCCAAAAAATAAAACAGTAAACGATGTGCAAGCCATCTGCACTCCTAAATCTAGAAGAGATCATAGTGGAGAAGAATTTGAGCTGCTTACGAGTGCGTAAGCCAATGATTTATATACAAATATAGTTGAGAACTATTCTCATGCAAACAAAGGGCCGGTAACACCGGTGATCTCAACCTGTCAATCGAGCTCATCAGCTACCTTGTGATAAGCAGCCCATTAATCTAAGAGTTCATAAAACAAATTTGAGCTTCTTTAATTTTTATAATTGCCCCTAATTACAATACCCAATTTTCCAGCGCTAGATTTGGAACTCTTTTGAACTCTCGCAAATTGTTGGTCACCAGAATCAAGCCCTGGCTAATAGCATGGGCTGCAATATGAATATCATTCTCACCAATGATTTCCCCCTTCTTCTCCAGGGCTGCTTTAATTTGACCATAATGTTGCGATGCTTTGGCGTTATAAGGAAGCACCTCAAGATGACTGATGAACTCTTCAATCGCTTCTAAATTTTTATCCACGTTTGCACTTTTTTCTGCGCCGTAAAGTAACTCAGATAAGGTAATACTAGAAATCGCCATGCGACTGGCATTCGTATTAAAAATTTCCAGCACTTCCTTAGGTCTGCGCTTGAGTACATATATGACAATGTTGGTATCAAGTAAATACTTGAGCATTACAAGCTTTCCCTCTCAACTGGTTTTTGTTCTCCTCGCTCATTCATAAAGTCATCAGATACCGCTGGACCATTTAAGAAAAAGTTGTCCCACGTATTTTCAATCGGTGTAATGATGCGTTCGCGTCCACGAATACGCACAATCACCTTTTTCACTTCATCAGGCAAACGCGCCTCAGCAGGCAATCTGACTGCCTGGCTTCGATTGTTGGTAAACACCGTTGTAATCGCTATTGTCATCACTTACTCCCATGTATATAGCATAAGTATATAGCATGTCACATAATGTCGGCATATATTTATAAAAACGGACAATTCGTACCAAAACAACACCCGATACACGTGCTTAGCATTCTACTTAGCGCCCTTACTTCCAACCCTTTATTTCCAAACAAGTAATACGTCGCTTGAGGTAAACACCATCAGGAGTCTCGGGATAGGATTGAGCGCAATCTTTGAGGTCGGCTTTGTAATTTGCTGGTGTATTTTTTGCAGGATCCGGATGCGTAGTCGGAAATCCTCCACATGCTGAAAGAATTGATGTCATTAAGCCAAGAACAAATACTCTTGCCGTACTTGCAGAAATCATTTTCTGAGTGCCAATATCCGCAATCAATCTAACGCTTCTCTAACAAAGATAAAAACTCGCGACGTAGATTAGGATCTTTTAGAAAGGCGCCACGCATTACGCTATTGACCATCTTCGAATCCCGATCCTTAACACCGCGCCACTGCATACAGAAGTGATCTGCATCCATCACGATGGCAACACCAATGGGTTTAATTTTCTTCTCGAGCATATCCGCCAATTCCACTACGGCCTCTTCTTGAATTTGCGGTCTGCACATGACCCACTCCGTTAAACGCGAGTACTTGGATAAACCAATTAATGCCGACTCTTTATTTGGCAATACCCCAATCCAGATACGGCCCATGATGGGGCACAAATGATGCGAGCAAGCGCTTCTAATGGTGATCGGCCCAACAATCATGAGCTCATTTAAGCGACTGACATTGGGGAATTTGGTCAAAGTAGGCTGCACTACATAACGGCCATTAAAGACCTCTTGCACATACATCTTGGCCACACGTTGACTGGTATTTTTGGTGTTGTGATCGCTCTTTGTATCAATCACGAGGCTCTCAAGCACTGCTTGCATTTTTTCAGCTACTTCATTTACTAAGCCCTCCAACTCTCCAGGCCTAATAAATTGAGCAATATTGTCATTTGCATGAAAGCGTGCCTTTTGGGCCTCGATGCGCCTGCGAATTACGACAGATAAAGGTAAGCCAGCACCTTCTTTTTTACTTACTGTCTTAGTTACCGTCTTAGCTGGTACCTTAGTTGCCGTTTTGGCTGTTGTTTTAGCAGTTGTTTTACTGACTGCTTTAGTGGCCACTTTTTTTATCGGTATTTTCTTCAAGGGTAATTTTTTGGTCGGCATGGGAAATGAATTGTCTCAGGTTATTTTTATTGCTATTGATGATAAATACTGATTAGATTAAATCTGGAAAAAGAGGCTGACTACACAAACTAAACCAAGCAACCAGACGATCGATCTCGCTGTTGGCCAATTAGCAAGGTAGCAGACTAAATAGGCAATGCGCGCCGCTACAAATCCCAAGGCCAGCAAATCGATTCTTGCCTGTGGGGCATTGGCAATCTGGGCGATGATGACTGCCGCAAAGAAAAGAGGCAGGGATTCAAATAAGTTGGCTTGCGCTGCATTGGCCCTCGCCCTAAAGCCCGTTTGTTTGGCTAGCCATTGCCTGGGCATGCTGTTGTCATAATCCTCGAAACCTTTTTTGGCAATTCCAGCAGCTACATACGGAAATAGCCCCATAAAGAGAAGGCATGCATAAGCAATAGTCATAGTCGGCAGCTTTTAAGGGGTTTAGTTACTACGTAGTTTTTTAGAACCGATACGACTTTCGGTGCCATTCATCAAATTGCCAATATTGCTGCGGTGGCGCCAAATCAGCAAAAGACAAACGATCAGTAATGCAATGCCCATCGGCTGAAAGCCAAACAAGAAAACAAAATAGATCGGGCCAAATATGGCTGCTGCTAAGGCAGCCAAGGAGGAGTAACGCATAAACGTAGCAACGATGATCCAGGTAGCTAATGTAGCCATACCTAAAATGACATTCACACCAAACAATATCCCGCAGGCAGTAGCAACGCCTTTGCCCCCTTTGAATCCATGAAATACCGGAAATACATGTCCCAAAAATACTGCGAACCTAATGGAAGTTCAAAAGCGCCCGTAACGAATTGTACATAGATGTTTTCTTCCTTCACGCCATTTTCTAAAAGCGCTTCTTGTGCACCTTTAAGTAGGTTGAAAGTGATTTGGTCGTTCCATTCAGAAACAACAATGCCGACTTTAAAATCGGCACCATTAGGAACAAGTTCCTTATTATATTCTGAAAGATTTTTTAAGGCTGTCGCCATCTTATTTTACTTTATTGCTGCTTGAACGAGCGATGTATTTTTCAATCGTTTTTTGAGAGCCATAAGCTGGATAATCGTCTTGAATTCTTGTGTAGTAAGTTGTTGCGTCTTCGAATTTTTTCAATTTGTCAGCAACTAAACCAGCTTTGAACAAGTACATTGGAGTCGTCATTTCGTTATCCTGGTAATCTGCAGCTTCTAAATACATTGCTAAAGCTTTGTCGTAATCTTTCATTTCTGAATAGCAATCACCTTGTAAACCGATAGAAAATACGCTGATGTAAGTATCATCTAAATCAACACCGTCCAAATTCTCTAAAGCTTTTTTGAACTCACCTTTTTTCATGTATTGTGTTGCCAAAAGGTATTGACCAACCTCACCACCTGTTTTACCATCATATGATTTTACGAATGGCTCCAATGATTTAATTGCTTGATCTGTAGAGTCTTTTGCGATATAATTCATAGCTACCCACCAACCATCATTTGATTTTTCATTGCTTGGCATCCAAATAAATTGGCGGTAAAGGAACAAAAGTAAGCCTAAAGCCAAAGCACCACCTATTGCGTAGGTTCCAAATTTGAAACCTTTATTGCTGTTAAATTTTGATTTTATTCCGTCAAAACTTAGATCTTCTACCATTTTTTAAATTTTAGGATGCAAAAATAAGTTTTTTTTGGAATAACTCTTTAAAAATGAAATCTTATTTCGCACTATATAGTGTTTGGGGGTGTTTTTTTAAAGAATTATCCGTGAAAATCAACTTAATGAATCAAAAGAAAAACTAAAAAATATGA
>CAIRCS010000158.1 GCA_903877115.1 uncultured Legionella sp.
GTACGCTGTACAGTCGGCAACAAGCGATCAGATGCCGCTTCTGGTGTCACGACCATTTGTGCGGCCGCCACAGGACGTGCAGGAGGATAATCAGTTTGCCAATCCATCCACAAAAAATAACCCACTAGCGCAAGCGCCCCATATAATATTACACGTCGAACATCCATTAGCGTTTCTCTTCATTAGGTAAAACAGGATCATAGCCACCCACAGACCATGGATGACACCGGGATAAGCGATGCAGCGATTTCCCCACGCCTTTGACCACGCCATACTGTTCAATAGCAGTCAAGCTATATTCGGAACAGGAGGGGTAAAATCGGCAGGTTTTAGGCAATAGTGGAGCAATCAACATTTGGTAGCACCGAATCAAAATACGAATTAGGCTGCGCAAAGTACGTGAGACAATATACTCGCCTCTTTTTATAATTTGGACCATATTCGCTGTAATCCATCAATCAGACTAGGATTGTCTGCTTTAGACACCCCTGGCTTAGCCAACACCACGATATCTATCGCGGCAAGGTGATGCGTCACTCGAAACGTTTCACGCAACAAGCGTTTGATACGTGAACGATGGTGGGCTTTAGCAATACTTTTCTTTGATAAAGCCAACCCAAGTCGGGCATGTCCAATTGTATTATTGCAATATAAAAAAATAAAATGAGGACTGGCTATTTTCTTAGCGTCTCGAAAAACCTCATCATAGTCGGATTTTTTAAGCAGTCTCCGCGACTGGGAAAACTCATTCACTAGGCAGTTAATCGTTTGCGGCCTTTCGCTCTACGACGCTTGATCACCAAACGACCGTTTTTAGTCGCCATGCGCGCACGAAATCCATGATCGCGTTTACGCTTTAAATTACTGGGTTGAAAGGTACGTTTCATAATATAAACCACTCATAAACTTTTGTTAGTGGGCAATGATAGAAAATTTTGCAACAACTGTCAATTACTTTACTCAGCCCTGGCGTTGCGATAGTCTAAAATTGACAAAACATAATTACAATGTATATACTTTATAATTACCTTTATAAAAGGAAACCATGATGTCAAAACAAGCTGTTTTTACCATGAAGTTGGAACACGACTTGCGCGATGAATTTATGGCTGAAGCCGAAGCTTCACATAGACCAGCATCGCAAATTGTACGAGATTTTATGCGAGATTTTGTACAGAGCCAGCGCGAATCGCGTGAACATGATGCTTGGTTTAGAAAAGAAGTACAATCAAGTATAGATGATCAACAATCGAAAATTTTTACGCATAAGCAAGTTATGGAAGACATGAATGCGCGACTTGTGGCAAGATTATCTAAAGTGAAAAAACGTGAGGATTGAATGGCGCAATAAAGCATATAAAGATGCTCTTGATATTGTCGATTACATTGATATTGAAAATCCAGTAGCAGCATTTGGTGTTTATGAAGAGATACACAAACAAATAAGTTTGCCAAGCGAACATCCTCAAATTGGGCGACCTGGCCGCATTTCTGGAACACGTGAACTGACTATTAATAAAACACCTTTTATTGCGGCGTACTTTGTTACTAAAAATTCAATTGTTATCTTACGTATCCTACATGGAGCTCAGCGGTGGCCTAAAAGATTAGTGTCAGTTTGAGTTGGTAGAAAGACCATTAATTTACTTAAAGACTAAGGACAGCATATGCACGTAGATTATGTCATTATTGGCGCGGGTATTGGTGGGCTAAGCATTGCTCGAGAACTCAAAGCGCAATTCCCCGCTGCCAGCATTGCAGTCATTGAAAAAGAAACAACAATTGGTTTGCACGCTAGTGGTCGTAACAGCGGCGTTTTACATGCTGGAATTTATTACAAACCAGAGTCTTTAAAAGCAATTTGCTGTTTAGAAGGTTCGCGAGCGATGGCAGCTTATTGTGATGAACATCAATTACCGATTAGTCGCGTAGGCAAAATCATTGTTACCACCAAACCCGATGAAGCACCTGTTCTCGAAACCCTTCAACAACGAGCAATCCAAAATGGCGCCAGAGTGCGCTTAATTTCCAGAACAGAACTCAAAGAACTGGAACCAGAGGCCTATTCAGCCACTGATTATGCTCTGTTTTCCCCAGAAACCTCAGTTGTAGATCCCAAGGCTATATTAGCTCATTTATACCAATCACTTATTGATCAACACGTTATATTCTATTTTAACCAAAAAAACACCACGATCGATACCAACAAAAAAAAACTCACACTCACCACCGATCTGGTATCTTACGGTCATCTATTTAACACAGCCGGACTATATGCTGATGACATCGCCAAACGCTGTGGATTACAAGAACAATACACAATGATTCCTTTCAAAGGAATGTATTACGAGATGGCACCGCAAACAAACATTAAGATTAATCATCTTATTTACCCAGTGCCCGACATGCATGTACCTTTTTTAGGCGTCCATTTTACCAAAGGAATCGACGGTAAAATTTATTTAGGCCCCACAGCCATTCCAGTATTAGGTCGAGAACATTACACAGGATTCACCGGCATCAACCTCAAAGAAGCCATGAGCACATTCACAAGCTTAGCGCCCCTCTATATAAGTAATAAGCAAGGATTCCGCACCTATGCCCACCAAGAAATCCCCCGCTTTCTCAAATCCCGTTTTGTAGCCTCTGCACGCGCACTTGTCCCGAGCATTACCAGCCAAGATCTGGTCAGTAGTACAAAAGTAGGAATTCGCGCACAATTATTTGATCTCGAGAAAAAAGAATTAGCCATGGATTTTATAATTCGTTCTACTAAAAATGAAACGCACGTTTTAAATGCGGTTTCTCCTGCATTTAGTAGTGCGTTTAGTTTTTGCAGGCGAGTGATCTATAGTAAAGGCCAATAAATCTGAACGATTACCCGTAAGTCGAAACAAACATAAATGAATTGGATGAGTTCAGATAGAAAATCAACGTATAAATCAGGATAAACACATGAATATCTTGCTCACTGGTCCCAATAGTTTTAGCGGTAAAGTCATTTTGGAATTATTATTAGCTACAAACTATAGTGTTACTACTATTAGTCGTCAAAAACTATATAAAAATTTTTCTGGTAATATAAACTGCATATTCGGCGATTTAGCTACAATTGATCGCTTAGATGGTCAGTTTGATGCGGTGATTCATATCGCAGCAACTTCTCCTGCACAAGGGGTCAGCGTCGCTCATTTAATCCGAGATAACATTTTAGCTACGCAGAACTTAATTGAGTTAGTGAAAAATTGCGGTATTAAAAAATTTATTTTTTTCTCTACTTGCTCTGCATATGGGAATGTTTATCAGTCTGTGTTGTGTGAAAAAACTCCTATTAATGATCCTTGTTCATATGGTGCAAGTAAATTAATGTGTGAATCAATGTTACGGGAACAAACGTTGTTTCAATCGCTCGCAATAAGATTGCCAGCAGTAATTGGCCGTGGGGCTGCTAGACATTGGTTGGCAAATACTATTAATAAAGCAAAAGCAGCCGAGGATCTTACAATATACAATCCTGGTGCTATTTTTAATAATGCAGTACACATCAATATGCTGGCTCAATTTGTGGAACAATTGTTGCATAGGGTATGGCCTTATGGCTTTGATTATATGAATGTAGCATCGATCCGTGGATTACCAATTCTTCAAATTATTGAAAAAATCATAACGACATTCAATTCACCCTCCATCGTGAATGTGGGACCTGCAAAAAAAATGCCTTTTAGTATTTCAAATCAATATGCAGAAGAACAGTATGCGTTTAAGCCACTAGGATTTATGGAAGGATTAGAAATGTATCTCGATGAGTGTTAAGTTCAGTGTACCTATCTAATACTAGAGCATGTTTACAATTGGTGTAAAAACGTTGACTTACTAAGAGACTGAGTAATGTGCAAAAACTTCGTCTACACTTCCAAATTTTATTTGCCTCCCATGTTCGAGTAATAATGCTTTGTTGCAAAGGCTACGAATCAAAGCCTCTGAGTGTGAAGCTATGACCATCACACTTGTCGTATCATAAAACTTGTCCAATCTATTTTTTGCTTTCTCTGCAAAATTGGCGTCACCAGCTCCGATACCTTCATCCATCAGTAAAATATCTGGCTCTAGTGCTGTAGCAATAGCAAAGCTTAAACGAGTTTGCATGCCAGCCGAATATATTCTTACTGGCAAATAAATAAAATCGCCCAATTCGCTAAACTCAATGATGTCATTTTTTTTTTCAGTGATTTCTGATTTAGTCATCCCAAGATGCATGCCAATGGTATAAATGTTTTCAACCCCTGTATCATCTAAATCCAAACCAATTGCCATATTAAATAATGATGTGATTTTTCCTTGATGTCGATATCGACCAATTACAGGTTTATAAATTTGAGCCAGAACACGTAATAACGTTGTTTTTCCAGCGCCATTATGTCCCACCAACCCCAATCTATCTCCTGCATTTAAACGAAAATTAATGTTTTGTAAGGCACGAATGCTTATTTGTTTTGAGTTCTTATTTTGCTCAATTTCTCCGCCAGTGAATCGCTGGAGTAAAGTGGTTCGAAAACTACGACTCACATTAAAAACAGGGATATCCAAAGTCAAACTATCCACTTCCAAATATGTGGGCATTTTTATACATCCTTATCGTTATAACCAAAAAATAAGTTGTTTATTTTTTTTTGACATTATTAGCATTGTAAATACCCACCCTAAAACAGTCATACTAATTACGAAAACCCAAGTTATCATAGAGGGCGCCAAACCAAGTAGTGGTTGACGTATCACTGAAACATAATGATATAGCGGGTTACCATTGATCAATATATAGGATTTAAACCCGGAGCCTAATTGACTCATTGGCCAAAAAATGGGGGTCACAAACATCGATATTTGCAATAAACTACTAATGACTTGTTGTGAGTCACGAAACCGCGCACATAACAATCCTAATAAAATAGCTAACCAGCTTGCAGAAATAAAAATCAATATAAATCCAGGAATAATCAACAAAGTATTTAGAGTAAATGAGATATGAAAAATCAATGCAATACACAGGTAAATAACCACTTGATGTAAAAAAATCAAAAAGTTTCTGGCTACCACCAGCCATGCAAAAGTCGTGTAGGGCAAAGCAACTTGCTTTATCAAGCCTTCAACACTGGTAAATGTCGTACAACTTTCAGTAATGATGGTTGCAATGAATGTCCAACATATAAAACCTGAGGAAAAATAGGGTAGAAAAGTTGCAATATCTGTTTTCCAGAGCATTGAGAATAAAAGCCCCATACTCACAATAAAAATAGCCAAACTCAATGTTGTCCAAAATGGTCCAATTACAGTACGACGATACCGACGTCTTATGTCAGCGAAAGCCATATAGCTCCACATAGACCAATTTAGCAAACCAGCCCAATAATCTAAACAAGCATCACGTCCATACCGTATGTACTGTAATGGCGCCCTATGCTCTTCAAGTTTAGATTGGTCAGATAGCTCTTCTTCTGCAGCTGCAGATATACTTGAAGATAAATCACTCATCGTCATTCCTTGATTTTAAAAAGCAGGTGTTGCATATAAAGCATATTGAGGAGATGAGATCCGTTCTACGACATTCTTAACAATACTCGGCTGAAGACAAACAAAAACATGACTCGATTTGGGTATTTTATTAACCGCATATACTGGTTTTTTGTGGTACATCGTACCCACTCTATCGAGATCTTCATCAACAAAAAAATCAATATAATCAGGTAGCGCTCCGTAAATCCAATTGGCTGCAATGGAGGTACCAAAAATACCGAATGGCCGACATGATTTGGCTATTTTTTCAGCATCACTCGTGATTTCAGCCAGCCAATCCAGTTGTTTTTGTACAAAATTATCGTCCACACCGTTACTAATGTTAATAACAGCCATTTCATCTTTATGTGTATTTGATACGCGACACACGGCCACAATTTCTTTATTGACGGTTGTATTTGAGATACTTACTAACTCAAACCCACTTCTTTCTAACAAATGTTGCAGTGTATTTAAAGAAAAATGCGAAGCATGATCCACAATAATGAGATCAAAAGGATTCGTGGTGTAGTCAGGTACTGCAATAATCAAATGCCCATTATGGTTAATATGAGCTTTTAATTTTTCAAGAAACTCTAATGGAGATTCAATATGTTCTAAAACATGAATCATGGTCATGACATCAAATTTCTGCTCATCAAACCGCGCAATATCGGTGTAAATTTTTTGAACATTCTCCAATTTTTCCAGCTCATCTTTTTTATGCGCATTGGGTTCAAAACCATAAAGTTGCGCAGTAGCACATGCCCTGGATAATGATTTTAGTGTATTACCTACACCGCAACCAATATCAATAATATGACAATTCTCTTTCAATTGTATAATAGTTTGAGCGTAATCTAAAACAGCCACCGATCTGGGGGTAGGAACACCTGTTATGCTATTAAAAACAGGTTGCTCCTTCCCATTAGGTGATTGATGATACAGTTCATAGTTTGAGTAAATCGTAGCCGCCTCTGCACGCCACGCAGCGTCAGTAACTTTTTGTACAGTATGGCAATCATTACACATACATAATTTACCCATGCCAGCCCACGGTTTACAATCAGAAGTAGCACGGGTTAACTGTGCAAATGTAGGGAATAATGTCACGTTATTGCTTTTACACAAATGACATAGCAAATAATTATTCGTTATCACTTTGGAGAGCACCCTATGGCTATTAAATAATGTGACATAGGAGCAAACCCTGTGTGTACAATTTCATCATTCACCCCAAATTGAAATACATGATGAAAATGCTGTTGCAGAGTAGACACCAAGCGTTCGGCCGTATACATATTAACATGACCAATTTGACTCGCTTTTGAAGCATATTGCGTTGCTGTATCATTGGGAGTACCAATAATACACATACCATGCGGCTTCAAATGATCAACGACTGCTTTTAGATATAAATGCTCATCAACGGTTTCTATATGCTCAATCACATCCAATGAAACTACCGCATCAAATTTCCCTAGATGCGTTTTTAAAATATCTGCATTTTTATAAGTGATATTTGGCTTATGAATAGTTCTGTTGGCACATTCAATTGCTTTTTTGTCCATATCAACCGCTAGGACGTCATGCCCGATTTCAGCTAATAATAAACTGCCGATTCCTTCTGAGCAGCCTATTTCCAACACTTTCAAGCGTTGATTTTGCGGTAACATTTTAGCGGCAAATTTATAGCGTGAAAGAGTAAACAAAAGATGACGAGGACTATTTCTGATCTGATGTCCAAAATAAGGACCTAGTTGCATATCTTGTCCTTCAACAAGCGCTCTTATTTCATTCCAATTTTTGTTTTCAATTATATCTTCCATAAAAAACCCCCTCATTTCATTAAATAAAGCCGTCTAATTTCATAAATTATCACTATAAACCATTTAACCCTCGCGCTTTTTCTTCAATCAGAACTACTGCCATATTATGCGTCCGCTCGAGAGAAATAAAACAGCTTCACTGCCCAATTTTGATTTTTATTAGAAAACTTGTTCATAATAAATGTGAACAAAGAAACAAAAGGGTACAAACTAAACAACAATGGCGCAAACATCAGCTTCACAGTAACCATCATCGTATGGGAGTATCGAAAAAACGACATACATTGACTCCGATGATGCCATTTAAGAACAATTTTGCTCCCTAATCCACCATAGGTTTTTTCTGAAACAAATTTTATACTCTTTGGTAGCTCCGCTTGCATCATTTTTATATTAACGGCTCGAGTAACATAATACATAATTGTGCCATTAGCTTTTAAACAGGTTTCAAATACTTTTAGCAGACGACCGTCATCCAGACAACAGTCAAAATCACGAATAATTACGGCATCATAATATTTTGCCTGAACCCGGGAAAGCATTTCATGTTGATTGATAATCACCTTGGCATCTCTCAGATCTATCCGTAAATCCTCTCGCCCTGCAATTTTTCGGTTGATGTCGCCAATCAACGGGTGATACTTATCATCGAAATATAAAACATTCCCAGACATATTTTCTAAGTCATCGATAAATGGATTACACACATCTTTTTGAAACCAAAAATTCCAGTGCCAAGGATAAAGTCCAGCAGGAGAACGCATCATTCGGTTAAAAGTATTCATTAATATTTTTAGCATTGCAATATAGCGTTGCAGTATTTTGTTAAAACTGTTACTTTTCCGAATTCTAAGCCATACCTTTCGGAATTTTTTAGCGCCTTGCTGCTCTAGTTTGTTAAGTATTTGATCAACAACAGCATCCGCTATTTTTTCAGTTTGTAGCCACTCCGCATTTTCAGTATCTCCAGAATGGATTTTTATGGTTTTTTTAATAAAAGCGCGATGCTTAGTGTTCGTACTAACCTCCGCCCAACCAACAATATCTTCGATATTAGATTTTCTATATGCAGCTAGTACTGTATGTGATAAAGAACTCAGCTCAAAAGCAATGAGCTCATCTGAATCTGTTACAACATATTCTTCATTGACTCCTGGATTAAAAACGAGGGCCAGATCATCATCTATCGTCGATTGAAACTGACTACCTAGACTTTTTCCATAGGCTACTAAAGGATGCAAATGAAAACATCTAGCTATGAGCGCATCTTGCCCTACAGTCCAAAATAAATTTGCTGGCATTAATCCGCCATCTTTTTCTGAAAAAAAATGACTATGTGTTATAGGATGTAAATATTTCAACCCAAGCTTCACGAGTTCACGCGGAGTAAAAGAACAGGTCGGTTGATATTTTTTAGCTGCGGAAGAAAATAATGTGCTAACCAAGCGTAAACCCGACATATGAATGAGTTTATAACCTTGCTCTACAATATGGTACATGGAAAGCATTGCTTGATTGCTCCAAATACAATCCGGGGGAATAAAAACCGCATACCCTTCTCGCTCAATCGCATATTGAAAACCCTGCTTATGACACCAGCTCATTGCAGCATGATTATTTGGAAAAGCATTTTCAAACACGATGATCTTTAAATCCACTATATCGCTCAAAATTTTTATAAAGGAACACTGCTGAAAAGTGGCCTCGTCACTTCGATGAATATAAAGCAAATAAGTTACATGACTCAGTTTTCTTAGTTTGGGCAGATTGTTTTCTGCGAGCAAAGACGGCAACCCCAGCTCTAAAAATAATTTAATATGTTGAGCGCCCCATACGGGCGTCACAAAAATAAATTCCTTTAACACAAAACACTCCTTATAACCTTTGCAGCTCTCACTCTATTTGTATTCATAGAGTGATGTCAAGACACATTAAAGCCGCTCCAGCAACAGACACATAGATTTAAATTCTCGTTCTATCACAGCTGCGTCATCGTTTTCCCATACCCATTTTTGGTAATCAGTTGCAAAAGGGAGGGATTTTCCAATCTGAAAACCCTGTTTTTTAAAAGTGGCTTCGTGTGTTTGCGGAACATCATTTACCATCATTTTAAACGTGATGTAACGACATTTTGCATTTAACCAACACAAAATCATAGACCCATTATTAACGCCCAAATTTAAATAACTCAATTCATATAGAGCTGCGCGTAAATTTAAGTTCCATGCTGGTTCATTAAAAAAAGTAAACTCGCCTAATTCATCCGGTTTTTCTTGCAAGGCACTATCAGTATCAGGGACGAAAACCAGAAAATACTCGTGTGAATCTATGGTTTTTGCAAACGCAGCCCATGCCTGTATATTATTATTTCTTGCTGGCATGTATACAGAAGATCGCAGAGTAACCGTAATTAACTTCCTGTTTTTTTGTCTATTTTCAAGCCACTGTTCTATATACCGTCTAGCTTGTTTAGTAGCCTCAAACGCCATCTTTTCCTTAAAGTCAACTGCCAACAATTGGTGTGGCGAGCAGGTAATAGGAAACGTTGTACTATAGCGCGCAGGTAATATATTTGGCCGCACTTTTTCGCATAAAAAATACGCTTCTTCTCGATTCGAACAGAAGGTTACTCCCACGCAGGATGAAACCATATTACACATAGCAAACAATATTTCAGTCTTTCGCCAGTGCCTAGAAAAAGAGTCGACACATACCTCATAATCCTGTGTCTCCTCTCTTAACCCCTCGTATTTGCCAGGAACAAAAATCACTTGAATTTTCTTAAATCCACATTTTTTTTGATTCATTACTGCTATCGCTAAAGCCCAGGCAAAATCAAAAGTAATCGGAGCCACTTCTAAATCATAGAACAAATAGAGCGTATCATCTATTTGTCTGTTTTTAAAATACATTCGGGACTGGAGTTTATTGATTGGATATAGAATCGTAGTAAAAAGAACTCGCATAATAGGTTTGAATAATTTCATAAACCTTCTCGTACTAGTTTCCACTTCCTGCAATAACCTTGCAATAAACCAGGCCCATCCCTTTGAAAATATTTTTTTCCAAAGAGAAGACTGTGTTGTCGTGTTCATGTGTAATTCAACTTGGCTCCCAGAAATGTCTCTTATTTTCAAGCTACTATTTTCTGATAAATAGTCTCGAGATCCAATCCATGAGCCTTTAGTAGCTCATGATGATTACCATAAACATGTATAAACTCATCCTGCAAGGTATAGCATTCTAAATCACACTCTGTTCGATTATCCCACGCAATTTCTTTGATTCTAGAGCTCAAGCCACCATGAGGAACATGTTCTTCTAATATAATCATTTTTTTGTGATTAGCTAATAAATTTTCAATACCTTCAACATCCAAAGGCTTAATTGAATGGCACGAAACGACTGTACTACTGACATCATCCCGAGTTTTTAAACTGGATGCCAAATCTAAAGCCAGTTTTACTATCGGACCATAAGCCACAATACAAACGTCTTTGCCTTCGCAAATTCTACGAACTTTCCCAGGAATAAATGGATCGATGGCATTTTTTGTCAAATCAGGTTCACCCGCTTTTCCAAGCCGTAAATACGTGGGTTTTTCATTGGTAGTGGCACACCATTGTGTGATTAATTGTGTCTCAAGAGGATCACAAGGTACCAATACTTGCATCCCTGGAATAGCTGACGCAATCGCCACATCTTCCATAGCATGATGCGTACCCCCCAAAGTGGAGTAAGCAACACCACCGCCCACTCCCACCACCGTAACAGGAAGCCCTTGGTAAGCCAGATCGTCACGAATAAACTCAAATGGCCTATATAGCGCAAATGTTGCTATGGTATAAGCAAAAGGCCGCATGCCACGTAGAGCCATTCCCGCAGCAATACCTATCATGGATTGCTCTGAGACGCCTGTATTAATAAATCGCTCTGGAAATTCCTCACGAAATTGTGTAATAGAACCCGCAGGGGAAATATCAGCGACCACAAGCACTAATCGAGAATCTTTTTTTCCAAGCTCATAAAATGTACTAGCAAAACTATTTCTCATGATGTCGCCCCTTCTAATTCTCGCTTAGCCTGTTGATACTCGTCTGGATTGGGGGAGCGATAATGCCAAATTGGAACACTTTCCATGTATGACACACCTTTTCCTTTCACCGTTTGACAAATAACAAACGTAGGTTTAGAAGAATGAGTTTTTTCTGCTGCAAGGTGTATTTGTTGACTCTCATGCCCATCAACTTCACATACATGCCAACCAAAAGCAGTCAATTTATCCGCAACAGGATAAAAGGCTGGATGATCAAGACTCATTCTTGCCAAACCTGAAAAATCGTTAAGATCCAGAAAAATGGTCAAATTTGATAGTTGCAAATTAGCCGCCATCAAAATAGCTTCCCAAGTAGAACCCTCTTGTAGTTCACCATCTGATAGTACGACGTAGGTGTGGCTATCACTTTTCTGCAGCCTATTTGCCAGTGCAATCCCAGTAGCGATGCCCAAACCATGCCCCAATGAACCCGTGGATGCAGCAATGCCGGGCAACCCATAATCCGGATGGGCTCCCAATCTTCCATCCACCTGACAATAGGTTAAGAGGTCATGATCAGTTAAATAACCCAGCTCATTCAAAATAACATATTGGCCCATACAACCGTGACCTTTAGACATGAGAAAAGTATCTATAAACTGGCCTTCATTATTTTTACGCATTAAAGAGTTATAAATAACATCTGTAATTTCGAGGCAAGAAAAGGCCGGAGCAATGTGTAACGCGGTCACTTGCTGTGAAATATCAAGAATTTTATGACGATATTTATTACACCTCTGTTTTGCATCTGCCAAGTTAAATGCGCCTTTATTATGCATAAATCACCCTGATCATTATAGAACATCCCTTTGGTTTTTTGGGCCAGCTTTCTCGTTCAACCCAATCATGTCTATTAATTTTTCTACGCCCTCATCACATATTCAGTAGAATGTGACTTCAATTGCTCTAAATAGCGATCAGTCCATTCAACCATTTCTTTTAATCCTTGATCCCAGCTCACTTCTGGCTCCCAACCAACATCTTGCTTGATCGCAGATGAGTCTAACCAGTAGCGCGAATCTTGTCCCAAACGATCGCCAGTCACTTCACATAAATCACTAAATGACATATTCAACGCCGTTGCACAGCGTTCGACAACTTCGCGAATAGAAGTTGGCTCTTTGGGACCTGCATTGTAAATGGTTCCTAGCGGTGCCTGCTCTGAAACTAAATAGATCGCTCGCGCCAAATCTCTAGCGTGAATATACGACTTCTCTGCCCGCCCACCGCCGTGCAATGGCAATTTCTCACCTAAACGTCCCAGCAATAACGCTTTAGGAATCACTCGATGCAATAATTGACCTGAACAATAAGCATTTGACGGTCGAATAATATTCATTGGGAAATTTAAAAACCGATTAATTGACATCAGATGCATATCGAATGCAACCTTGGATGCCGCATACGGACTAGATGGTTTGATAGGCTCGTCTTCTTTACAAGGATAAGTCGCAGAACCATACATTTCTGATGTGCCTATTTGAATAAAACGCTCTAGATAGTCGCGTTTCATAAGCTCTTCAGTTAATCGCGCCAAAGCCATTGAATTCGTTTCAAAGTATCTCCAGCTATTTTTCCAAGAAACGGCACCTTCTCCCTGGGCGGCAAAATTAATGATAACATCTGGTTTTTCTTTATCCAAAAGCTCCATCAATAAATCCAGTTCATGAGTCACATGGCGCGCATGATATTCAAAATTTTCTCGCTTATGAATATTTAAAGAGAACGGCTCATCGCGCAGCAAATTTCGTCCTACTCCGATCACTTTTTTAGGATTAGCATGATCTAACAAATACATTGCGGTATGAATACCAAACGACCCGCCGCCACCTAAAATTACATACGTTTTACCCACGTCTTTCTCCCTATTATTCATTCCGATTTAGATAGTAATCACTCTACAATTGTCCAATAATAATCGCCTTTATAGCCTGCCTCATGAAACAATTCGATCCATTTTTCTGGGTAATCATGAAATTCCGCAGTCAACACCCATTCTTCAAACATAGTTTTCTGCTCAGGTGTGTGATAACTGTCCACTTGAACAAAGCTATCCCGCTTCGCCACCCGCTGGATTTCGCTCATAGCAATAATGGCTCTATCACGCGGAAAATTATGAATGGTATTCAAAGAAATGACGGCATCAAAGCTTCCATCAGGGAACGGCAAATTATCAGCACTCCCTCGGTGCAAGCGCCCAATAACTTCTGGCTCGCAATGCTTCAATGCATATTCAGAAATATCAAGACCAAATACCTCCAAACCTGGACAAGCCGTCATCAGATCCTTTACCAAAAAACCCTTAGCACATCCGACATCCAATACACGGTCTCCCGATTTCAGATTGAAATGCTCAATCATATCGTGAGCAACAGGTAACCATCGGCCATCATAACGATAGCCACCATAACCATAATCACGCGGCCCATCAAAATACATATCCCCATATTGCTTTGCAATACGAATGACATCAGGGTCTTTCGCTTCAAGTCTTGCTTTCACATTGCGTTTAGACTGGGGTAAAGCTCTTAATAAATTAATTTCCTGCATAGCTATTCTCACTAAAATTCTGATGCATTTTTTTGAGTCCTTCAATCAATGACGTATATTGAAATGATGCGAAAGCCTCTTTACATACTGTATTATCAAACGCCCGATAGCCATTATGAGGCATAACACCTTGCCTTAGTCGGAATTTAATATTTAACTCTTTCCCAACGACTTGACCGATTAATTCAGCGATTTGATGAAAACTCGCTACATCACCAGTTGTGATATTCAACACACCATAGCTTCGATGCAATATACATAAAACAACCAGTTTCGCCACATCCTCAACGTAAACGTGGTCGCGCAGCTCTTCACCTTGACCAAATAATTCAATGGGTTGTTGCGCGTGAGCTAAGCGATAAAAACTATTCGGACCATACCCATTATGCGGATCATTAACGCCATATAATAAGCTGGGACGTAAAATGGTCAGCGCGTCTTCAGCAACGATAGAACGTAGCATTTGCTCTCGCGCAAGATGCATTGCCCCATGGAGTGAGGTGGGCGCTGCTGCAGATGATTCATTCAATTTGTCCATAGAGTCGGTATATACCGCATCGGAACTGATATATAGAACGTGTTGCACGGGTTGCCTGACTAATGCATCGCAGATTGATTTCATCATTTGGATATTTTGCAAAAGCATATCATGATTTTTGCATGGCGCTTTTGCTGATACGACCACTAACGTATCATCAGAACGCAATTGAGAAACCAATTTATCAGCTGCAGTTGGCGCTTCCAGATCGATGTCTTCGCGACCCAGAGTCAACACATTGATTGCTTCGTTAGACAAACATTTGCTTATAGCTTGCCCCACAAAACCGCTGGCACCTAAAATAACCACGCGTTTCGGGGATATAGCTTGTTCATTTCTATGTGTAAGCATGTTCTAACTCCTTGTTTTCAATCTTGATGGCACCCTGACCCAAGCTAAAATAATTCAAATCTAGAGAGTAATCCTGTCCTGCTTTTAATACGCGATAGGGATCAATGATGGTTTTACCTCGCATATGTTTCAATATTCGCTCAATAGATAAATTTTGATATTCTGTACAAGGGTTCATAACAATCACAATATCTGCCCCATATATCGCATCCAGCATATCAGCATATTGTGTGACATGAGTTATATGTTGATCAGTCACAATCGGGTCATGTGCTTTAATCTGATATTCTTTTAATTGGGTAACTAAAGCGATTGATGGAGAGTTTTTAACGCTATGAGTATTGGGTTTATAGGCAAGACCTAGCACACAAATGACTGGTTTTTTGGTCTCAGTGAATACCTTGGTTTGTAAACAACGTAATACCCAATCACGTCGATATTGTGAATTTTCAAGCCATGCGCTTACCGTTCCAGTATCCGTGGACGAAGCATTGCCTAATTTGATAATCGTGTTTAAATCGCGTTCTAAATTACCACCAGCTATCCCTAAACCCGGACTAAGATACGCATAGTGACCAATGCGTCTGTCCAACCGTAATGCCGGGGCAATTTCTTCCCAATCCGCACCAATGTTTTCACAAATTTCAGCAATCGTATTGGTTGTAGTCACGGAAGCGACTAAAAACATATTAATTGAAATTTTTGCAAGCTCAGCACTTTCATACCGCATTTTTAAAATAGGACAATTGAATGCTGACAATAATGCTTGATAGGCATCCGGCAGCTCTACCTGTGGATCATCAGCACCCACAATATACCGTTCAGGATAAAGTGCACGCTCAATTGCTCGCCCAAAAATCAACGTTTCAACTTGATAAAATAATTTATTTTTTGGACGATTAATTTGTCGCGTAAATCCTGGGGGGACTTGTGACAAAATGACCAAACTTGCATGGGTTGCTAATACTGGGTTAACTTTTGCAACAAATTGTTCGATAACCTTCAGATCACTATTCCCAGCATCATCCGTTGGAACATCGCATGCAATAAATACTACATCGCATAATTTTAATTGATGGAGATCATTCGTAAACTGTAATCTGGTTGAGCATTGTGCCACCAGCTCATCAAGCTGAGGCTCACTCACTGGCGTACGATGTGCAGTTAATTCGGCGATTAACTGCGGTGAATCATCATAACAAATTAAATCAAAGCCTTTTTCTGCAAATGCCACCGTATGAATTAACCCCAAATGCGTCATCCCGACACATCCTATCGTAATTTGTTTTTTTGTGCTCATGCTGTTTTCTCAGTATATTTAGAATAAGATTGTGACAGGCCATTTAGTTCTTGTTGAATCCATAAATCTGTCGCTAGGCTTGTTTTAGTTTGATTCTTAATCAAATTCTTAAAGTGAGCATATTCTAGGGCCCATGTTGGATCATCTTGCACCAATATCACACTCTGTTCTGGTGGCCTGCCGCTAGGTAATACTCGTTTTTGATACGTAAATTTGCTTGGTCCCCATTTACACAATGATTCAATATGTGCTGAACCTTTTTCAGCAACGACATTACATACAAAATGATTCCGCCAAGACAGTAAACTCATTTCAAATGTTATTTGCGGTTGGGTTTGTGTGTTAATCAGCACTGCATGGTCGGGAGCCTTATTTTCAAAATGGTTCATCGCCACAATTTGAAAATTTGTAGGTTGCTTTGCAAACCAAAAATGCACTGTATCTAATAAATGCGAACCCAAATCGGGTACCACGCCCAATGCTTGGTCACGCCAGACAGATTCGCGGACCAATCGAGCCGTCCCATTTCCATAAAACAATTGGCAAGTATAAATCTCCCCCAAATCACCAGAATCAATGAGCTCTTTCATGCGAATAAAATGCGGCTCAAAGCGATGATTGTACGCCGTATAACAAATGAGATTTTTCCGATAGGCTATGTCTTCTAATTCTAAAATCTGTTCGTCTGACTCAGTCCATAAAGGCTTTTCTACTAAAACATGCTTACCATTCTCCAACAAATATCGAAGTATTTGGTATTTTGGTTCGTCTGGCAAACAAACCAACGCTGCATCAAATTGATCTAAAGGCACATCGAAGATTTGTTTGTAATCTGCCGCAGCATTGACCGGATCCACACTGCATACAAAATCATTCCCAGCATGAAACTGGCGCTTTTTACCTTGAACGCCTAAACCGACAACAATGACTTTCATACTTCCACCATACCCTCAAAAAGAGGCATTGACATGGATTGTTCGGTTACAGATTCAAATAAATATTCGGCTTGAGATACCACCTGCTGAATTTTTTTAATCACATCTTCTGTCGAAATAGGTATGTTACCATCCACTTCACATTCACAAGCCGCTGCCATGGAACCTAAAATGCTCGCAATAATGGGGGAATAACCTTTCACTAACGCGAGAGTTGAATAAGCCAATAAAGCATCCCCTGAACCAACTGGATCAATGACATGATCCGCAAACGTGTCAACAAATACAGAAGAGTTTTTAGGAGCAGTATCACTACTACTACAAGTAATCGAACCTCTTTCACCTAGTTTCAAGATCAAAGTCTTACATTTGGCCTCATCATATAATCGAGCAGCCAACGGCCGCACACCGGAATCTTGGTCACCTAAAGCAAACCGCGCCTCGCGTTCATTCGGCGTAATTAAATCAAATCCTTGAAACTCAGTAATATTTCCCCAACGGCTCGCAACTTGACTATCGGCCACCTTAAAACAGATTTTTGGAATAGCTGCAATCAACTCATCAATGGTGCGTTTATTGAAAATACCATGTCTAAAATCACTAAAAATCATCGCATCAGCTTCTGTTGAAGCAATTTTATCAACAAATTGCTCCAAAATAGCATCCGAAATTGATGAGTTATCTAAGGTGTCAATTTTGACCAATCGATAATTGCTCGCCACAATCGCATTTTTAAACGTAGTAGGTCTATTTTTATCCACAATTACTTGCACCGTCACACCCGCTGCTTGTAAATCATTCAGCACAAACTCTGCCAGCGGATCTTCTCCAAGCACAGTAGTAAAAACAACATTAGCCCCAGCCGCTTGTAAATGCTTAGCAACAATACCGGCCCCGCCCACATAATTTTCTTGTGACTCTAAACGCACACTCAAAGTCGGCGTTTTTATTTGCCCACCTATCACATTGGTGTAAGTAATTCCGTCAACAATGGTATCCCCCACCACATGAATGGTTATCGGCTTTTGGGTGTGTAAGCTGGCAATCAAATCTTTAATTGAAATATTTTCTGCCTCCATGACCGCAGCTAATTTTTCCAGCCGAATCATGGGCGCTTCCATATTGATAAATTTAGAGGAGGAATACACCACATCGCCTGGCGTAAATAACATTTGTCCGCCATAGCTTTCAATCAGTTCTTCTTCTTCCCGAGTTTTTTTAGGCTTAGCTTTGCCAGAATATTCATATCCTTTAGCAAAAAAATCAGGCTGTAGTTTTTTTAAATTCTCAAGAGGCGTAATGTTTTGATCAATGATAACGTAATCAACCATTTCAAATGCGGCCAAATTAACCGCACGAATGTTTTGGGGAATATGGGGTCTATATTCGCCTTTGGAAATATGATGATCCGCAGTAAGACTCGCTACTAAAATATCCGCTTTGCCTTTAGCGTATATCAAATGCCGCATATGTCCTGGATGCACCACATCAAATACACCGTGGCACATCACCACTGTTTTGTCGCGTGGGAAAGAACCAACAATTTTAGCTAACTCTTCAATTGTTTTAATTTTATGCTGATAACGACTTAAAAACATATCAGAAACTCCATTTCAATTATGATTAAGTATAACTCCTCCGTCTTTGCGAGCGTAGCGAAGCGAAGCAATCCAGTGGCCTTGCGTGGCATAGCATAATGCCACTGGATTGCTTCGCTACGCTCGCAAAGACGGAGGGGTGCGCAAGTCTACAAGTTAACTTAAATACTCAAACCAACTCCGTGTCGCAGTTTCAATAGAGCTTTTATCCCACAGCGGCGCATCTTGCCAATGATCAATATCATCCAGCATCATTTGCACCCCTTCTTTAAACGCTACCTTAGGTTCCCAGCCAAGCTCTTTTCTGATTTTACTAATATCCGCCCAGGTACAATCCGGTTCTCCTGGTCGCTTTGGGACGTACTCAATATTACTATTTTTACCGTCTAATAAATCAACCAAATGATTCACAGACTGTGGTTGGCCTGCACCAATATTCCAAATTTCACCGACCATTGGCGTTTCTGCTGCGGCTAAAAAGGCACGAGCAACGTCTGTGACATATAAAAAATCACGTGTTTGTTTGCCATCGCCTACAACCGTATAGGGTTTGCCGAGGAGTTTTTGTTTAAAAAACACTCCAAACACCGCCCCATAAGCACCGGTGGTTCGAACACGCGTTCCATAGGCATTAAAAATACGCACCGAATTGACCGGCAACTTATAGACTTGATGCCAATGAAAAGCAGCACTCTCTCCTTGATATTTGGACAAGGCATAAGGATATTGAGGTTGTATCGGATGGCTTTCTTGAGTAGGTGTTGTAGCTAATCCATAACAAGATGATGACGCAGCATATACAAACTTTTTCACGTTTGCAGTCCGTGCAGCCTGCAAAACATGTGCTGTACCAAGGACATTGGTTTCCATATATTGGATCGGCTGCTCAATAGAGGGCACAATATCTCCAATACCTGCAAAATGAAAAACAAACTGAGCGTCTTTAAATAAAGGTGAATCAGGCTTGATGTCCAAAATATCCATTTTTTCAAAAAAAAAGTCTGGATTTAGGGTATGGGCTGCTAAGTTTTTGGCGTGACCACCGACTAAATTGTCGATGACACGCACTTGATAACCTTTATCCAATAATAAATCAACCATATGGCTGCCAATAAATCCTGCGCCTCCGGTAACTACGGCGATTGGTTTAGTCATTAAGCAACCTCCAACGCCTGAATACGTTTGACATTGTAGTATTTATCATCCGTCATGCTATCTGCAATTTTACCATCGCGAAAAGCATGGCATAAATCACGTACGGCATCTTCTACCGTCAGTTTCGGCTCAAATCCTAAAATACGTTTGATTTTATCTGAATTGATATGGTAAGAACGATTATCGTTTGATTCAGTTACTTCAATTTTCAAAGGCGCTTTTTCCGGAAACTCATCCTCAACCACTCGCTTTACTACCATCGCAATATCTTTGATAGACATATTTTCATAACCAGCATTAAATATTTCACCAGCAATTTTTTCTTTAGGAGCCGTCAATAGCAGCGTGTAGAGGTCGCACATATCTTGAATGTGTAAATTGGGTCTTAATTGCTCGCCACCAAACACAATAATTTTGTTATTATTGACCGCGTGATTTGTTAGAATATTAACACTTAAATCAAGTCGCAATCTTGGACCATACCCACAGAGTGTCGCTGGACGAATAGTCACACAAGTGAAATTCTCATCCATATGTTTGAATAGCAACGGTTCGCACATGCCTTTATATTTGTTGTACAGGGTTAAAGGCACCAAAGGATGATCTTCAGTAACATTCAGCTTATCAGAAACACCATAGACAGAACTCGATGACGCATAAATAAACCTTTTAACACCCGCTTTTTTTGCTGCAATTACCATCGGTTCAAATGCATCCAAATTAATGGACGTGCTGAGTGATTCGTCAAGAACAAAACTGGCGTCGTTAGAAATACACGCGAGACTGATCACGGTATCAACACCATTCAATGCAGAGCTTAAATGCGCAACATCACGAATATCGCCTTCAATAATGGATAAGTGTGGATGACTCTTAGGCAGAAAATCATCTCCAAAAAACAAGGTATCATACACAGTAACTTTATAACCCATTGCCAGAAGCTGTGGCGTTAATAAACTACCGACATACCCAGCACCACCAGTGATAAGAACATGATCCATTGTTTCTTTCCTTGTTATTGTTTGAAAACGGCTAATTGCAGAACACGTTTTTCAAGACGCATCCATTCTTGAATTACAGAGAGTTCTATCACGATTTTAAAAACAATGAAATATTTTTTGAGAAAAAATCTACAGCAAAGTTTTAAACCATCTGTGCGATGGTGTATAAGCCGACTATTCCAATACAAATAACTTCATGCTATAAAGTCAAAGATCAAAGCAATGAACTCTGTGTATAAACAAGGTCTACCCGACCTGTAGTTGTACGCAAAATCGCAATGTTTGTTATACCTAACTAGGAGCTTAGAGCAGTCGCTGTATCGCACTGTGTATGCATCGCATAAACATTGAGTGCTTTAGAACTGCAATCATTTTTGAAAAAGGAATTTACCGATGAGTTACGCACAGCAACATATCAATGAATCAATTCATGTCCTGCAGCAAATCAATATTCCCGATCTAGAAAAAGTAGCTGACCTTTTGGCAAGTATCAAACAAAAAGAGGGTCGCATCTTTTTTTTAGGAGTAGGTGGTAGCGCAGGAAATTGTTCGCATGCCGTCAATGATTTTCGTAAAATTGTTGGCATAGAAGCTTATGCCCCAACTGACAACGTATCAGAACTCACCGCTCGAACCAATGATGAAGGCTGGGAAACCGTATTTGCAGCGTGGTTAAAAACCAGTAAATTAAATTCAAAAGATCTTCTTTTCGTGCTTTCTGTCGGCGGCGGCAGCCTTGAGAAAAACATCAGTCCTAATCTTGTGCGCGCACTCCAATATGCCAAAACTGTCGGCGCAAAGATAACCGGCATTGTGGGTCGAGATGGCGGTTATACCGCGCAAGTAGCTGATGCTTGTGTCATTATCCCTACTGTGAATTCAGAAAATATCACGCCACACTCTGAAGCATTTCAAGCCGTGATATGGCATTTATTGGTATCGCATCCAAAATTAAAAACCCATAAAACCAAATGGGAATCGGAGATTGCATGTGCTGTCTGAACCAAGCCAACGTCGAGCTGTTTTTTTGGACAGAGATGGTGTAATTAACCACTCTGTTGTACGAAATGGCAAACCTTTTCCGCCAGCAAACCTTGCTGCCATGGAAATTATTCCCGGTGTCCCTCAAGCAATGGAACTGTTGGCAGATCAAGGTTTTTTGCTAATTGTTATTACCAATCAACCCGATGTTGCGCGTGGTACCACCTCACGTGAAACCGTTGAGGAAATCAATGACTATTTAAAAAGCTGTTTACCTATTGATGAAATTCGCACTTGTTATCATGATAATCATGAAGACTGTGATTGTCGAAAACCATCACCGGGAGCATTGCTTTCTGCTGCAAAAGCCCATCATATTAACCTGAAAACTAGTTATATGGTGGGCGACCGCTGGGGAGATGTTGAAGCCGGAGAGCGCGCAGGCTGTCGAACCATTTTTATAGACTACGGATACGAAGAAAAGCAACCCACCACTATGAATTTTAGAGTACAAACATTAATGGAAGCGGCACATATTATCTTAGGAGAGATCACGTGAAAACAATTGAAGAATTAAGTGTTAAAATTTTTGCAGATGGTGCCGATAAAACCGACATGCTTGAGATGTATGCCAAGCCCTTTATCAAAGGCTTGACGACCAATCCAACTTTAATGCGTAAAGCGGGCATTCAGGATTACAAAGCTTTTGCAAAGGATATTTTGAGTGAAATTAAGGACAAACCAGTTTCTTTTGAAGTTTTTTCAGATGATTTTCATGAAATGGAACATCAGGCAAACGAAATTGCCAGTTGGGGCGATAATGTTTACATCAAGCTGCCTGTCTCCAATACCAAACAAAAACCCTGTTATGATTTAATAAAAAAATTGTCTGCACAAGAAATTAAATTAAATGTCACTGCTATCATGACGTTGACTCAAGTACGCGATGTCGTCAATGCACTTGATCCTTATGTACCCAGTTATGTATCAGTTTTTGCCGGTCGGATTGCAGATACCGGTTACGATCCATTACCTCTGATGAGTGCTGCTATTGAGTTATTAAAAACCGCACCCGCCGCTGAGTTAATTTGGGCCAGTCCTCGAGAACTATTAAACATTTTTCAAGCGGATGCGATTGGCTGTCATATTATTACGGTTACCAATGATATTTTGAAGAAATTATCACTGGTTGGTCGAGATCTTTCTGACTATTCATTAGACACCGTTAAAATGTTTTACAATGATGCTTTGGCAGCAGGATTTCAATTGTAACCGCATCCTGAATGGTATGAAGAATATGCGGGTAGAAAGTCTATGCTCGCAAAGACGGCGTTTTTTTAAACATATTTCTCTTAGCCTGACTGCGATGAGATGACGACAGAGCAATGAATTGAAATGGACTCTTTATTTAACATCGATGAACGCAAAGTTGCCATAATAGGCTTGGGATATGTGGGCCTACCTTTGGCAATTGAGTTTGCAAAACATAGACCTGTCATGGCGTTTGATATTGATACACAACGCATCAATGCGCTAAAAGAACATCACGATGTAACGATGGAAGTCTCTCAAACAGAGTTGAAAGAAGCCAAACTTCTTTGTTTTACTACCGACCTCTCTGAACTCGCTTTTTGTGATACTTTTATCGTCACCGTACCCACTCCAATTGATGCTCAAAAGGCTCCTAACTTCAGCTTTTTGATTAACGCTAGTGAAATGCTAGGTCCCTTACTCAAACAAAACGACATCGTTATTTACGAATCTACAGTCTATCCTGGTGCCATTGAAGAAATCTGTGTCCCTGTTTTGGTGCAGCATTCTGCGCTGCACTATAATCAAGATTTTTTCGTTGGATACAGCCCAGAACGCGTCAATCCTGGAGATAAAACACGTCGCATTTCAACCATTAAAAAAATCACTGCAGGCTCTACTCCAGAAGCCGCTACATTAGTTGACACACTCTATCAGCAAATTGTAACCGCTGGCACGCATAAGGTTTCAAGTATTAAAGTAGCTGAAGCCGCAAAAGTGATAGAAAACACCCAGCGCGATCTGAATATTGCTTTAATCAATGAACTCGCAATGATCTTCAATAAACTAGATATCGATACCGAAGAAGTACTCCAAGCCGCTGAAACAAAATGGAATTTTTTGTCCTTTCGCCCAGGGTTAGTTGGGGGCCACTGCATTGGGGTTGATCCTTACTATCTGACCCAAAAAGCCGAATCGGTTGGATATCGCCCTGAGATTATTTTGGCTGGACGTCGTTTAAATGATTCCATGGGTAATTATGTGGTTTCCCAAACAATCAAAATGATGCTGAAAAAAAAGATCCCTATTGATGGCGCTCGTGTCTTACTCATGGGAGTAACCTTTAAAGAAAACTGTCCTGATTTACGTAATAGCCAAATAATTAATGTCATTTCTGAGCTACAGGAGTATAACGCTACCATTGATGTTTATGACCCTTGGGTTAGTCCTAATGAAGCCTCTGAAAAATATGGCCTATCTGTTCTGAGTCATCCGACGGCCAATACTTATGATGCCATTATTTTAGCGGTAGCTCATCATCAATTTAAAACCATGGGAGAAACGGTGATTCATTCTTTTGGGAAAGACAACCATATCCTTTATGATTTAAAATACATCCTTCCAAAACATACCAGTGATCTTCGATTATAAGGGTTAAACATTTTGAATCAGTTTGAGCGAGTTCTTACAACATTACGTGCCAACCCCAAACGCTGGCTAATCACAGGAGCAGCAGGGTTTATTGGCTCGAATCTATTAGAGTTTTTATTAGATAATCTGCAAGTTGTGGTAGGAGTAGATAATTTCTCTACTGGATACCAACACAATTTAGACGAAGTAAAATCCAAAGTAGGCCCTCAAAAATGGGCTAATTTTTCTTTTTTTGAAGGCGACATCCAATCATTGGATCTCTGTCAATCAGTATGTAAAGACATCGATTATATTTTGCATCATGCAGCATTAGGATCGGTACCTCGCTCCATAAAAAACCCTATCGCAACCAATGGCAGTAACATTACTGGTTTTTTAAATATGCTGGTTGCAGCACGTGATGCGCAAGTTTCATGCTTTGTTTATGCCGGATCGAGCTCAACTTATGGGGATGATCCAGCCCTACCAAAAGTTGAAGAAAGAATAGGAAATCCCTTATCACCTTATGCCGTCACTAAATACGTCAACGAACTGTATGCGAAGGTATTTTTCAATACGTATGGATTAAAAACCATGGGGCTTCGCTATTTTAATGTGTTTGGCCAACGCCAAAACCGTCAAGGCGCGTATGCTGCCGTAATCCCAACCTGGATTGTCGCTATGATTAAAAATGAGCCAGTTCATATTCATGGCGACGGTCAAACCAGTCGTGATTTTTGTTTTATAGAAAATGTCATCCAAGCCAACATCTTAGCCGCTACGTCACAAAACCAATATGGAGGCGAAGTATACAATGTTGCATTAAATGACAGCACAAGCCTGAACAAGCTGTTTATTTATTTAAAAGACGCGTTTGCTTTGCATGACATTCACTATAACCAAGAGCCCAACCATCTCGATTTTCGTCCTGGCGACATCCAAGACTCTCGTGCTGACATTGGCAAAGCACAAGAACATTTAGGCTATGAGCCGCAATACAAAATTAGAGCGGGGATTGAAAAAGCGGTGTCGTGGTATATTGAGAAGGTGTGATGAAAAAAATCCTTCACATTGTCAACGAATTAAATGTAGGTGGCAGTGAAACAGCCCTATATCGACAGCTACTTGCTCTGCAAGATCAAGCTTATACATTTTATGTCATTGTGCTGTCCAAACCCGGATATTACTCAGAGCCAATAAAAAATCTTGGTATTCCTATCTATTATCTTGCTATCAATAAAACCAACATCCTAAAAGCCCTTTATCAGCTTATTACTTTGATCAAGAAAATTGAACCAGACATCGTTCAAACTTGGCTATATCATTCTGATTTTCTCGGTGGCTTATGTGCCAAATTCTGTGGTGTTAAAAAAATCATCTGGGGTATTCGCTGTGAGGGCGTTCAGCTGAAATCAACCACCAAATGGGTGAAACGCGGTTGCGCACTCCTTTCATGGATAGTACCCCATTTCATTATTACCAATTCTCAGGCTGCTTTACACCAGCATAGTCGAACAGGCTATCAGTCGAGAAAAATGCAGATTATTTATAATGGATTTGACACTGAACTGTTTGCTCCCCAGCCTGTACGTCATCCCGAACATCCTGTACGTCATCCCGAGCGTAGCGAGGGATCTCCAACACATGACACAGTGCCAGAATCCAGGAGATCCCTCGCTACGCTCGGGATGACGTATAGAATGAGCGGCATGACGTGCGAGCGCGTTGCCGCTTATCTTCCTGAGAGTGCGCTTCTCATCGGCACACTAGCCAGATTCCACCAGGACAAAGACTACCCTAATCTTATTCAAGCAATTGATACAGTTTGTGCGCGTCATGATAACGTATACTTCCTATTTTGCGGACAGGATTGTGATGATAACAATCTACAACTTAACGCGATGCTTGCAACGCTCACTTACCGGAATCGTGTTATTCTGCTAGGAAAGACTGCTCATGCTGCAAGCTATTTAAATCAACTCAACATTTTTATATTATCATCGCAGACAGAAAGTTTTCCCAATTGTTTGGGAGAAGCGATGGCATGTGGCTTGGCTTGTATTGCAACCGATGTCGGAGAAGCACGCACTTTATTGGGAGATACGGGTCTCATTGTGCCGCCTAATGATCCCACACAACTTGCCTCTGCGTGTTTAACCATGCTTAACAAATCAGAAAATGCACGAACTCAGAATGGAGTAGCTGCAAGACAAAGGATAGAAAAACATTACTCTATTGCGCAGCACAAACAACAAATTCAAGCACTCTACGAGTCATAAAAGGATAATCATGTGTGGATTAGCCGGATTCTTTAATAGTCAGCACAATGCTAACAATCCTCTCTCGATCATTTCTGAGATGACGGATCGCTTAATTCACCGTGGTCCGGATGATCAAGGACTATGGTGCAATCCCGAAGATGGGATTGCTTTGGGTCATCGCCGGCTCGCCATTCTTGATTTATCCGAGCAAGGGCACCAACCTATGCATTCACATAATGACCGGTATGTGATGGTCTATAATGGCGAAATATATAATTATTTAACCCTAAAAAAACAACTTCAGGCAAAGAACCATCTCTTTTCTGGGCATTCAGACACCGAAGTCATTTTGGCACTCATCACCGAATATGGTCTTGAACCCACGTTACAACTTATCTCTGGGATGTTTGCCTTTGCTCTTTGGGATAAAAAAGAAAAAGTTCTGCATTTGGCTCGAGATAGAATCGGCGAAAAACCCTTGTATTATGGTTTGGTTAACAACACCTTGGTATTTGGTTCAGAACTCAAAGCGCTACGCTGTTATCCGGGGTTTCAAAACAAAGTAGCACAATCAAGCCTAGCATCATTTATGCAGTATGGTTATATTCCTGCACCAAAATCCATTTATGAACATATTTATAAATTAATACCGGGCACCTATCTCAGTTTATCCAGCTCAAGCATTCAAAATTTACCAGCCCCCATAACTTATTGGTCCGCTGCCCATGCTGCTGAAGAAGGATATAAAAATCCGTTGCAACTCACAGATAAGGAAGCTGTAGATCACGCCGAAGAATTGTTAAGCTCAATCGTACAAAGTCGGATGGTTTCCGATGTGCCAATAGGCGCTTTTTTGTCGGGCGGTATAGACTCCTCCTTAATCACTGCATTGATGCAAAAAAATAGTAGTCAACCGATTAAAACATTTACCATCGGATTTCATGATCAAGCATACAACGAAGCAGGCTATGCTAAAGCTATTGCTCAGCATCTGAATACAGAGCATACAGAACTTTTTGTAGATGCCAAACAGGCTTTAGCCGTTATTCCAAAATTATCTACTATTTACGATGAACCTTTTGCTGACTCTTCCGCTATCCCTACGTTTTTAATTGCAGAACTCACCCGTCAACATGTGACCGTATGTTTATCTGGGGATGGCGGGGATGAATTATTTGGGGGATATAATCGATATCTACTGGGGAAAACCTTAGGTAACGCCATCCATTTTCTTCCCTATCCTGTTCGTGTGGCTGCTCAGAAATTACTGTGTGTACTCTCTTCTCCGCGTAGGGACGCATGGTTGAAATACACAAAAATCCCCATGCTCAGTAATAAATTACATAAATTTTCCTCTGTCATTGCTGCAAAATCAGTTGACGAATTGTATTTACATCTGGTTTCTCAGTGGACAAACCCTCAAGAGATCGTGAAAGGCAAGGGCATCAGACAGCCGATATACGCATTAGAAATAAAAAATATCATTGAAAAAATGATGCTCAATGACACGCTTTTCTATTTACCAGATGATATTATGGTAAAGGTTGATCGAGCTTGCATGGCGGTTGGTTTAGAAAATCGCGCACCTTTTCTCGATCATCAATTGCTAGAGTGGACGTGGCAGTTACCACTAAATATGAAAATTCGTAATCGCACAACCAAATGGTTATTAAGAGAACTGTTGTCGAGGCACGTACCGCAACCGCTGTTTGATAGACCCAAAATGGGGTTTGGAGTTCCGCTTGACGCATGGCTAAGAGGGCCGTTACGCGATTGGGCTGAAAGTCTGCTGGATAAAACGGCCATTGAACAACAAGGATTTTTACACAGTAAGCCTATTTTAAAAAAATGGGATGAGCATTTATCAGGCAAACGGAATTGGCAATATCAATTATGGACAGTACTCATGTTTCAGGCTTGGCTGGCATCATGAAAAAAAAATTATTATTCGTCGTCAATGACCCGAATTACTTTATCTCTCATCGACTCCCAATTGCCATTGCTGCACAGGAGCAAGGCTATGAAATTCATGTGGCAACCGGCGAACCCAATATATTGCCCAAAATTCGTGAAGCGGGTTTTACATACCATTTTATACCTCTTTCACGCAGTGGGCGTAATATTCTCTCTGAAACCAAAAGCATCATCGCAATGTACTATCTGATGAGGCAAGTAAAACCGTCCATTGTGCATTTAGTTACAATAAAACCCGTCATTTATGGGTCGCTGGCTGCGCGTTTTGCAAAAGTTCCTGCTGTAGTAGCGGCAATCACCGGGTTAGGGTACGCATTTATCGATCACCATGCTGAAGCCCAAATACTCCGAAAAATCGTAGTTCAATTATACCGGCTTGCTTTTCGACATCAAAATTTGAAAGTACTTTTCCAGAACGAGGATGACAAAAACACATTACTTTCTTTTGGTGCCTTAAAAGAAGAACAGTCCGTATTAATCCGTGGTTCAGGCGTTGATTTAACCCAATATACTTATAGCAGTGAACCTGAAACACCTCCTTTTGTTGTCGTATTAGCATCCCGTCTTTTAAAAGACAAAGGCGTAGTTGAATATGTAGAAGCCGCTAGACTGCTAAAACAAAGTGGTCTAAACGCCCGTTTTTTACTTGCCGGCTATCCAGACCCCGGTAATCCTTCATCCATTCACGAAGCTCAAATCAAAGAGTGGACGCATAATCAAGACATTGAGTATGTTGGCTATCAAAACACAGAATCCTTATTTCCACACGTACATCTAGTAGTCCTTCCATCCTATCGAGAAGGTCTGCCGCGTGTTTTGGTCGAAGCAGCCGCCTGTGGACGTGCCATCATTACGACTGATGTACCAGGTTGTCGCGCGGCTATTATTCCCGGCAAAACTGGCTTGTTGGTAAAAGTACGTGATCCCGTTTCGCTTGCTGAGGCTATTCGCTCATTATTAGTCAACTCAGCACTGAGACATACTATGGGTGAGGAAGGACGCAAACTTGCTGAAAGCGAATTCGATATTAAAAAAATAGTGGAGCAACATTTACAGGTTTATCATATGACGCAAGACCGGCTAATAGCCAATCCAATTAGCACCACCTAAATCACTCAGGGCTTACTCTCGTTTTCGTCAATACAATTTGATTCAGATTGTTTTAAAACAAATTTAACTGTCTCATTATTTGGTTCACTCTTAAGAATGGTTTTAAAGTCCCTAATGGCTAATTGATGTTTTTTAAGCTTAGCCAATATTGTACCTCTCATATAATATAACGCATTGTTTTTAGGCCCATGTTTAATTGCTTGAGTAAAAGCAACCACTGCACCGTCTAAATCGCCATGCTTACTTTTCTCAAGGCCGCTCTCTTGGTAAGCAACCCAAGAAGATGGCTCTGCTTCAGAAACCAGCGCCTCCGACTGCTTCAATAATGCTTGTACAGTTTTGTTCTGGGGTTCAGAAGCAAGAATTGTTTTAAAATCCTCTATAGCTCGATGATGCTGCTTAAGTTTTGTGAATGTTGTACCCCGCAAATACTGTAACGCAGTATTTTGGGGTCCTCTTTGTATTGCTTCAGTAAAATCTAAAACAGCACCGTCTAAATCACCTTGCGAGCTTCTCTCAAGCCCACGTTCTTGATAAGCGATCCATGAAGATAATGGCTTTTCTATTTTATAGCCAGCCAAAGATCGTTGAATTAAGCTTGCCAAACTAGTTTCTCGATAGGGCAAGTGGCGCGCATAGGCAGTTTCCTGCTCTTGTTTTTGTAAACGCTCCGCTTTAGTAAGAAGCGCCATGGCAAGAGATTCTTTTTTATTTTCTCGAGCAAGATTTGCCTGATAATACAATTTGTATGCTTGTGTGCACATAGTACCGGGACGGTTGGAAAAAATTTCTTCCGCGGTTTTTTTAATTTCCGCTAAATATTCCGGGAATTTTTTTTCATAAACCACAGAGTCATGGAGGGTCTTTTGTAATTGAGATTCAATGTTATTTTTAGTTAACAATACACCAAAATCATTGACTGAAGATTTGTGGTTAGAAATTTCTCCATAGTCCATGACTCGATCTAAGATCAAATTTCCAGTAGCGATTTTATAATGAGACATTTCCCAATACCATTGCATTTGTGCGTGATGATCAGCTACTTCAGGGAAAGGCTCTGTGGTAATAGCATTAAAATTCATGAAATCCCAAAGTACTATCGGCTTTAAATGTGGATATCGCTCTGCATCTTTTGCCAATAGGGCTACCGAGCTTCGTTTAAACTCCTCCAATGCATCCCATAAGCCCGCCTCTTTAATTGCCAAAATTGCTCTAGCATGGGTTGGTGAAATAAAAAAACGTAGTTCTATATTATTCTTTCTAGAGAAATTAATAATCTTGTTAAGAGTATCAAAAGTGGATTTTTGTTCATTGGCTAGAGATATACAAAACCGTTGCTCTGCTCCTGCAGTCCAAATTTTTTCCATATAATATTTTTCATTACTAATTGTTGCAACTCTATGCGGGAAAAACACAACATTTTCTGGGCGGCGCATTCCGTTGCTTAAGTATAGTTCCTTAGCTTTGATAGCCTCGGGGTGGAGAAGACGTGTCTCTCGTTCCTTTTTGCTATCTTGTTGTAAAATTGTATTTAAGCTAGACCTAGCAGCGGCTCTAAATAAAATAGACTCTGCATCAAATAAACATGTAGTTGTGAAATACGATTGACTTGGTAACAACATAAGTCGTTTTTCATCATAGTTTAATATTTCCGTACCAAATACAATCTCCTCTCTATTCGCATTAAACATTAGAAAATCCAAACCTATAACAGCCAGCTTTAATTGTCTATCGGAGGCATAATAAGTATGTTGCAAGGTCCGATAAATTTCATATAAGCCACTACCAGCCATCGCCATATTATAAGTATGATATCCCAACGCTTTAAACACAGGATGATCTGGATCAATCGATTTTTCAGCACGTGACGTACCAAATATTGCAGCGGTAGGTTTAAAGTAATGTGCGGCATGTGCTTTTGATAACCTTAAATTTGAAGCAACTGCTACCTTATCCGCATTTATACCTGATATCGAGACAACACGAAAAATACCATAGGGATCAACAAGTATATTAAATACAACCACAAAACATACTAAGATTATTGGCAACAGCATATACCAGGTCACAAATTTTTTCGGTGCATGCTCAAATGCTTTCATCAGTTACTCATCTCAAAATTGAAAGTAAATAAAATTTACTACCGGCGTGGCTCGTAAGGTTTGCCAAAAAATAGCACCTACTAAAGCAAGACCGAGAATAGCAGCAAGCACAGGAGAAAGTATCAATTGAAACTCATTGTTTTTTATTGCTACGAAAGGTAACGCCCGCCACCAACCTTTGATGCACCCAAGATTTATCGCCTGTATCGCCGGCTTAAATGCCATGCAAATCTGTTGCGTATTTGGCAACAACCATACCATACCACACAAAATGAAAATAAAAATTGCTTGGTTAAAACCATGAAAATATGCAACGCCAGAATCCTCAAAATGTAGCCCCAAGTGTTTTAGAGCTTGTCCTAAACTACCTAGTGTTGTTTCATATTTGGCTGCTAATGCAAAGCCGTTCAACCCTATCATCCCTTTTAACATGATGATGGCTGCTTTAAAATTTTCTGCACGAAAAAATACCCAAGCAATTAAAACCGCGCTAAATGTAAGTAATTGAGAGATTCTTCGTCTAATCCAACCAACTGGAGAAAGACTAAAATTAAACGTAATTTTAAGGAATTGCCAGAAATGATTAATGATCAAATAAAAGCCATGCAAAGCACCCCAAAATAAAAAGGTCCACGCAGCGCCGTGCCAAATTCCTCCGATCAACATCGTCATCAATAAATTTAGATAGCGGCGCAATTGTCCCTGACGATTACCACCTAGTGGGATATAAATATAATCACGTAAAAAACGAGACAAAGTCATGTGCCACCGTCGCCAAAAATCGATAATATTGAGGGCTTTATAGGGCGAATCGAAATTTTGAGGCAACCTAATACCCATCATCAACGCTAAACCAAGTGCCATGTCAGTATAGGCAGAAAAATCAAAGTAAATTTGCAAAGTAAAACTTAAAGCTGCACTCCAGGACTCTATAAAAGTTAGTGCCCACCCAGCCTGTACAGCTTTGAATGGCGCATCCACCCACAATGCTAATTGATCAGCTATCATGATTTTTTTACACAACCCCATAGTAAACATGGTCAGCCCAACCGATATATCTGTGGGGTTAAATTTAAAGATAGCACTTTGCCGAAATTGAGGTATTAGTTCTTTGTGGTGCACGATGGGCCCCGCAATCAATTGTGGGAAGTACATAACAAATAAACAGAAATCAAGAAAATTATACTCTTCTGCCTCTCCTCGATAAGCATCTATTAAATAAGCTATTTTTTGAAAAATAAAAAATGAAATTCCAATAGGCATAATAATATTTTGCAAAACATAATGGGTTCCAAACACCAGATTAATATTGTTGACCGCAAAATGGCTATATTTAAAGTAGAACAATACACCGATATTGATTAGGAGCCCGCAAATGAGCACGAACGCAGAGCTACGTCCTTTTTTGTGCCGAGTAGAAAGGATAATGCCAAATTTATAGTTGATAACAATAAGAACAAGAAGTAATAGCAAATAATCTAAGCGAAACCACCCATAAAAAACGCAGGACATGAAGACCAGCCATGCCACCGCACATCGCTTCGCAGAGATATAGGATAATCCATAAAAACCCAATAAAGTTAACGGTAAAAACAAAAAAATAAAAAACTCTGAATTAAATAACATAGGGAATCCTTTCGTTCTAGCCGTTCATTCTTCATTATCTATTTAGCATTATATCTACGTTTACTCCGGTTAAACATAAGTATTTAACTTTTACGCTATGAGAATAATAAAGGGCGTCTCATTATTTTTTTTTGGCCAATTTCATTAGCATAACATCCACTCCTAAAAAAAGTATGAGTTAGAATTGTTTGTAGGTTGGGCCTTGGCCCAACAAGGCCCGCTGTGCACCATGACTTGTCAAATGAAGCGCTGCGCTTTGATATTGGGCCAAGGCCCAACCTACATTAAATTACATGGAAATCAATCTAAACTTGCAAATGCGAGAGTGGCACTCGTTAGACCAACCCTATTTTTCTTCTTTATCTAAAATTTCCATGCGAATTTCTTGTATCAAAGCAGGGTTTTGGGGCGTCAACATAAAGCTGATTTTCAGATCCGCTTTCACTCCTTCCATAATAAAATAGCCGCTTAATTGACTTTCAGGAATAATTGCATGCGTTCGGATGATTTTACCTGATTTTTTAAACAGAGCTTCTGACTCTTTCTTGCGAGCATCCAGAGAAGAATCTAGAAAAAAATTATCGGCGACAAGTCCTATTGCGTCGGAAGCATTCCAATCTTGCAATAACTTTACCAAGCCTGCTTGCCTATCTTTTAATAATAAAGTGGGTTGGAGTGTTCTTGGTTTTAAATAAGCACCTTTTATGAGTTCGTCTAATACTTGCAGATTCACTTCTCCTGCCGGTGCATAAGTCCCATTGGCAAAAAGAATAACCCCAATACCATAATCAGGCATGATAACCCAATTGCTACCAAAACCAGGCGTATTTGAGAAAGACAGTCCTTGTTTTAAAAAGGCAACAAAGTCTGGTTTACTCATATTTAATTGTCTATCACCCCAAGCATTATCTAGAGGCAGTCCGGCAGAATGCGTTAATAAATTACGCAGCGTAATATCTGGGGAATAATTGGTTAAGCATTGATTTTTTATTTCAGGAATATACAGAGAAACCGGGTCATCTAATGTTAATTTCCCTTCATCGCGCAATTTTAAAATTGCCATGGCAGTAAAACTTTTTGTCATCGAAGCAATGCGAAACATAGACTGTAGATCAGTCGGTGTTTTTTTCTCAAGATCAATAGTCCCTTCCGTTCCTGAATAAACCAACTTTCCATCAACCATTACCCCAAAAGCAAAGCCCGGGAAATGATTTTTTTTCGCATAGTCTTGATAGATTTTTTCAATTTTTGGAAACTATTTCTGGATTTTATCCAAGCGCTGCGAGTCAGAGAATACTGGAATAGAGTAAGGATTTTGACTATAAGCATTCGTAGCCAACAGCATGACTATTAGACATAGAAATTTGCATAAAGATTTCAGCGGCATAAATGGCGTCTCATTATTGTTTTTTGGCCAATTGTAACACCCTATTCACAAAACTTAGTTTTTCATCCGTGTATTTTTCACGGTCATATACATGGTCATGAGCCAATTTAAGTTTTAATTGTTCATACTCCTGTGCTAGATCGGCATGTACGCGCAAATAATCTCTAAAAATTAGCTTATTCCGCCAATGATCTGAATGATGTTCAAATATATGGACATGATGCGTGCGCTTTTCTCCATAAGGAGGCATGCCTTTAACAAAAAACATGCGTTTGGGATCAGGATTACTATCCCAATAGTCATAACCCAATTTCTGTAGAATGGGTACTGCCATAAGTTTCATTTCATCCAACGAGTGAACTGCAATTTGAATATCAAGTATCGGCTTTGCAGATAGCCCTATAATTGCAGTGCTACCCACATGCTGAATATCAAGTATAGAATTAGGTGGAAAAACTGATTTTAGCTTATCTATTTCAGCCTCCGCCAGCTTTGACCATTCCGAGTTATAGGGAACAATATCAACATAATCTTTTTGCTCAATATCGGGAGTATCCCTGATATAATCTTCAGCAGTGATTGCCCAATGCTCATGCCCACGCCATTCACCATGGATTTTTAAATAGCGCGGCGAAAAACCCTCATAGCGAAAACCATTGTTTTTTACTAATTGAATTGAGCGAGTATTTTCTGGCTGTATATTGGCTTCTAATCGATGCAATGCAAGTTCTTCAAATACTTTTTTCTGCACCAATTTAAGACCGGCGTTCATAAACCCTTTGCCACTGTAATCTTTGACACCATAAAAACCTATAAAAGCATTTTGGAATGCGCCTCGAACCATTTCACTGATATTGAAAACCCCTACAATTTGACCCAAGTCATCACAGGCTAAATAACTCTTCTGATTTGGTTGCTGAAATCTTTGCCAATAGTCATCAAATTCATGTGAAGTCAGCGGCGGGGTCACCCATGGGTGATGCAAAGATTGACTATGTTGCATCGCTTTCAAAAAGGCTTCTTTATCTTCAAGATTTAGCTCACGGATAATAGTATTGTTCATAATAAATTTCTCATTTATAAAATTAGCCCCTATTTCCCCTGATACACCGCTCACCTTTAGCTAAGTTTTCCATTACCAGCCGTGTCACTGAGGCAACCATATCCTCTCGCTTTACAGCCTGCTTATGATCATTCGTGTAATAAACTACCATGATAACTGGCGCACATTTGGGAGGCCAAATAATGCCAATATCATTGGTTGTACCATAATCAGAGCCAGTTCCTGTTTTATCCGCAACAATCCAACCTTTGGGAAGGCCCGCTCTAATCCGAAAATCACCGGTTGTATTCGCTTTTAACCAGGACAGCAGCAGCATCCGTTGAGGTTTCGCTAGCGTGTCGGTAAATGCTAATGTTTGCAAACTATTTGCCATATCTTTTGGAGTGGCACTATCATTTAAATTGCCTTTTCCACCCGAGAAAGCTTCTTCTGGCCAGTCATGATCTTGCCGAAATGAAACATTATGAATAGAGCGCGCAAAAACATTCATTTGTTTTAGCCCACCCATTTTTTTAACCAGGAGGTTCATCGCAGTATTATCACTATAACTAATAGCGGCAGCGCACAATTCCGCAACAGTCATTCCAGACTTAAGATGTTTTTCAGTAATCGGACTCCAAGTGGTTAAATCCTTTTTTGTATAACGAATTTTTTGCGATAAAAGCGCAGGCTCATTCATGCTTTTTCTGAGAATAGTCGCAACGCCTATTACTTTAGAAGTACACCCCATAGGAAAGCGCTCATTCGCACGATACTGCAGATGCGCGCCATTTGCCATATTAATGACATACATGCCTATTCGTCCTCCTGAAGAGGCCTCAAGCTCAGCTAATTTTTTCTGAATTAATATGGATTGAGTCTTCTGAACTGCTGCAAACGAAGACGCTTCCGTAATGAAAACAGAACTTGCGATAATTATCAGTGATGAAAACCATTTGACCGTGGAAAAGAGTATAGGATTATCTCGTCGTATTTTTGTCATTTGCTATTATTAAGTCCCCTCAAGTGTACCCGGAAATTTTGGCTTATGGCCGATACAAATAAATTTACTCGATTGATCTGATTTGGAGAAGGTTTTATTCGTCCGAATCCAACAAAAATCCGCCTACCTGAGCACCCCACAAAGTTTTATATCGACCATTTTTTGCCAACAATTCTAAATGAGTTCCATCCTCAACAATTTTACCTTGATCAAAAACTCAGATCCTATCCATTTCAAGCAAGGTCGACAATCTATGGGCTATAATAATGACTGTTTTCCCTTGCATTAAAGTCGCCAGGCTGTCTTGAATATATCCCTCGGTTACCGAATCCAAAGCACTCGTGGCTTCATCTAAAATTAAAATAGGCGCATTCTTCAAAATAGCACGAGCAATCGATATTCTTTGTCTTTGACCACCCGACAGCTTAATACCACGCTCTCCTACCAAGGATTGGTAACCATCATGGGTTAAAGTGATAAATTCATGTGCATGGGCTTTGATGGCGGCTTGGATAACCTCTTTCATGTTTAATAATTTGATTAATAATCGCATCTTGCATTATTTTTTCTTATAAAATTAGGAAGTATTATCACATGATGGTAACACACTGAACCTATCTGAAAAGTGACGTTAGTGACAAAAGTGATGCTTCAAAAAATATTTTTATTCCATCAGATGCTGTTAGGTCTGCTATTGCGATGAGTTAATCACTTGCTGCAAATTTTTCGTAAAGCAAATTACATCTTGATCTGAACGCAACTCAATTAATTTAACATTAGAGTAATTTGACTTCAAAACACTTAAAATTGGTTGCACCCGTTTTTCAAAACCCCACATGTATTGTAATAATGACCAACGTATAGTTTCTTGACATCCCTGTGCTCGATCATCAATTGCAGGGTGCTTATGAAATAAACGCTTAATTGTTCGGTAGTAACATAGGTATCTTGGAAAATTAAAGTACAAGCAGAGATCTGCTTGGCTATAACGTAACTCAAAGGATTTGGTTGAGTTGCCATCAATAATCCATTGAGGCTTATCAACAAAATATTGCTGCTGATTTAGAAAATCTTGATAATTACGCTGAACCCAATTTTTCTCAAAGAAATATTTATCCAGGTGAAACAGCGGAATATTGAGTATGGCTTGCAGTTTAATTGAAAAAGTTGATTTACCGCTACCTGGTCGACCCACGATCATGATTCGTTGAGGAGCTGCTTGAATCTCTTGGTTAGTCTTACTGATGTGAGGCATTTCAAGTACCTAGCAAAGCGCAGGAAGAAACGTTTAGAGGAACGTTTTTAATAATCTAGACAAGGGGATTTTTTGTTTTCACCATATAACCCTTGCTGTATATGGCTCCCCGGAACGGACTCGAACCGCCGACCTAATGATTAACAGTCTTTGTTTTTTACGTTTTCATACAATATCAATAAAGTTCAAATATGTCAATAATTCCTTGTAATATATGGGATTTATCGTTATTTTAGATATCAATTAATAACGATTAAATTCATTTAAGCACATAAAAAAGTACCCACTAAAGTACCCATTAAACTGTTATGGATTTTACATGATTCAATTTACTGATACTTACATTAAGCGATTAAAGTCAGAAGATAAAAGACTGGAAAAATTTGAAGGTGGCGGATTTGGCATCCTAATATATCCCACCGGAACAAAAAGCTGGATTTATCGCTACAAAATTAATGAAAAAAAAGACTACATTATATTTGGTCATTACCCCGCGATGAGTCTTGCCGACGCACGCAAAAAATTTAATGAACTGAGAGACATTCGTCGCACGGGATCTAATCCAAAATTACTTCTCGAACAAGAGCGTAATCGAGAACAACATACAGTGGAAAAACTGATTACCTCATGGTATAAAAATTATGTTGAAAAACATAATAAAAAACCGTTGCAAATTCAACGTCAGATAAAAGTCGATATTATTCCGCTCTTGGGCGCACTGAAGTTAAGCGACATTCAGGCCATCGATGTCACTAATGCTTTAGATTCTATTGTTCAACGAGGCGCGCCTGTTCATGCAAATCGTGTGCTCAGCAGCTTAAAACAAGCATTCAGCCATGCAGTCAGTCGCGGTACAATGCAACAAAATCCAGCAGCCAATATTCGCGCGCGTAATATTGGTGGAATGGAAAAGCCTCGCGAACGTTATTTAAGTTTAAATGAAATCAAAACAATTTGGCATTTTTTAGATAGCGAGTCATGTCACATGTCCTTGCAAACCAAAAGTGCTATAAAGATTATTACTCTTACCGGTGTCCGCACTGCTGAAATTCGCTTATCACAGTGGACCGGCATTGATTTTGATAATTCATTGTGGACGATTCCTCCTGAACATACCAAAGGAAGCATCACCATGAAAGTTCATTTATCAGTGTTTACTAAACAAATTTTTCAAGAATTAAAAACAGTTGGTGATGCAACCCTTATCTTACCTGGCTTGGTTAAACATAAACCATTAGATGAAAACGCATTGCCTAGAGCCATACGCCGAATTCAAGATAAATTGGGTATTCCTGAGTGGACAGCGCATGATTTAAGGCGTACATTTGCAACACAATTGGGGGAAACATTGGATGTTGATCCTGTGGTGATTGAAAAATGCCTGGGGCATAAAATGCCAAGAATTATGGCAACCTATAATAAGAATGAAATGCTACCACAACGAAAAGAAGCCTTGGAACAATGGGCCGAGTGTATTCAACAGCTGGTATACCCAGTAGATCAAATAACCAAATCCATCCAAAGTCTAGCGCAACAGGAAGTTCTCGCATGAACATAACTCAATTAAAGCAACTTATTCGCGAAGGCGAATCACAACATGTAGAATTTAAAAAATCTACCGCACAAATCAAAGCCGCTTTTACAACGGTATGTGCTTTTCTAAATGATACAGGAGGCATCGTTGTCTTCGGCGCCAAAGATAATGGTGAATTGATTGGCCAACAAATTGCCGATAAAACCAAACTAGAAATTGCCCATGAAATTAAAAAAATAGAACCCAACGCACATATTACAGTCCATTATATTCCTATCGAAAATAATCGTCACATGATCGTCTTGGAAGTACCCCAAGGGAAACACATTCCCTACGTATATGAAGCACGTCCTTATGAACGCACTCAATCAAGTACGGCGCCAATGACTCAGCATCGTTATGAACAACTCATCGTTCAACGCGCTTACCTCAATCATAACTGGGTTGAATTTCACACCAATGAATACTCCATAGACCATTTAGATCACGATGAAATAAAAAACACTGTGGCAGAAGGGATTCAACACAACCGCATAAGTCCTGAGACAATCAACTATAGCATTGAGCAAATTTTAATTAATTTTAACTTGATTCAAAATAACGCACTGACCAATGCTGCCGTTGTCTTATTCTGCAAATCAACAAAGAAAATTTTTTCACGCTGCGAGTTTAAAATGGCTCGATTTCGCGGCTTAGATAAAATAGATGGTTTCATTGATAATCAAATGGAAACTGGTAATACTTTTCAACTGATCCAGCTTGCTCATCATTTTGCCAATCGCCATCTGCCAATTGCAGGTTTTTTTGAACCAGGAAAATTAGCGCGAATTGATCAACCGGCTGTTCCGCAGTTAGCGCTTAGAGAAGCATTAATCAATGCGTTCTGTCATCGCAATTACAATGAAAGGTCAGCTTCACCTCATTTAGCTATTTATGACGATCGTTTGGAAATTTGGAATCCTGGTGCATTACCCCCGGGGATAACGCTCGAACAATTAAAAAAACCACATCACTCTTTTCCACGAAATGAACTCATCGCGAATGTGTTTTACAAAAGAGGTTGGATTGAAAAGTGGGGAACTGGCACCACTCGCATGGTTGAGTTTTGCAAAAAAAACAACACACCGGAACCAACATTTTCAGAAGAATTTCATGGGTTTTCTGTTGTTTTTTCATTTAAAGAAGCGATGAATTCGGGTATTACTATAAATTCCTCCACTGCAATACACCAGTTAACCTCTCGTCAACAAGAAATTCTTAATTTACTCAACAAATCAGAAGCCATGAGCGCGAATAATATTATAGACAAACTAGAGATGCCTCCCGCACCGCGCACACTTCGAGACGATCTTATGTGCCTTAAGAAAAATGGTCTTATTGATTCAAAAGGTCATGCAAAAAAAACAATATGGTTCAAGATAAAACCGACCTAATAGCTACAGAGGTGTTGCGGCGGTGTTGCGGCGGTGTTGCGGCGGTGTTGCGGCGGTATGTTAAACACTGTTGCATAGTATAAGGCATAACAAAACTTTTCCTTGTTTTGCAATAAGTTTTGCATGAACCGTGATTTTGGCTGTATTTTCGTTTTCACTTGTCATGCTATTCTCCTAAGTTCTTATAACATCATTCACGTCCCATATGGGTGGATGATTAAGCAATTATAGGATTGTATAGTGCGCTGTTGTTATTGGGTAAGGCCGAACAAGGTACCCATCAAAGTACCCACCAAGACATTTGTTGAAGTTGGGATTTTCTATAAAACCCTTGCTGTATATGGCTCCCCGGAGAGGACTTGAACCTCTGACCTAATGATTAACAGTCGCCGTCTTAGCCATAAACCGCAGTACTCTACAACAAATAACAATAATGAAATCAACGTACTAACCAAAAACTATTATTGCTATTTGTCATCATTTATTGCCATTATTTGCGGCCTAGTGTCCCATGAGTGTCCCACAAAATCAATTATTTTTTAGACCTCTAAAACTTGCTTTAATTTGTTGAGTTGTTCTTTCTTTTTCTCTTCAGGAATCTTGTTAATGTTGCGTAGTTTCCATTGAATACCAGGAAGACTGTCAATGCCATTGATGGGTAACAATGACCAATCAGGGTCACCAGATTTTAATTGAATTAAAAACATTCTTTCATTTTCGCTGAAAGAACTCAGCAGCAATTTGGGTAAGTGCGCGCGAATGTCTTTTAATTCTTTGTGTGTGGTAGGAATGGCAGTCATGCCAGAAAACTCATTTTGGAAAGTATTTTCAAATTCCTGTTGTGAAGCTTCCGTTATTCTTGGGTCAAGAAGTTCATGCATAGGCCTTGAACCACTAGCAAGATAAACAATGAAGGCTTGCCGGACTGCCTCGGTTAACCCCTGAGTTTCTAATAAGAGTTTTATATCAAACAAATCGCGAGGATGATATCTATCTAAGGCCGCGCATATTTTACCCCCATATAAATCAGCAACAGATAATGTTTTAACGCGCATAAATTTTAAAAATTGGTCTTGAGCTTTGTCGCATAGTTCTTTTTCTTCACAAGGAAATACAAAGCCTCTTAAGACAAAATTAGGTTCAATCTTAATCATGCCATTATTGGAGTAAACCTGTAATTTGGATATGGAGCCGTTTTTCATGGGCACAGTTTTAACTACCACGCCTAATTGCTCGATAACTTGTTTCATTTTAAACAGTTCAATCTCGATATTTTGAAGAAAAATATCTCTGCTTTCGATGGGTAAATAAGTCAAATCAATATCGACGCTTAGTCTTGGCATATCATTGATGAATAAATTAATCGCTGTTCCACCTTTTAAAGCGAAACATTTAAAATCATTTAATACGGGCAAGACTTCTAGCAATAAAGCTACCTGATTTTTATATACTTCTTGGAAACTCAATGCATTACTCCTTTACTTCCGGTAAAGACAGCTGATATTTAGAAAAATATTTGCCGCCTTTAGCTAGTACTCTCTTGCCTTTACCCAAATCTATTTTTGTTAAATCCAAACTGGAAAACCAAGGATGATTAAATTGCTCGCTCAAATGCAAGAAAAGCCTTTTTACTTTGATTGAATGACAATCCTCTAATAATGCCTGGATTACTTTAGGTCTTAACTGCGTTAGATTTTCTATTAGATAGGTTATTTCATTTAATGATTGATGCTGCGGGTATAAATAAAGTAATTCTAGCGCCGCTCTTTCAGGGCTGGCTATTTTTAAGTTTACGCCATTGATAGAACGGTCTATTAATCCTTCCTCATTTGAAAATAAGGATGATTTATATATTTCAAATTCGGCGTTCCAGGCATTTGCCAATAACCATTTGGGTATTTTTGTAGCTGGAGGCGCGAACAGCATGATGTGCTGCATGCCTTGCATAGATACAAAATGCCCTAACCCTAATAAATGCAAAGCGGTTTTTGCTCCTATATGGATTGGAGTGGCTAATTGAGCTTGCAATGCATTGATGGCACCTTCCCAAGTGATGTTATCATCTGCTTTTTTATAGGCATTCGTCCCAAGCTTTTCCAATAGGCCTGAATGGACATACCACCAAGCCAGCTTGGGTGATACGCCATGCTTCTCAAGCCATGCTGCAGTTAGTACCACGCCAGAGGGTGCTGAAACCATAAAGTGGTTTATTTTTGATTCTTTATTTCTAGTCATACTAGATATAATAGCATATAAATAAACTAAAGTTTAATTTAAGGTAAAATATTCGAGGATTACTAGGATTTTTAAATAAAATTTAAACTATTGATAATTACA
>CAIRCS010000159.1 GCA_903877115.1 uncultured Legionella sp.
CAACCCAGTGACCCTTCGCCTTTTGTACAAACGCCTCTGGATTGCTTCGCTAACGCTCGCAACGACGGGCTATTTAACCACTTCCGTCATTGCGAGCGCAGCGAAGCAACCCAGTGACCCTTCGCCTTTTGTACAAACGCCTCTGGATTGCTTCGCTAACGCTCGCAACGACGGGCTATTTAACCACTTCCGTCATTGCGAGCGCAGCGAAGCAACCCAGTGACTTATACACAGCCCTAAAATCACTAAATATCTTCGCTAACACTCACAATGACAACATTAAAAATCTAGACAATTACTAGACAAACTGGTAGGATTTCCCTTTTTTTAAAAATACGTGCGAATGGCAAAAGGGAGTCGGCTAAGATGACAAAAACTCGGCATTCAAAACAGCCTGAATATAACTACAAACCATGGCTCATCTGGGGCTTGGGTTGTCTATTTTATTTTTATGAATGCTTGCTGCAAGTATCTCCCAGCGTAATGAGCGCTGAATTAATGCGTGACTTTTCAGTAACGAGTCATACATTGGGTATTTTATCCGGTATTTATTTTTATTCTTATGCGGGCATGCAATTGCCCTGTGGCGTGATGACCGATCATTTTGGCCCTAGACGTCTATTAACCATTGCTACCACAATTTGCGCTCTCAGTACTATCGCCTTCGGGTTGACGGAAAACTTTTTCATGGCTTGTACCGCACGCTTGATGATTGGCCTTGGCTCCTCTTTTGCCGTCGTGGGCACTTTAAAATTGGCTTCCAATTGGTTTCCCGCCCATCGCTTTGCATTTTTAACCGGTATGATGGTAACGCTCGGAATGCTTGGAGCCATTTTCGGAGAAGCACCGTTGGCTTTATTGATCGACCATTACGGTTGGCGTCACAGTATGCTCATTATGGGATGCATTGGCTTATTAGTCGCAGTTTTAATTTTTATCTTCACCAAAGATCATGGCACCCATGTCTATAAGGGCGCGCCAGAAGAAGTTATCGAAGAAGGTACTTTGGGTCAACGACTTTTGATTCTGCTCCGCAATAAACAATTATGGCTCGTCGCACTCTTCGGTGGGCTGATGTATACCGCTACACCCGTTATTTGTGGATTATGGGGTGTACCCTTTTTGATGCTGAGCATGCATTTATCCAAATCCGTGGCAGCGAATTATATTTCACTGGTGCTCTTTGGTTGGGCAGTAGCCGGCCCATTCTGGGGAATTTTTTCAAATAGAATCGGATTACGTAAGCCACCACTCTACATCGGCTGTGTTGGCGCCTTGATCTGCAGTTCTTTGATTATCTTTGGCTCTATTCACACCAAATTTATCGTGCAAATCTTGTTATTTGCATTCGGCATTTTTTCCGCAGGCTTTTTACCCGCTTTTGCACTGGCCAAAGAATTGAGTAATCAAAAATACGTGGCCACCGCTTTGAGTTTTATGAATATGATGAACATGGTGGGGATTGCCTTAGTTCAACCCGCCGTAGGCTTTATTTTAGATGGATTGTGGTCAGGGCAAATGCATGATCAAGTACGAGTATATACGGTAGCCAATTATCAAATGGCGCTCGCGATATTACCCATAGGCATGTTTATTGCTTTGTTATTACTGCCTATGATTCGAGAGACCTATTGTAAAGCGGCTGTAAAATGAGTGATCTCTTATGAAAAAGCTTTATATTAAAACGAATGGCTGTCAGATGAATGTGTATGATTCTTCTAAGATGGCTGATGTATTGGCAAAATCACATGGTTTAGAGTCCACTGATTCTTTAGACGATGCAGACGTGATTTTATTAAATACCTGTTCAATCCGCGACAAAGCCCAAGAAAAAGTATTTTCCCAATTAGGCCAATGGCGCGAATATAAAAAAGCGAATCCCCACGTCATCATCGGAGTAGGCGGTTGTGTAGCAAGTCAAGAAGGCGCGGATATTTTAAAGCGCGCGCCTTACGTAGATTTGGTATTTGGGCCACAAACCTTACACCGCTTACCCGCTCTGTTGACCGAACGCTTAGCCAACAAAAAATCTGTGGTTGATATTAGTTTTCCTGAAATTGAGAAATTTGATCACCTCCCTGCCCCACGTGCCGAAGGCCCAATCGCCTTTGTTTCGATTATGGAAGGTTGTAGCAAATACTGTTCGTTTTGTGTGGTACCCTACACCCGTGGCGAAGAAATTTCTCGGCCGTTTGATGATGTGTTGGCAGAATGTTATCTCTTAGTGAATCAAGGGGTACGTGAAATTAATTTATTAGGCCAAAATGTGAATGATTATCGCGGTACGATGGCTTCAGGCGAAATCGCTGATTTGGCGTTATTGATTCAATATTTGTCGGCAATGGATGGTTTAGGTCGCATTCGTTTCACGACGTCACATCCTTTGGCATTTTCTGATAATTTGATTTCTGCCTTTGCTGAAGTCCCGATCTTAGCCAATCATTTACATTTACCGGTACAATCCGGTTCAGATCGCATTTTGGCTTTAATGAAACGGGGCTACACTGCGCTAGAATTCAAATCTAAAATTCGTAAATTACGCAAAGTTCGCCCGGACGTTCGTTTGTCCACCGACATTATTGTGGGCTTTCCAGGTGAAACCGACCAAGATTTTCAAGATACCATGGATTTGGTCCATGAAATCGGCTTTGATACATCGTTTAGTTTCATTTATAGCCCAAGACCCGGCACTCCAGCGGCTAATTTACCCGACCCAACACCGATGGACGTTAAAAAACAACGTCTGAGCATTTTACAAGAACGCTTAGGCATGCAAGCCATGCGCTACAGCCAAGCCTTGATTGGTTCTACTCAGCGACTTTTAATAACGGGGGCATCTAAAAAATCCAGCACCCAATTGGCTGGCCGTACCGAATGCAATCGCGTCGTCAATTTTTCCGGGCCTACGGAATTAATTGGTCAATTTAGAGATGTGCTCATCACGGACGCCCAACCCAATTCTCTGCGCGGCAGAATTACTGAAGTTGAACATTGATGCCTAATTCTTCAAAGCCTGAGTCTGTAGAACCTAATGAACTGAATTCAATAAAACCTAAAGAAGACCCGAATTCCCGCGCCTTGACCGCAGGTTCTACGTCCCTTCAGCAAGACCAGGTCTCTCCTGACACTCCACAAGATGCAGGCTGCATAATCCCTATCATGCTCAGAGGCCTAAGAATCGATTTTGTCCTAGCCAAATTATACCCACACTGGTCGCGCTCTAAATTAACCACCTGGCTCAAAACCGGTTGTATTCTAATCAACCAACAAACTTGGAAACCCAATACCAAAGTAGCTGGCGGAGAAACCATTCAGCTGAATCTGCCGTCTGAATCCTCCACAATCTCAGACCAAGCCGAGGACATTCCATTAGACATTCTGTTTGAAGATGACCAAGTTATGGTTATTAATAAACCTCCAGGTTTGATTGTCCATCCAGGAGCAGGTAATCGGCAAGGAACGTTATTAAATGCTTTATTGCATCATCATGCGCCCCTGCAAGATCTACCCCGCGCCGGGATTGTTCATCGTTTAGACAAAGATACCTCTGGCATCATGATCATTGCCAAAACATTAACTGCTCACACGCATTTGATTCGACAAATGCAAGAACGCAGCATTCAACGTCAATATCTGGCGTTGGTCTACGGTCATCTCATCGCCGGCGATACCATCCATACTGAATATGGTCGCGATCCTCATAATCGTTTAAAAATGGCAGTGTTAGAACACGGCAAACCCGCCATCACGACGTTTACGGTCCTCAAAAAGTTTCATTATGTGACACTATTACAAGTGAAGCTCCATACGGGCCGCACTCATCAAATTCGCGTACATATGTCACATATCAATCACCCCATAGTAGGCGATCTCCTGTACCGCACTCGAAACTGTCTAAAAGCGGGTATGAGCAAAGAATTACGCGACACACTAAGCACCTTCCCCCGCCAAGCATTACATGCGCAAACGCTTAGTTTTCAACATCCCATTTCACAAGAGACATTGACGTATACCGCCCCAATCCCCTATGATTTGCAAAGTCTTTTGGAATTTGTGGCCCAAGAAACGAAGTAAACTTTCTTCGTCCTTGCGAACGAAGTGAAGCAATCCAGTGACCTTTGCCATTTGAACACAAGTCACTAGATTGCTTCGCTTACGCTCGCAACGACGAGTTATTTGCTGACTTTCGTCTTTGCGAACGAAGTGAAGCAATCCAGTGACCTTTGCCATTTAAACACAAGTCACTGGATTGCTTCGCTTACGCTCGCAACGACGGGTTATTTGCTGACTTTCGTCTTTGCGAACAAAGTGAAGCAATCCAGTGACCTTTGCCATTTGAACACAAGTCACTTGATTGCTTCGCTTACGCTCGCAACGACGAGTTATTTGCTGACTTCCGTCTTTTCGAACGAAGTGAAGCAATCCAGTGACCTTTGCCATTTGAACACAAGTCACTAGATTGCTTCGCTTACGCTCGCAACGACGGGTTATTTGCTGACTTCCGTCCTGACGGGTGATTAAAAAAAGGATTTTCATGAACATCATCAACGCACAATGGCCTGCCCCACCCAATATTCGAGCCATCACCACCACACGTTTGGGCGGTGTAAGCCAAGCTGATTTTTCAGATTGGAATTTAGCAGCGCATGTCGGCGATGATCCTGAGCATGTTGCTACGAATCGCCGTATTTTGCGTGAAAGCTTACAATTACCCAGTGAACCTATATGGCTAGAACAAACCCATACGACGCATTGTGTCGAAGTCGATGCACCATTTGACTCCAATGCGGATGCCGCGATCACGCGTCAAAAAAATCACGTCTTAGCCATTATGACTGCTGATTGCTTACCCATTATGCTTTGCGACCAACAAGGGACTGAAATTGCAGCGATTCATGCTGGTTGGCGCGGACTAGCAATGGGGATTGTAGACAACACAGTTGCAAAAATGCATAGTGCTCCCAGTCAATGTATGGCATGGATCGGACCAGCAATCTGCGGACGCTGTTATGCAACGGGCTCTGAAGTGTTGGACCAATTTGTAAGTCGGTATCCTTACGCCGCACAAGCATTTACTCAAATTGAAAACCAATGGTTTGCCGACCTGCCCCAAATGGCTACTTTGATCTTACAAAATCTAGGTATTCAAGCTGTGTACCCTTCACATTTGTGCACATTCGAATCCAACTCTCAATTTTTCTCCTATCGCCGGGCAGCACAAACCGGTAGAATAGCTTCATTGATATGGTTTCAGGAATGATTATGATAAAACTTCTTGGTGCAATACTTCTTTCTATCAGTGTTACCTCTGCGTATGCTACAAATCCACCGCCACAGCTACCCTCATTGGCACCAGTATTAAAGCCAGTCATGCCTGCTATTGTAAACATTGCGGTGCAAGGGTATGTTTCATCGCAAGCTCAGCCTAATATGGCTGACGAAGGCGGTCCAGATAAAGCACCACCGACGGGACCGGCCATACCCGAAAAGCCCCGTAAATTTCAGAGCATTGGCTCAGGGGTCATCGTTGATCCGCGCCAAGGGTTCATCCTTACCAATGATCATGTGATTCGCAATGCGCAAATTATTACTGTCACACTGAATGATGGGCGCCGCTTGAAAGCAAAAATGATCGGTAACGATCCTGAAACTGACGTCGCTGTATTAAAAATTGATGCGAAAAACCTTAAATCCTTAGTGATTGGCGATTCGGATAAGCTGGATGTTGGTGATTTCGTTGTCGCAATTGGGAACCCATTTGGGTTAAACAGTTTTGGAAATAGTCAATCAGCAACCTTTGGGATTGTATCGGCTATCAAACGCTCCGATCTCAATATTGAAGGCGTTGAAAACTTCATTCAGACAGATGCCGCCATCAATCCAGGTAATTCCGGCGGTGCGTTAATCAATATCAAAGGGGAATTAATCGGTATCAATACGGCCATTATTTCTTTATATGGTGGCAACGTGGGCATTGGGTTTGCCATTCCAATCAATATGGCCAAAGACGTCGCTCAACAAATTATCAAATACGGTTCGGTTCATCGTGGCTTAATGGGGATATTTGTCCAACCACTAACCCCTGAATTGGCCCAAGCGATGGGATACACGGAGCATACCCAAGGTGCGCTGGTGTCTCAAGTAAATCAAGGCTCTCCCGCCGAATCAGCTGGAATCAAAGCCGGTGACATCATTACCTCTATCAACGGTACCACTATTACCCAGGCCTCTCAAATCAAAACCGTCATCTCTTTGTTACGAGTTGGCAGTGAAGCCACCCTTGTTGTCCAGCGCAATAATAAAGAGCTAAAATTACATGCGGTCGTGACTGACATCAAACAGAATGAACAGCAATTACAAGCCAACAATCCCTTTTTATATGGTTTGGCATTAAGCGATTTCGAACAAGAGTCTCCACCCCACGGTCGTATTGTGGGTGTCCAAATTGTGGGTGCTTCGGAAAATTCTGCTGGCTGGCGAGCTGGATTGCGACCAGGTGATGTGATCATCTCTGCCAACAAGCAACCAACCACCAATACAGAAGCCTTACAAAACATTGCGAAACAAAAGCAATCTCAATTATTGGTCCAAGTTTTACGCGGTGCGGGTGCATTGTATATATTGATTATCTAAGGAAGCTGAAGATCGGTCCCTCCCTTCTCCCGAGTTCGGGAGAAGGTGCCCAAAGGGCGGATGAGGGCAAAATAAGCAAGCGTAGGTTGGGCCGTTCGGCCCAACAATGCTCAATCTTGTACAAATTAACCATTTCTAAGCAAGCCCAATCTTTAGGGCAATGATAAGGTCTCGTTTTTAATATAGTGATAAATCCATTGAACAGGCTGTTGAACATACCCATGCTTGACAGGATTATAGTGGATATAATCAATATGAATTTTTCATATCCTGTTCATTACGAATAAGAGGCTCCTGGGATTGTGACTCACCAATAGCGCATGGGTTGGATCCATCATTGCATTTAAATCAAAATTAAATATTTTGTAACTACTCAGGATCCCTTCGCCCGCTGGCGGGAGAAGGTGCCCGAAGGGCGGATGAGGGTGTTTTAAATAATGGGTTATTTCATTAAGATTAAAAAGTCTGAGGGAGTTGGTTTGAGAACACACTTTGGATTGAATCAAAAACATTCCAACCCTGTTTTCTAGCAGTGGAAATAAAACCTCGAATACGTGCAAAGATATCTGCACCTTGTTGAGCACGGAAGCCGCCCGATATTTTTTGTTTACATTTCATCATGCGTAAATCACGTTCAGCAAGGTTATTAGCAAAGGGGACGCTCGGATCATATAGAAACCGTAAAACATCCTCTCGATAATCACGTAATCGAATTAAAAAATTGTGCCCAGGACGATTAGGTACTCGCCCCTGTCTTTTTTTAACAGCAGGTAATAAGTTTTTTTCGTGATAAATAAACCCTTCATAAACAATACGATCATACAGATTGCTTAAACGATTAAGTAAATACTCTGGTATTGGATTGTCTCCATAGTAGTGCCGGTATCGAAGCATACAACGGAGCAAACGTCTCATTTTTCTTGCCCACGCTTCTTTTTCATATTCAATAAGTGCTGTAAGTTCACGTAAATGATGTTGATTACAAAGCGCATGCTTAACATCAGGCAACTGAAAATAAGGTCTCCAATGATCATGTACCACAACCCCTGTAAGCCCTTGTAATAAGGATTTTCGTTTTGGTGAAACATGGTAGTACGTTAGATGTTCCGTGGATGCGGTATGTAACCACTGAGTTTTAGCAGAAACTCGAAAGCCTGTTTCATCCAAATGCTTAATGGGCGAATTTTTTATCCTCTCGAAAAGGGCTTCTTCAAAATGAGATAAGTTGCGATAAGCAACTTCGCTGACGCGGCTTAATGTGGCTGTAGAAAGTGATACCCCAAATACATCGCCAAATATTTGTTGTAACCGCTCTTCAGGGATGAAATGTTGATGTTGTAAATATAGTGCTAAACTTTTAATTCGTTCGCCATATTGCACCGGCGCTGTAACGTTATCAGGAAATAAAGCAGATATTTTTCGTTTACAACAAACGCAATGCTTTACTTCAGCACGATGCTCAGTCACAAATAATTGCGTGGGCCGTATATCAAAAACCTGTCGACATATTTCACCAGTCAGATTTGACGGCAGCTCATTACCACAATCCGGGCAATGATTAATAGAATGAGTGATAACAACGTCCGGGAAAGCAACTTGCTTTAGCGTTTCACCTTTATGACCTAATTGCCCGCCGCTTTTATTTCGACCTTTTTCACATAAAGAGGTTGTGCGAGGTGGTTTTGATAAGCCATCACTTGAAGGTGGTTTCGAGCTATTATGACTATTTTTATTTAGACGTTTTTCGAGATCAGCTATCTTTGCTTGCAGCTGTTTTATCATTTCAGCTTGAGCCTCAATGATTGCCAATAAAGATTCAAGTGTGGGAGTCGTCGATTTCATTCGACTATTTGATCATATCTATATGTTTTTGCAAGTGTTTTTTCTTTTATTTTAAACCACCCTCATCCGCCCTTCGGGCACCTTCTCCCGCCAGCGGGCGAAGGGATCCTGAGTAGTTACCATATAGGTAACGAGGCATGTTAAGAAGACTGTTTTTTGGGGAATAGTCAAGCAGAAAATCAGATTTTTCCCTACAACGGGAGCTATCTGACAAAGGCGAAGCCATACCGATTGCGGGGGGCGGCTCACGTAAAAGTTTTTTGTTTACACCGTCACCCTATATTG